>JBGAUU010000028.1:0-43906 GCA_044228465.1 Cyclobacteriaceae bacterium
GAATATCGAGATACAGCAAAATGCATTAGCGATTGTGCGTCAGGAGAAACAAGCAGCGAAAGTAACCGAATTAGCCGTTAGGCGATTTGAAGCCGAGGTACTGAAAAATCAAAGTCGCCTCTTTCATGTGGCACAGGAGATTGTGGAAGCGGAGAACCGCATTAATTTTTTAGTTGGACGGTTGCCACAACCAGTGATGAGAGACTCACAAGGTTTTACGGAACTGACACCAGCCACCGTGTATGCAGGTATCCCATCGCAGATTTTGCAAAACCGCCCGGACATACGTCAAGCGGAATTGGAATTGGCTGCCGCTAAACTAGATGTGAAATCAGCTCGCGCAAGTTTTTACCCACAATTGAATATTTCAGGACTCATCGGATTTGAAGCATTCAATGCCGGATACTTGTTGAGTAAACCAGAGTCTATGATGTACTCTATTATGGGTGGATTGACCGCACCATTGGTGAACCGAAATGGTATCAAAGCGATGTATTACAATGCCAACGCCCGACAAATTCAAGCGATGCATCAGTACGAGCGAACCATCTTGTGCGCATGTATTGAAGTGGCCAATCAGCTGTCGAATATCAAGAACATGAAAAGCAGCTATGACTTGCGCTCACAACAGGTGGCAGCACTTACTGAGTCAATTGATATTTCAACGCGTCTTTTCCGTTCGGCCAGAGCCGATTATATGGAAGTGTTGCTTACGCAGCGCGATGCACTTGAATCTAAATTTGAGTTAATCGAAACGAAGATGCAGCAAATGCAAGCCATGGTTAATGTGTATCAAGCATTGGGTGGTGGCTGGGCAAATTAGCTTTATTAAACAACCACTGAGTTACGGTAGGGAAACCCAACATCTGCTGAACATGGAAGAGCTACAACATTTTCAGAAGTATAAGATTCATAACCGTTCAGAGGCGCACTTAAAACGCTTTCGTACGAATCGGAGACAAATGATCGTGCTCACGGTTTTGGCTTTGTTGATCGGACCGGTGATTATTTTGAAGAATCATCGGGGCATCCCGCCATCCATGGATAATTATATTCGCCTGATTGGTTACTGTTGTTTCATTGCATTACCGCTTTTTGCATGGATACTTTGGTTGCAATGGCGTGAGTCTGTTAAGCTTTCGCGCGGCTATGTGTGGTTGGGTAAATTTAAAGTGGTGGAAAAATCAGATGCGTGGATGAATTGCTACTTCATTGTAGAGCCGGGACAAACAAAACTTCGGGTGGACAGAGATCTTTTTCAGAAAACGAATGTGGGCAACACCATCATCGTTTGCCGTAATTCCCTTGGCCAATTAGAATACATACGCAGGGTCAATCATCAGTCAAAGCACTCGGCTAAAAATAGTGTGAGCCGGTTCTTACGATCGCTTTAGTTTTTTTTAGTACTAGGTTGAATGGGTTGTTAGAGGGTAAGCCTCCGAGTAACATCGGAGGCTTTTTTTGAAAGGTAATTATGCTGTGTGCTAGAATAACTGATAGGGACGTAAATCACTAGGTCTTATCGATTTTCTCATTCCACTCTTTAATAAATGGTTGATGGTAGAATCGCTTACCTGTATTTTTATATAGTGCATTTGCTACTGCGGCAAACACTGGCGGAAATGGCGGCTCGCCCAAACCGGTAGGATCAATATCATTTTGCACAAAGTGTACATCGATTTTCTTCGGAGCTTCTTTGTGGCGAATCAACCGATAGCGATTAAAATTGTTCTGCTCGGATACTCCTTCCTTATGTAAGAGTCCTCCGAAAAATGCATTTCCAATTCCATCCACCACTGCACCTTGTACCATATTAACCGCAGCATCCGGATTAATCACTACGCCACAATCCATCGCACTGAAAACTCGCTCGACATAAGGCTGGCCATCTTTTTTTACGATGTCTACCACATGCGCAGCATACGAATTATGGCAGAAGTAAGCTGCAACTCCGCGGCTGTATTTTTTGTGCTCCATATTATTCCAGCCCGATTTTTCTCTCACCAACTTTAATACTCCTGCGTATCGGTCTGCATCGTACTCGTTGTTTTTGCCTACGGGATTCTCTTTTGCGCGCTGCAACAATTCCAGTCTGAAATCGATCGGGTCTTTGCCCATCAACTCAGCTAGCTCATCCAAAAAAGATTGTTCGGCTGCCGCGTTGAAGTTGGAGCGTGGAGCACGGAATGCACCAATGGTAATGTTAGACGGTATGGCCCAACCTTCAGCAAGATAATGATCTACCGCGCCAGCAGGAAAGCGATTTGCATGAATAGGATGCTCGGGTATTCCGCCTCCCTTCACATGAAAGGCAATCAAATTTTTATTTGCATCCAACGCTGCCCGATAGGTTGCGGTGTACATTGGGCGATAGATGCCGTAAGTCATATCATCTTCGCGGCTATACACCAACTTAACCGGTGCCTTCATTCTTCGGGAGATCAGTGCGGCCTCTGTGATGAAGTGTCCGTAGGCACGAAGACCAAAACCTCCGCCCATGCGGCTCATTTGAATTTCTATTTTATCAGGAGGAAGATTTAGAATCTTCGACAAGGTGGGTTCAATCCAACCGGGTGCCTGATGTGGCCCGATCAACAATGCTTTTTCATCTGTAACATGTGCGAAGTAATTCATCGGCTCCATGCAGTTGTGTGCTAAGAAAGGAGCCGTGTAGGTGCGCTCCAGAATTTGTGCGGCTTTGGCGAAAGCAGCTTCAGGATCTCCATCTTTTCGCAATTGTTGTGCAGGCTTCTTGGCATACTCCGCCATCTTTTCCATTTGCACAGTAGTGCTTTCCGGTTCAGCCGGAATAATCACTTCTGTTTTTCCGCGAAAGCCGTTGATAACTTCTTTTGATGCTGTAATCGGCTGCCACTCTACTTTTAGTTTTTTACGGGCATTCATTACTTCCCATGTCGTGTTTCCCACTACCACCACCAACTCGTTGAAGGTGCGTGTATCAAAGGCAGCCTGTTCATATTCATCGGTATATAACATTAAGGTAAACACATCTTTGATTCCCGGCATCTTCAATGTTTCTGATGCATCAAATGATTTTAATTTTTTACCAAAGGCGGGTGGATGTTCAATCATCGCGATCAGCATACCTTCGTACGTGCGATCCATTCCAAAAAGAGGTTTGCCTGTTACGATTTTCAATCCCTCCACGTTTTTCGTTGCGTTTCGCACCACGCTGAAACTCTTCACATCTTTTAGTTTTACCTCTTTGGGAATGGTAAGCGTGGCAGCCTTCGATGCGAAGTCACCATATGTTCCGGACTTACCACTTTTTGTGTGATAGAGTACACCTGATTTTGTTGTCACCTCCTCCACCGGTACGCCCCACGTTTGTGCTGCGGCTTCGCGCAAGACAGAACGAGCGGCTGCACCTGCTTCGCGCAGCGGTTTCCAATACATGCGCACAGAATTGCTTCCTCCTGTAAACTGCGGTCCTAGTTTTACATTGTCGTGCGGACCCATTTCAACCATCACTTGTTTTATTTCCACATCCAATTCTTCGGCTACAATCATCGGTAGCGATGTCATTACATTTTGTCCAAATTCCGGATTGGGGTTGAGTATCTTAATCAAATTATCAGCAGTGATTTTGATGTAGCCCGTTAGTTCATTCCAGACACCCGCGACATTAGAAGGTGACCCATTCTCTGGGGAAATGTATTTTGCCAGACCGCTAAAGCTGATCATGAGACCACCACCGGCAAGTAAAGATGACTTCAAAAATGATCGTCTGGTTTGTGAGGTTGTTTGCTGTTCCATTTTCAATCTTTTTTAATAATCAATTTTATTTTTGCGCTGCCGCGGATTGGATCGCTTCTTTGATTCGCACATATGTGCCACATCGGCAAATATTTCCGGACATGGCCGCATCAATCTGCGCATCGGTGGGATGCGGATTATTTTTCAACAAAGCCGCTGCAGACATGATCTGTCCGGTTTGGCAGTAGCCGCACTGCGCAACGTCTAACTCAAGCCACGCTTTCTGTACGGGATGATCGCCATTTTCTGAAAGACCTTCGATGGTGGTGATTTTTTTATTCGCAGCTGCAGAGACCGGAATGGAACATGATCGCACTGCATTTCCATCCAGATGAATGGTGCATGCACCACACTGCGCAATGCCACAGCCATACTTAGTACCTACCAAATTGAGATGTTCGCGAAGTACCCACAGCATGGGTGTTTTAGGATCTACATCTACAGCTATTTGCTTGCCGTTGATATTTAGTTTGATAGTTGCCATTTGTTGTTATTTATAAGCGCTCTTTTAAAATTACAAATTCTTGTCAGCAATCGTTTGCTTCTCACATAAATTTCTTTGCCATTCCAAACATTGAATTCGCCTTATTTCTTCATAACAAAGTGCTTGTCTAGTGTGTACACTAAACTAACGCTCCAATCAAAATCGCGCGCTGCAATGGAAGACTGAATGGCCTTATTCACGATTGCTGAAATACTAACAGGGAAGCCCTGAATGCCAAGTGTAGTAGAAGCATTGGCGTAGTATCCATCGGCTTGATCTACTTTTAAATAAAATACCTGCGGGTTGAAGTTAAGATAAGTTTTGCCAGCCAGTTTGATTTTACTAAAGCTGCCTTGGAGGGAGAGGAAATTAGAAATTTGCGGCCCATGCTCTTGAAAACCATGTCCACGCAAATAGTAGAGGCTCAGGCTAGCACGGTTTGAAATTTTATAGGTTGGAAATAACTCGAAAGCCAGAAAGCGCCTCGCCACCGAAAGCGGTTCCTGAATTCCATTTACATCGACCGTTCGGGTAATGTAGTTGATGCCGGGAAGATGGCCTCCCACAGTGAGTTGAAATTTTGGTTTCATGATTGCTTTGTATCGGTAAATAAAAATGAATGACCACGGTCGGCCATCTAAACCAAATCTAAATTGTGGTTCGAAGGTCATACGTTTGTTGCCCATGCGCATATCTAAAAAAGCTGCGGGCGCACCGAGCGTAAAAGCGGGAACAATGGAAAACCCATTGTTGGTGATGCTTAGATCACTGTGAAAGAAGAATGTGCTGTCTTTTCGTTGTGCTATGAGCATTTCTGAAAAGAAAACACATGTAATGATGAAGGCTAATTTCATTCCGGTTTAATTTTTACTATTTAGATTTCAAGCAGAGATACAGCACAAACAATTTGCTGTTTTATTCTGAATGAGTTATTTCATGCATCGCGTTTGGATTAAGCTTTTAATGCTTAATCGTATGCGTATCGCGCACGCTGCTGAAGGTGAGGGCCAGCAATTTCCATTGCTTTTTATGTTTGGTATACACTTCTGTTACTGTGAATTCGGTTATCACCTCAGTACCGCGCACATCAGCGGTTAGGGTAATGCGGCTCCAGGCAATTGCTGTATCCTCTACAATTTCAACAGCCACATCTTTCACATCGGCTTTTTTATACCAGATGCTTCCGCTTTTTATTATCTCCAGTTCTTCGTCTTTTTTCCAGGTGCCACTCATGTGAACAAACTTGGACTGCTCATGAAACATTGGTGCCAGTTTTTCAACATTTTTATCGGCCATCCATTGCCATTTGTTTTTTGAAATCTCTTTGATTTCATTTTCTGTTGCTGAATTTTGTGCAGAAGTAACGTGCGCAATTAGCAAGAAGAGTAAGCCGATCATGGTTCTTTTCATAGTTTCGAGCATTTTGTTTTAAGATATGTATGCAAGTAGGTCGTTTTCGCACGTAATGGATGTATACAGATTACTGATTTACCTACCAATTTTACTGAGTGGTGAATGATTGTAGTGAAATCCGGCGGGGAAGCATTAATTTAGTAATTGAAAAATTTGATATGGAGGAGATAATAAAATTTGATACAGTCAGTCAGTACAATACATTCAACAGAAATGAAACACTGCACCCGCTTGTGAGCGTGGTCGATCTTTCGAAAGCCGCCCCACGGAAACTCAGGCGAATGTGTTTTGGATTTTATCTTGTGATTTTGAAGGAAATAAAATGTGGCGATCTCAAATATGGTATCAGCAACTATGACTATGAAGAAGGCACTCTCGTATTTCTTGCTCCGGGGCAGGTAATTGGTTCGCAGGGTGAAGAGTATTATCAGCCGAAGGGACTGGCGCTGGTATTCCATCCGGATTTTATTCACGGAACTTCGTTGGGGCGTCATATAAATGACTATTCTTTTTTTTCCTACACGACCAATGAAGCACTTCATTTGTCGGAGCGCGAGCGTCAAATTATTCTGGATTGTTTTTCAAAAGTAAAATATGAACTCGAACACGGAGTTGATCAACATAGCAAAACGCTGATTGCATCTAATATCGAATTGTTTCTAAACTATTGTGTTCGATTTTACGACCGGCAATTCATCACGCGCGATCATGCAAACCGTGGGGTGCTTGAACGCTTTGAAAACCTTCTCAACAGTTTCTTTCATTCTGAAAAGCCTCAAGAAATGGGTTTACTATCTGTGGCATACTGTGCTGATCAGCTCAATTTATCGGCAAACTATTTTGGTGATCTTATTAAAAAGGAAACAGGCAAATCCGCTATCGAGTACATACACCTGAAGCTGATGAATGTAGCCAAAGAAAAAATGGCGGACGCAAACAAATCGGTCAGTGAAATTGCTTATGAATTAGGCTTCAAATATCCGCAGCACTTCACACGCACGTTTAAGCAGCATGTGGGCATGACGCCATTGGAATACAGGAGTTCGATGAATTGAAAACCTTTGAATTATTTTTTTAACAAATCCTAGGCAACTGTTCACCGGTAAGATTCAGTCGTCACATAAAAGTGGATCAAGCCGCAACATCTCGCAAGTTTCCTCTGAAAATGGAAGAGTTGAGGAGTAAGAGGTAATTTTTAGATAAGTTGCACTGAATAAAAAAACGGCCAAGAAATTGCTTTCTTGGCCGTTTTTTGTGATCCCGCTGGGATTCGAACCCAGGACCCTTACATTAAAAGTGTAATGCTCTACCGACTGAGCTACGAGATCTTCCTACCACCGTAGCTTTGGGCGAAGGTGATTCTCAACCTTTGAATTTGCCCGTTTAAAAGGCATTTCCGTAATTGAGGACGCAAAGGTAATCGAATAAGAAAATAATGCAAACCCAGATTTTAAAAATTCTTGTACTTATTCTTATCCCCTTGGCTATGAGGGGACAAAATAACGCCATTCTACAAAAGGCTGACTCCCTTTTTAGCGCCAAGCAATACACTCAGTCCTTCCGTCTCTATGATTCGTTGTTGCACGATAAGAAATATTCACCGGCCATGTTGCTCAAAATGGCTTATATAAAAGAAGGTCTCGATCAACCGAGCGCGCTTTATTATCTCAGTTTGTATCATCAGGCTACAGATGACGAACAAACACTCACTAAAATGGAAGAACTAGCCGATAAATATCATCTCGAAGGCTATAAACCTACCGCTCAGTCGCAATTAAACGCGTGGATATCAAAGAATTCTGATTCGATTAAGTGGGTGATAGCCACTGTTTTATTTTTCTTTTTTGCTTGGGTAGTATTTCAGAAGAAACAAAATGAATCGGTGATGGTGCCAGCATTTTTTATGGTAATCACCGCAATTGGTTTGGCTTGGTTTATCAATTTGGGCGAACCGAAACCACTCGTAATGGTGGCGCAGTCAAGAGTTTACCTGATGAGTGGACCCTCGGCCGGTGCTTCGGTGGTAGATGTTCTCGAAGAAGGTCATCGCTTGTCTGTAAGCGGAGAAAAAGATGTATGGCTACGTGTTTCGTGGCGCGAAAAAGAAGCGTTTATCAAAAAAAGCAATACAATTTCTACCCGCCTTTAAAGATTACTATTAATAATAGACAGTCAGCGAGCTCTTAAATTCTTTGTTTGTATAGATGAGTCGATAGAAATACACTCCCGGAGCAATTCCCTTGGCGTCCCACATAAAGTTTCGGTCTTTACTCTCAAACACCACATCGCCCCAGCGGTTAATAATCTTTACTGACACAAATTGATCAACACAGTTGTCTTTGGGGAGCACGTTAACAGGCTCACCCAGCGAACCGGTGCCTTCCAACAAAAAATATTCATTCACTTTGTCGCCATTGGGTGTAAATGCATTGGGCATCTCAAATTTGCCTGACGCACCTTCAATATCTTTTATTTTAACTTTTATCGACATCTGATCCGATTTTGGGTTTAGGCACCGGTCATCGGCAAGACCAAACTTAAATTCATATTCATTTTCGAAGATGCCATCTTTGAAAATGCTGCAATCAGGCGACCAAAGAAACACGGAACTGACAGGAGATTTTTCTTTTTTATTAAGAAATGTAAATCCTGTTGGTGGTACTTTTCCATTCGCATTCACCAACGTAAGTGATAGGTTGTCTTTGCCGCCCAGCAAATCGTTGTCGGTGCCTTGCACGGTAAATTCAATTGGCTGACCTAGGGTATATTCGACAGTTGAGTTAGAAATGTTTGTATTCAACGAATTGAGGGCTACTAATTGTGGCGCTTCGTTATCGGGTGTAGAGAGCTTAACATTAACGTCAACTGTATCTGCCTTATAGTATCGACACTTATTCTTGTCGTCAACCAATAAAAAACGGAATGAATAAGTATCCTTTTTTTTCAAGTCAATTTTTTCGCAAGCAATGTTCCAAGTAAAGTCGGAAGCTACCGTACCATTATTTGTTGCTCCAGGAAAAATGATGTTATTGTCACTAAGGCTGAATCCAACACCGCTACCACCGAGTGCTAAGGGGTCATTATCTGCATCAGTGCCAAGAACTTGGAATGATACTATATCTAGAACCTTTTTTTCTAAATCTATCTTTCTTTGATTTTGCAACACCCCAAGGCCGTTGATTGAGATCACCGGATCTGCATTTTTAGGAAACTCTTGAAAATTTAATTTAAAGACCACAGTATCAGGATCATTTAAAAGGCAAGGTTTATCAATGTCATCAAGCAAAAACTTGATATTGAAATTTTCCTTTTTGAAGAAATCATATTTGTTACAATCGGGTTTCCAGACAAGCTTCTTTCCAAACTGACCTGAACCTAGATTGTTGGGATATCCATCGAGTGCCTCCAAGCTAAATCCGAAGTTTTCAAACCGAAATCCATCTGTAAGGCTTACGAATTTTAATTCGTCCAAATCAACATCTTCGCCAATGATTTCCCAAGACTTAACTTCTCCCTCACGGATAGATTCGGTGACGGCAGTGGAGATGGGTTCAGTAAAATTGGCCTTTTTATTTGGCGAGGTCACATTTACAGTAACAATCAAAGTGTCTGTGCGGGGTAATGGGCATGTATCATCATAAGCGATAATCCCAACTGAATAGGAGCCCTTGATGAAAGGGCATTGTGGAAAACAAATTTGAAATTCAGATTCACTGCCGTTGGTTAGAACCGCAGTCGTTACATTCGGTAAGATTTTATTGAGATTAGAATTTTTAAAATTTAACCCAATTAAGCGAATCCCAACATTTTCCTTCTTTTCCAGAGACTCAATTGAAGAATTATCCGAAACCTTCACAAGTATACATCTTGCGCTTTCAGGATCAGCTGTGCTAAAATTCAAAAGTAATTTATCCTGAAAATCGCTCGTAACTTCCTTTTTCTTCCCAAGTATTTTGGGTTGTATCTTATCTTTACACTGGCTGGTTTCGGTAACTAGCATTTGAAAATCTCTTCGACTTTCACCAATTTTTACTTTATCCCTAAATTCCTCCACTTTTACAGCAAAGACAAAAAGTCCTTGAATTCCTCCCGGAGTTACCGTTAGTAAGCCATCTTGGCTAATAGATAAGTCTGGTGAACCATTCATTACATTGCTGAGCGAAAAAGGGCTTTGCCAAATGACATCAGGGTAAGGGAGCGGATCAAGTTTGGGCACTGGAACTCTCGATTTAGTATTAAGTGGTGTTACTAGCGAATAAACTAAAGAATCATTGTCGTCATCAATACCACCAAAATCTTTGTAATAACTAATAAATGGACAGGCGTAATCACTCAGTGGCGGAAAAAGCTTGGGGGATGAATTTACAAAGGACTCTCCATTTTTTATGACAGGAGGAAACTCAAGATAGAATGTCTGCCCAGCATATATGCCACCGCTACTTACATTATTTACAACATTGATTACTTGATAATTTCGACAGCATCGTTGCCATGATATATAATACCCTTGAGGTTCACTATAGATTTCAGGCGAAAGGGTAATCGTGCTACTATAAAGCAATCGCGTTGTTTTTAAACTTGTACTAGCACAGGCCGGTTGCGAATACAGCACATCCGTTTCATCGATCAATGGCAAACTAATTTGCATCATTTTTTCGTTTGTTCTCTTGTTAAATATGGCAACTAGAGCTGTAGGATCTTTGGTGCCAGATGCAGCAGCATTGATTGCATCATAATACAAAATCATGTTCAGGCGGTAAGTATTTCCACTCACATGCAACAACTCAAACTCACCTCCTACAATATGCGATGCCATCACCGGAAAGGCCACCAACAACAAAAGAGTAAACAACAGCTTCTTCATAAGGCAAAATCGGATTTGAAAGATACCAAAATCTGCACACTACTAAAACCCCCTCATTTCTGTAATTTCGCCCCGCACTAAAAAAAGAGACATGCAGCTAAAAAGAGGCGACAAAATCAATCCGATCACCATCGAAAAAATGGCTGCCGAAGGCAAATGTCTGGCCAAATACAACGGCCTGGTGGTTTTTATTACAGGCGGTGCCCCTGGCGATGTGGTAGAAATCGAACTCACCAAAATAAAAAGCAGTTTCTTAGAAGGTCGCGTCACCTCTATTATACAACTGTCACCCATGCGTGCCACCCCATTCTGCGGGCACTTCGGTACATGCGGAGGATGCTCGTGGCAACACATTCAGTACACCGAACAATTAAGTTACAAACAACAACAAGTAGTCGATAACCTCGAGCGCATAGGCGGACTCGAACTGCCACCTATAAAGCCCATTCTTGCTTCGGCTAAAACACAGCACTACCGCAACAAACTCGATTTTACATTTACCGCCAATCGCTGGCTCACCAAAGAAGAACTCACCAGCGCCATTGAACAAAAGCGATTCGAAAACGGCCTCGGCTATCATATTCCTAAAATGTACGATCGCGTGTTTGATGTAGCCACCTGCTACCTGCAACCCGATCCCTCCAACGCCATTCGCTTATTAGTAAAATCCGTTGCCGAAAAGGAAAACATTCCCTTCTTCAACCTGCGAACCCAAACCGGCTTCGTGCGCACACTCACTATCAGAAGTAGCGGAATAGGGGAAGTTATGGTCATTTTACAAGTAGCGCAACATCAGCCGGAGTGGACAGAAAAAATCCTCACCGCCATTGCCGATCACTTTCCGCAAGTCACCTCCCTCAACTACATCGTCAACGAAAAGCGCAACGACACCTTTGCCGACCTCGATGTCATCTGCTGGAAAGGAAAACCCTACATTACCGAGCACATGCCCAAGCCCGATGGCTCAGGCACACTTCAGTTTCGCGTGGGCCCCAAGTCATTTTATCAAACCAATTCTGAGCAGGCATTTGAATTGTATAAAGTAGCATGGCAGATGGCCGACTTACAAGGCCACGAACTCGTCTACGATTTATATACCGGCACCGGCACCATCGCCAACTTTGTGGCAGGCCGCGCCAAAAAAGTAATCGGCCTCGAATATGTGGAGGCAGCCATTGCCGATGCCAAAGTCAACGCGCAAATCAACCACATCGCCAACACCGATTTTTACGCAGGCGACATGAAAGATTTGCTCAACGATTCATTCCTTGCACAGCACGGCCACCCCGATGTAGTCATCACCGATCCGCCCCGCGCAGGCATGCACGAAGATGTGTGCCAAATGCTCCTCAAGGCAGCGCCAAGTCGAATTGTCTACGTAAGCTGCAACCCCGCTACCCAAGCCCGCGATCTGCAGATGCTTTCTGAAAAATATACCGTCACCGCCATTCAGCCGGTAGATATGTTTCCGCACACCGTGCATGTAGAAAACGTAGTGCGGTTAGACCTCAAGGGTTTAGTCTAAAATATCCTAATTATTTTTAGGGCGTGCCCACGCGAGGCGCGTGGTCGGGCTGTACGCTTCAAGCCCCCGCCAGCATCCTTTCGCGTATCGGGGGGCTTTCCGCTTCCATCCCTCACGCGCGCCAGCACCACGTGCCTGCAAAATTCCAAGTCATCACTTTCGTCTGGAGGTTCACGCGAAAACCACCGCCCCGTAGGGGCCACCTGTTTCTAGAAAGAAACTAAAAGCTTATTTGACTCCGTAGGAGTCACCTGTTTTTCGGCAATGACGACAGCAAGAATACTATCAGGATCCTCAAGCGTCAACACCTGCAAAAGTCAAAAACTGCCTTTCCACAGAAGTAGAAGTTCATTCTAAAAAACTTGCTCTCGCCCCGTAGGGGGCCACCTATTTCTAGAAAAAAACAAAAACCTTATTTGACTCCGTAGGAGTCACCTGTTTTGCCAAATGACCAGTGCAAGAATTTTTCCTAATTCAAGGTCAATCTTTCTTATTTTAATTACTAAAAATTTTAGTATTATTGCATTGATGAGCGAGCGAAGTGTCATTCACATGGATTTAGACGCCTTTTTTGTGGCGGTGGAGTGCAAAAAACAACCCAAGCTAAAAGGCCTGCCCCTGATTGTAGGCGGCAGCAGCCGAAGGGGAGTAGTGGCCGCATGCAGCTACGAGGCACGCAAATTTGGTGTTCACTCTGCCATGCCCATGTACCTGGCCCTCCAACTTTGTCCCGATGCCAAAGTGATTTCGGGCGACATGGAAGCCTACAGCCAAAACTCGCACCTCGTCACCGAAATTATTGCCGACCGCGCTCCGCTTTTCGAAAAAGCCTCCATCGATGAATTTTATATCGATGCCACCGGCATGGATCGCTTTTTCGGCACCTTCAAGTGGTCGGTAGAGTTGCGAAAAAAAATCATCAAAGAAAGCGGCCTGCCCATTTCCATGGCGCTGTCGGTAAATAAGCTCGTTTCAAAAGTGGCCACAGCCGAGTTCAAGCCCAATGCCGAAAAGCAAATTCCGGCAGGCGAAGAAAAAGATTTCCTCGCTCCACTGTCGATTGAAAAAATTCCGATGGTAGGTAAACAAACCGCTTCCTTTTTATACGACATGGGTGTGCGCACCGTAGCTACCCTGCGCGACATGCCCGTGAAATTTTTGACCAGCGCCTTCGGCAAAAACGGCATCAGCCTGTGGAACAAAGCCCACGGCATAGACGATTCGCCCGTGGTGTCATACACCGAACAAAAATCCATTTCCACCGAATCCACTTTCGACACCGACACCATCGATGTGAAAAAATTAAAATCCATTTTGATTGCCATGGTTGAAAAGGTGGCGTTTCAACTGCGCGAACAAAAAAAACTTACTTCCTGTGTGGCCGTCAAAATCCGGTATTCCAATTTCGATACCGAAACCAAGCAGATTCACATTCCCTATACATCTTCCGACCACATCATTTTGCGCGTGGTGCAAGAGCTGTTCGACAAATTGTATAACCGCAGAATGTTAATTCGCCTGGTGGGTGTGCGCCTGAGCAATCTTGTGCACGGCAGCCAGCAAATCAGTTTGTTTGACGACACCGAGGAGGATATCAACCTTTACGAGGCCATGGATTTTATTAAACACAAACACGGCACCGATAAATTGATACGCGCCACCACGCTGGATGTGAACAAGCGCGTGCGCATGGAGATGAATCTCTTCAAAGGTAAAGTGTCAAAGGATTTGTTGAATTAAATTACGCAATCCGCCCCCCGGTCTGTGCCCCCATAGACCGAAATAACAATCTCTTCTCTCCCCCGGTCTGTGTCTTCACAGACCGAAATAATAATCCCCAATCCTCGGTCTGTGTCCCCACAGACCGAAATAACAATCTCTTCTCCCCCCCAATCCTTGGTCTGTGTCTTCACAGACCGAAACGCAAACATGAAATAAAAAACGAAACAGATGAATAAATATGGATTTACCTGACAAAGAGATGAAAGAAGGCATTCGCAAGTCAAGAATGTTTCTTAACGAAGTTTATTTCTGGACAGACACAATAAAAGACTGGAATAAATTATTGACAGATGATCATTTCAAACGAATCATCATCAATAGCTGGCAAACATTAGTTGAACGAAAGAAAATTATCATATACGGATTTGTGATTATGCCAAACCATATCCATGTGATATGGGAAATGTCCGGCATGAATGGAAAAGAAATGCCGCACGCAAGCTTTAACAAATTTACGAGCCATCGTTTTTTAGAGAGTATCCGCAGTCAAAATCTTTTTTCGCTAGCCAATTATGAGGTGATACACGATGCGGATCGGCATCATCGGTTTTGGCAGCGTGATCCATTGGCCGTAAAAATGAACTCACGGGAGAAGGTAGAACAGAAGTTGGAGTATATCCATTTGAATCCATTACAAGAACATTGGAGTCTAGCGACAAAGCCTGAAGATTATAGATGGTCTTCCGCCCGTTTTTATGAAACAGGCTTTGATGAGTTTAATTTCTTAACAGATTACCGAGTGAGGTTTTGATTTTGTATTGGTTTCGGTTTGTGAGGACACAGACCGAGGGTTGTGGGGTTGACAGATTACCGAGTGAGGTTTTGATTTTGTATTGGTTTCGGTCTGTGAAGACACAGACCGTGGAGTGGAGGTGGGGATGCGATTATAAAATATTGTTTATGAACCTTCCTTGAATTTATGAACCCGCATATGTTTTGAAACTCGTGCGTGAAGGATTGCAACGGAAATCATTTTGCATAAGGGAAGTGAGCTGGTGCAAAATGATTGGAGTGGAAAGCCTGACCCGAGGTTGCCTGCCGGAGCGATAGCGCAGGCAGGCAACGAGGGACACGCCCAAAGAAAAATGCTTAGCCTCCTTTCTGTTTAATCTAAATAGGAACTTGCCTGATCTGCAAGGTTTCAATAAATATTTTAGTTTTGAGGAATGGCTTTGTCACCCCGCGTAAAAAAGATACTCCGTAAAATCAGAAACCTCTTTTTGATTTTGTTTATCCTTCAATTGGTTTACATCATTGCATTGAAATGGGTCGATCCTCCTGTTACGCTTACTCAATTGGGTAGCTGGTTTCAGGGGTATGGATTGAAGCGCGATTATGTAAGCAGAAATGAAATGGCGACCTACGCGGGCTTGGCGGTGATGGCTTCGGAAGATCAACTGTTCCCCGAGCACAATGGTTTTGATTGGAAGAGCATTGAGAAAGCCATGAAGAACAATCAAAAGAAACACAAGCGCGTGCGCGGGGCTTCTACCATCAGCCAGCAAGTGGCGAAAAATGTTTTTTTATGGCAGGGGCGAAGTTGGTTGCGAAAAGGACTGGAAGTGTATTTCACTTTTATGATTGAGCTGCTGTGGGGCAAAGAGCGCATACTCGAAGTGTACCTTAATGTGGCCGAGATGGGCAAAGGTGTTTTTGGGATTGAAGCAGCCAGTCGACACTACTACAAGAAGTCGGCTAAGAAATTAACACGGCAAGAGGCAGCACAAATTGCTGCCATTTTACCGAATCCAAAAAAATATCTCATCAAGCCGTTGTCATCATACGTGCAACGAAGATCGTATTGGATTATAGGGCAAATGAATAACCTCGAATCTGATCCGGATATTCAGGCGGTGCTTCAATAAAGTTTAACTCACTAATTCGTTTATTTTAGAATTTTGATTGTTGCCTTCAACAACCGCATTGCAATTGCACTATTAATTACCAAGAAACAAACAGCTGTAGAATTAACGAGGTAAGTCGTATTTTTGCCTTTTATAGTATGCGGATTATTTTACTTTTCATTTCTATTTTATTGTCGAGTACCTGTTTATTCGCTCAAACAAACGGTAGCAGTTGGAAGGAAGTCAGAGAACGAAAACAAGGTTCAGTCAATTTACATTGGTTTCAGAATAGCCCGTACGGCTACACAGATGAATCCAAGCGCTTACGCGGAATGGAAGTGGAAATCATGGAGGGCTTTAATCGCTACCTCAAAAAAAAGTATCAAATCGAACTTACCTACCAGTGGATTCAGGAAGGCACCTTCAATGATGTGTTGAATCGTGTTCAGAATAATTCGCGCGCAGGCGTATTTGGCCTGGCCGGTTTTTCGATTACGGAAGAACGTAGAAGGCAAATGAAATTTTCTCCTTCCTACATGGCGGATATAGCTGTGTTGGTTTCTACAAACGATATCCCCATTGCGCGCTCCAAACAAGAATTGTTGAAATACATGGAAGGTGCTACGGCACTTACGGCCAAAGGCACTGTGCTGGAAAAAGAATTGAACGAAATACAACAGGAGAATCAAGTCCACTTTACGATTGAACACACCGGTGCCAGCATGGAACTGATCCACGTGCTTGCCTCGCGAAAGAAAAGTTTCGGTTACTTGAGTTTACCGGTGTATCTGCTCAGCCTCGACAAAGGCTTTACCAAACTAAACCGGCAAAATTATTTTACCATGCGCTACGAGGGGAGGGGCATTGGTTTGCCTTTGAACAGCGATTGGGATGAGCCGCTAAACGAATATTTTGCCAGCCAAGAATTTATTGCTGATAGTGAATCTATTATTGCGAGCTATGTCAATATGGATTTGTATCGTTTTATTGAAACATTTAATCCGCAAAACGAAGTAGGTTTACTCAACAAAGAAAAAGATATTCAACAAGTGCAGTTGCGATTGCAACAATTGGAATTGCGCGATAAAACGCAAAAGCAACTTTACTTATTGATTACGATTTCACTAGTTACTATTTTGCTGATCATTATTGTTGTATTGTTTCGCAGGCAAGCAAGCAGCCACCGCCTACTGAAAGAGCAAAAAGCAGAAATCGAAGCGCAGTCGGATCAAATCATTGCGATCAACAATAATCTGGAGGCCACTATTCAGGCACGCACACGCGAATTGGCAAACAAAAACAAAGCGCTGGAAGAATACGCTTTCATTACGGCTCATAAATTGAGAGCACCACTGGCTAATATTTTGGGGTTGGTGTCTATGATCGACCAAACGAAATTATATGAGCAGGAAAAAGAAGTGGTATCGAACTTAAAAGATTCAGCACAGAAGTTGGATCAAGTTATTCATTCGGTGATGAATGCGATTGACCGCCCCAATGAGCAACCACCTCAGATATAATCCAAAAATCCAGCGTTACTTATTAAGTGAATTCTGGCGGGATGAAAACACGATGATTTGTTTAAAGTAGATTATTATGAATTTTTGAAAGTTCGATGTGTCAAATCGTAAACGTATGAAATCACCTGTCTGGCGCGTGAAGCCCATTGTGCGCATCAGCTTCTTAGTAGCTGTACTTACCCTGATCAGTGTTTATTTCTGGGGATTGGGGCAGCATCGCACTTTTTTTGAAAACTCGATGATTTCGATCACGATTCTTTCATTGGCTTTTTTTCTTTTTATTTCTATAGGATTGTATCGCGGGGTAAGTGTGGTTCATGAACCACACGATGAAAAAATATCACCGCAGCAAAAGGTAGATTCACTTCACACCACTGGCGATTTTACTTCCGGCTTTGATGCACCTGACATCCATATAGACGGTGATGATCTTGGCAGTATTCTGGTGTCTATTTTGTTATGGATTGGCTGGGCCATTTTAGTAGCAGTGGCCGTATGGTTCTTTAGTGAAGTGATCGTTGTCGCAATCAGTTCATTTGCTGCCATGCTGTATTGGATTTTTTTCCGGGCACTGCGACTCATATTTAATAACGCCAATGAATGCCGTGGCAATCTGTTGGAAAGTGTAAGGAATGGCGCATTTTATACTGTGCTTTACAATTTCTGGATCTATGGCATCTTTATCATGTTGGAATTTTTTCGTCATCAAGCGCTCACATGATCGTCAACGAATTATCTGCCAATGGTGAATTGACCCACGATCTGGAGAAAGAAGTAGGCAAGGAATTCACGTTTCGCGAGCGACTTCGCTACGGTGCTTATGGAATGGGGCACCTTCGATTGGTGGCGAACCATCCAAGTTTGCCTTCTTTGCCATCTCATGGGCAATATAAAATTCATTTTGACTGGACAACGGAGGGAGCGATGGTGCGAATTCGCAACGGGGGGCAAAAATTGTTTGGAATTGGAATTCGTCTGGAAGAAATAACGAAGATCAGCGTCATCAAAAATCCGAATGATATTACGATGGTTCCATTTTTTCCGATGTGGATTTTGAGGAAGTTTGGCGTGCCCTTTGAAATAGCCAGATGGTTTAAATCGTGGGGTGATGAGATTAGGTATGGTTCCATTCGATTAGAAATCGAATTAGAAAATCAGGAGCCCTTCATTTTTGAATTGAAAGGCGACCTGTGGAGAAGTTGTGTCACCACATTTAAATGGAACAAGGTGCGCGATCGGTTGTTTATTGAGCGAATCCGAAAAATCAGTGAATAACAGTCATGAAGTTTGGTTGAGCTATTATTGATTAATTAGTTCTATGGAATTTTTGGACTTGCTGGATGTTTTTTTTCTTTTTTCCACTGATGAAAATAAAAAACATCGGAGAGGACCGAATGACCTTTTGAGGGCCATAAAAATTTTGCTTTTGCTGGGCGCGATTGTCTGGTGCGTATATGAAATCATGCATGTCATGGAATTAGCCGAACCCATTTTGTTTGTGTTAATTTATTCATCTTTCGGTTTTGCGTTGACAATTTTAGTATTGCTTCTGGCGTGGAAAGTTGAGTGGATCGAGTATATCACGCCACGTAATTTTTTTTCATATCTGATTCCTATCGTTTTGATCTCAGTTTCTTCAGCAAGTTTCGTCAATCGGTATTATGCTGATGAACGAAGAGTTGAAGTAATAGTCAATATTAACGCTGGCAATGATTCATTCATTCTGAAGTCGGCAGCAGGTGAGGAATTCAACGGGATCATTTCAAAAGAAGATTACCCCAATTGGAGACCAGGAGATTCGATTCAATTAAAGTATTCGGAGGGATTGCTTGGATAAGAGAAGTTAAGTCTGAATCGCAAAATGAAGAAGATTAATTTCTTAAATTTGATTATATGGATTATAAAAGATAAAATATGCACAAGTCTAAGTTCATAAAAGTCATGACGCTGATGTTGTTTGTTATTTCGTTGTCAGCATTTATTGCCTATCGAGCTGGGTATATTTCATTGACAAATTCAACATCTGCAACAGCTAACCAAGAAGTAGCACAAGACTCAATTCCTGTTAAGCCTGATTCCTTAACAAATAAAACATTGATGCATTCTTCAAAATCAATTATTATTCCATTTAAAATGTCTGATTCCCTCCGCAGGTCAAAAAGCCGTAAGAGAGTTTTCTTGATGAGCGGCTCAAAATCCGGTTCTGTCTTTGTACTTGATTCTACTCAGAGTGATTCAATTCAGCCAAAACCAATAAAGAGACGAAAGTGAGTTATGTGGACATCTTAATCCCTACCGGTGCCAGTCTTTTCTTTTTGGCATTGGTATTCATTCCGATGGAAAAAGTTTTTCCTGCGAAAGCAGGGCAACCAATCTTTCGTGCGGAATGGATCTTGGACCTCTGTTATTTTTTAGGGCAATACTTATTGTGGAGCGGACTTGTGCTTTCCTTTTTACTTTATTTTAGCGAAGGATTGCAACAAATCATTCCTACATCATTCCGGCAATTGGTACAATCACAACCGGTTTGGCTTCAGGCAATCGAAGTAATTATCCTCAGCGACTTCATTATTTATTGGGGCCATCGTCTTCAGCACAAAGTAGATTTCCTTTGGCGATTTCATAAAGTCCATCACAGTACAAAAAGTTTAGATTGGCTGGCAGCGCATCGCGAGCACCCTATTGATTCAATTTACACCATCGGTCTGATTAATTTACCGGCATTTGTTTTGGGCTTTAATTTGGATGCCATTGTAATGTTCATCGCTTTTCGCGGAATATGGGCAATCTACATTCATAGCAACGTAAGACTGGAGTTGGGCCCGCTTAAAAAATTAATTGGTTCACCCGATCTGCATCATTGGCATCACGATTTAGAACGCGATCGTGGCAATTATGCAAACATCTCTCCGCTGATGGATGTTTTATTTGGAACGTATGTGTGCCCCAATACTGAACCTGAAACATTGGGAATCAAAGAAGAGTTTTCACAAAGTTATGTAGGGCAATTGCTGCAACCTTTTTTTCCGAAAGCAATGTGGAGGTGGATGACGAAAAAGTTAAATAAATCGAGAACTTAGAATTATGAATGAACAATCAATTTTATTTAAGGTAACAGTCTGGGTGATTTTGATTGTAAATGTGTTTTATACGGTATCAAGTTTTTTTATTACTTCCGAATTATTTGATACAAGATCGGCATTCAGTGCAACCTATTTTATCTCTTACCTGGCGGCTGTTGTTTTGTTGGTAGAGAATGGTACGCTTATCCGATCAAAGCTAATTTATTTGATGGCAATCTCTATTACTTGCGTTGTTGTCGGAACAGTTTTTAAAATTCAACACTGGGAACTTGCAAACGAAACTTTGTTAGCTGGATTATGTTTATCTCTTTGTACTTACCTGCTGCATTTCTTTCGAAAGTCCAATCGAGTTATGTTAGATTATTTGAAACTAGTTTGGGTGTTGCTATACATTGCTTTTTATTTTGACAGTATTATGCATTTTTACATACTGAGAGAATGGATTGCATACGCGATTTAGCTTTCTTGATTTTATTAGCGTACTACGCGTATGTGTTCACCATCCGGAAGCCGGTTCCCAGCTCAACAGAATAGCCTTTTTTGTTTGAATGCAAAATCAAATCTCCCATTCGCAATTTAAAGTACTTTATTTTCAGCACGCCCAGCCGCACAGCGGATGGACCGAAGGCTACTGGAATCAGTTTTTTGAGACAAAGAAAGAAGACCTGTATTATTTTGAAGCACCTGCATCACCTTTAGCAAATCGCATGATGATTTCATCAGGGCAAAATACGCACCGCATGTTTTTTATGACCGAAGAGGATGAGGAAGTTTTCTTTTCACACACAGGCGGGGGCGATCAATAAAGTTCAGACACAAAATGATATATTTAATTCATTTCCAAATTAAGCCCCATGATAAAAACAACAACCACTTCCATCCGACCTTTTATTGGCTCTAAAAACTTTGAAGAGTCACGCGCGTTTTATCAAGCTCTTGGTTTTCAAGAGTCCGTCATTTCTCGAGAGTTGTCTTATTTTCAAGTAGACAATAACATCGGGTTTTACTTACAAAATGCTTACGTGAAAGACTGGGTGGATAACACCATGGTATTCGTAGAGGTAGCAGATGTAGATGCTTACTATCAACAATTGATGTCGCTTAACCTTTCCTCCCAATTTAGTCACGCGCGTTTAGTCCCGGTGCGGGTAGAATCCTGGGGTAAAGAATGTTTTCTGCACGATCCGTCCGGAATCCTTTGGCATTTTGGCCAATTCAATTCTTGATTTTTACCTCTTTAGAGAAAAATATTTGGGTAGATTAAACCTGACCAGACATCTGATAGTCTATTCAAAAAAACGCAATTTCCCCTATGAAGAAAATTCTCACTCCTTTTAGCATTTGTTTGTTGATTCTTTTTTCTGCCAGCTGTTCAAAAGATGAAACACCTTCAGCTCCATCCACTACTTATACGAAAGTAACACTGCCATATAAAGTAGTAACAGGTATAGATGCCAACCTCCTCAGCCTTGATCTATACCATTTTGGAACTAGCGGTGCATCCAAACCAGTCGTTGTTTATGTGCATGGCGGTGCATGGGCCATTGGCGACAAAGCAAATTCGATTACCAACAAGACCAGCTTATTTTCATCACTTGGTTATGTGTTTGTCAGCGTAAACTATCGTTTAAGTCCATCCACTAGTTCAAGCGACCCGAATCGAATAAAATTTCCAACACATAATGAAGATGTGACGGATGCAGTAAAATGGATTTACGACAACATTGCAACATACGGAGGCAACAAACAGAAAATTGTTTTATTAGGACACAGTGCGGGAGCGCATCTGGTATCATTAACCGGCACGAGCACACAATTTTTACCTGCTCGTGGAATTTCGTTGGCTACGTTGAAAGGTATTGCAAGTATTGATACAGAAGGATATGACGTAGCTGGGCAGTGCAACGATGGCAACGAAACTTATTTAAATGCTTTTGGCAGTAACAGCGCTGATTGGACAAAAGCCTCTCCTATTTCGCAACCAGTATCGGGCACAAGTTATCCTCGCTTCTTCATTGCCAAGCGCGGCACCAATGCACGAATTGCTTTATCCGATGATTTTATCGCCAAGCTGCAATCTGTGGGAGTTACTGTTTCACAAGTTACCGGCAACCAATATGATCATGAAGGCATTAATGATGCCATCGGTGCGCCCAATGAAACCATTATTACAGAGCCATTAAAAACTTTTTTGGCGCAATGCTTTCAATAAAAGGTATTCAAAGATTCGCTTCTGAATTCTAATGAGCTTATTTCTGATACTTCGAAAGAAGTGTCAGTTTACGCTCATTGCTTTTTGTGATACGTTGATCCAAGAAGCGTTCACCTCCCTAAGTGCAGATTCAATTTTTTCGAATTGAAAACCAATGGAAGAAGATTTTCGTAAAGTTCTTTCTTTGGAACGATTATTTCACGTGCAAAAGCATTAAGTTAACAGTTTGTTGAAGATGTGAAGAGAAAGAGAGCAGGTTCTGCCATTACGAAGTTTTTATGTACCTCAATTGTCATACCGGTTTCAGTTTTAAGTACGGCACACTGCCTATTAAAACTTTATTTGAAGAAGCCAGACGCTGTGGTGTTCATCGACTTGCGCTCACAGAAATCAACAACGTCTCATCGTATCTGGAGATGTTGCGCGTGTGTGATGAAAACAAATCCCGCGAAAGCGGACTGACCAAATATGGAAAGACCGCTCACGACTTAACACTCGCAGTTGGGGTCGAATTCAGAAATAAAGAAACCGATGGCGTAATGCAATACATTGCGCTGGCTAAGAACAATCAGGGCTTTGAGGCAATCAACCGTTATTTGTCGTATCATAATCGCGAAGACAAACCATTTCCAACACGTGCACCGGAGATGGAGGACGCACTGATCATTTACCCTTTCGGGAAAGTTGAGCCTGAACAACTGAAGGCGCATGAGTATATTGGTGTGACCGTTTCTGATTTACCTGCTTTCACCCTGTATGCTGCCCGCGAAGACTACGCGTTTAAATTTGTGGCACTTCATCCGGTCACGTTTTTGCCGCCCGAGATCGTTCGCAACGGAAAAACTAATAAAGAAAAAATAATCTATCGAGATCATAATACGCATCGCCTGCTGCGCTGCATTGCGCATAACACTTTGCTCAGCAAATTGCCCACACATTTGGAGGCGCGCAAGGAAGAATACATGCTGCCGGAGGAAGAACTGAAAAATAAGTTTGAGCAATTTCCGGAACTCATCTTCAACGCACAAACACTTTTGCAGCAATGCTCCATTGAATGCAAACTGGGCGAAGACAAAAACAAAAAATACTTTACCCACAGCGCAAAAGAAGATTTAAAATATTTGCGTGAGCAAACCAAAAAGGGGTTTGCCAAACGCTATGGTGATAACCCAACCGTTTGGAAATCGCACATCGAGAAAGAACTCGACATCATCGCCAAAAAAGGTTTTACAGCTTACTATTTAATTGCCTTCGATCTCATCCGATTTGCGCAGCGCAACAATTATGATTTTGTAGGTCGGGGCAGTGGTGCAAATAGCACGGTGGCGTATTGTTTAGGAATCACCAATGTCGACCCAATTGAATTGGATTTATACTTTGAGCGCTTTTTAAATGAAGAGCGTGTTTCTCCTCCGGATTTTGATATTGACTTTTCGTGGGACAACCGTGATGCCATTTACGAATACCTTTTTCATAAGTACGGATATGATCATGTGTGTCTGCTGGGTACGCATGTTACGTATCAGGGCAAATCCATCATTCGTGAGTTGGGCAAAGTATTTGGCTTACCAAAAGAAGAAATCGACAATCTCGTAGAAGGAAGAAAAGATAAAATCGAGCGCGATCACATCGCACAAAAAGTGATGGGCTATGCCGACTACATCATTAGCAAAGAGTTGCCTGCTAATATCTCCATTCATGCCGGTGGCGTGTTGATTACCGAAAAACCGATTTATCAGTACACAGCTACCGAGTTTCCTCCAAAGAGTTTGCCCGTATCGCAATTTGAGATGCATGCAGCAGAAGACTTTGGCCTTTACAAATTTGACATTCTTAGTCAGCGCGGACTAGGCCACATCAAAGACACGGTGCGCCAAGTAAAAAAGAACAAAGGCATTGATGTCGATGTGTATCAATTCAAAAAATTTAAAGAAGACGAGAAAATCAAAGACCTGATGCGCAACAGCAAAGCGATGGGATGCTTTTATGTGGAATCACCTGCCATGCGTATGTTGTTGGGTAAGTTGCGCTGCTCGGATTATCTTACTTTAGTAGCTGCCAGTTCCATCATTCGTCCGGGGGTTTCCAGTTCTGGCATGATGAAGGCATACATCGAGCGATTTCATATTACGCAAAAAGGCGGAAGCTATGAATCAATTCATCCCATCATGGATGAGTTGATGCGCGAGACATACGGGGTGATGGTGTATCAGGAAGATGTGATTCGGGTGGCGCATTATTTTGCCGGGCTCACACTTACCGAAGCCGATGTGCTGCGCAGAGGGATGTCGGGCAAGTATCGTTCGCGCGAAGAATTTCAACGCGTGAAAGATCGTTTCTTTGAAGGATGTCGGGAAAGGAATTATGATCCAAAAGTAACCGAGCGCGTGTGGTTTGAGATTGAAAGTTTTGCCGGATACTCTTTTGCCAAAGGCCATTCGGCCAGCTATGCCGTAGAGAGTTATCAGAGTTTGTACCTGAAAGCCCACTACCCGCTTGAGTTTATGGTGGGCGTTATCAATAATTTCGGAGGCTTCTACCGCACGGAGTTTTACTTTCATGAAGCGCGCATGAACGGAGGCAATATTCAAGCTCCGTGTGTGAACCACAGCGACTACCTCACCACCATTGAAGGAGATGAAATTTATATAGGATTCATTCACATTAAAAGTTTAGAAGCAAAACACGGGCAAGCCATTCCGCTGGAGCGCCAAAAAAAGGGAGACTATAAAAGTGTGGAGAATTTTTTGAAGCGCAACCCAACGATGGGCTTAGAGCAACTTCGCATTTTAATTCGATTGGGATCTTTTCGCTTTACCGGAAAAACGAAACAACAATTGCTGTGGGAGAGTATGTTGTACTTTGGAAATGTAAACGCCAAACCCACAACCACCATCGACTTGTTTGATACAGAACCGAGTGAATACCCACTGCCTGCTCTGCAGCGCAACGAATTTGAAGATGCCTTTGATGAAATCGAGTTGTTGGGATTTCCATTGTGCAATCCGTTTGACTTACTGGCAGGCAAAGAGTATGGCAACGTGCGCGCAAACGAGCTCGCTCAGCACAAAGGGAAAAGTGTTCATATCGTGGGGTACATCATTACCACCAAAGATGCCCGCACCATGCGTACTAAAGAGCACATGGCCTTTGGTACTTTTTATGATGTGCATGGCGATGTGTTTGATACAGTACACTTTCCTCAGTCTGCCCGACAGTTTCCTTTTCGCGGCCGCGGCTTTTACAGCCTGAAAGGAAAAGTGATAGAAGAGTTTGGTGTGTACGTGATTGACGTGAACTGGATGGATAAACTGCCGATGATTAACAAGCGAGGCGATAAGGCTTTCACAGAATCATTAGCAAGCGCGTCATAGATCGACATTAATTTAAGGCATCCACGCATAGCCATTTCTGGATTTCCAGAGAAAATATTTTTCTAACAAAACCTTGGTGAAATCATAGATCACATTGGGCAGCATGATGGCAAAAGCACGAGGCTTAAATAGGTGATTGGAAAATATCAATACTTCTTTTTTTCCTGCATCCATAATACAAAGCCCTGCAATTTTTCCCCAAGCTTTTCGCTTCAAATCTGTTCTTCCGGATGCTATTCGTACAATATTTTCAGCTACGATCTTTCCGGTTTCGTCAGAAGGGTAACCCGTTTTAGGTGCAGAGAACGGGATGTTTTTGCACGAAAAGGGTAAGTCAACCTGCACTGCAATGCCGGCCGCCCACACATTTTTTATTTGTTTATGTTGATAGCTGTCTTCTACGGGTATGTAGCCATTGGCTGTTGGTGCGAGCGAAGGAGAGTGTTGCACAAAATCTACACCCACAAACGGAGGCATCAATTGTGTTAATCGACTAGGTAGTACTTCTCCGCTTGAAAGTATTACACTGGTGGGGGTTACTTCCTTGATGGCCACCTGTGTGCGGTAGTGAATGTTAAACATTTTCATAAAAGCCTTTAGCATGGCTTCGCCAAGGGGCATTCCATCAATACCAAAATGACCCAAATAATCTTCTGGCGTTACCCAGTATAAATCAACTTTTTTTCGAATGTTTTGTTCGCGTAGCCATTTTTCAACATTAAATAAAAACTCATAAGCAGCTCCCATACATCCGGCATTTTGGGTAGCACCAATTACAATAGGACCAGGGTTCTTTTTGAACTCTTCTAATGCGGAACGCAGTTTCATTGCTCCGTTGGGTGTGCCTACATAGTGCGAATACTCGGCAACTCCGGGTGCAATATCAAATTTTACTTTAGGGCCTGTAGCAACGACTAAATGATCGTAGTGAAAATCGCCATGATCGGTTTTCACCAATTGCGTGGTTGTGTCTACTGTAAGCGCTTCAGCGTGAATAAAGTCAACTCCTTTTTCCGTCAGGATGCTTTCTTTTTTAAATGAAATATCTTTCATGTCTCTTCGACCGAATGGTACCCAAATCAACGAAGGAATGAATAAGAAAAGTGGAGACTTGTCGATCAAGATCACTTTGTGTTGATCTTTACCTTTCCGTTTTATTTCGATGGCGGCAGTCATGCCGGCAAAACTCCCCCCTACTACCACAGTGGTTGTCATATTTTTTTAGTTTGAATTATATATCGAAAGTAAAAGCCAACACGCAAAAGGTCTGTGATATAAGTTACCGAGCAGATATGATTTTAATCATGAATTGTTTATTAAGAACTATGACCTGCACTTGGCTATCTACTCAACTAATTCTACTTTCGAAGATTATTTTTAATTACGAAAGCGAATGCGTCAACAATTATTGAGTGAAGGAGCGAACGAACTGAGCTACGAAATCCGCGAGATCGTTAAGAAAGCCGAGCAAATTAAAAACCTGGGTTTACCCATTCATTGGGAAAATATCGGTGATCCCATTCAAAAGAACCATCAGATTCCCGCGTGGATCAAACAGATCATTGCCGATCTGTCTTTACAAAACGATACATACAGTTATTGTCCTTCGAAAGGTATTTTGGAAACCCGACAGTTTCTGGCTACACAAAACAATTTCCGCCAAGGGGTACAAATTACACCGGATGATATTTGTTTCTTCAACGGCTTGGGCGATGCCATTGCCAAAGTGTATCAATACATAGCACCTACTTCGCGCATTATCGGCCCTTCGCCTGCGTACTCGACACACTCCAGTGCGGAGGCAGCACATGCTAGTCACGAGCCACTTACTTATACGCTTGATCCAAACAACAAATGGTATCCCGACCTGGATGACCTTTACAACAAAGTAAAGTACAACCCAAATGTGGTCGGTATTTTGATCATCAATCCCGATAATCCTACGGGCATGGTGTATCCGTTGGAAACACTCAAGCGCATTGTAGCCATCGCACGCGAGTTCAATTTGTTTTTGATCTGCGATGAAATTTATTTGAACATCACTTACAATGGTGCACGCGCTTATTCACTAGCGGAAGTAATCGAAGATGTACCCGGCATAGCTATGAAAGGTATATCGAAAGAATTGCCTTGGCCAGGTGCGCGATGTGGCTGGATGGAATATTACAACCGCAGCAAAGATGCCGACTTCAATCGCTTGTGTCAGGCAATTGATAACGCTAAGATGATAGAAGTGTGTTCTACCAAGCTGCCGCAGTTGGCGATTCCAAAAATTTTAGGTGATGCGCGGTTCAAAGCCTATCGCGAAGAAACCAATCAGCGAATTGGCAAACGCAGCAAACTCATTTCCGATATTTTTAAAACCGTTCCTCAACTCACGTTCAACGAAACGTTTGGTGCTTTTTACAATACCATCATTTTCAGAGAGGGCACTTTAAAGCCGCATCAGAAAATGAAAATTGGCGATGCGCGAATCAGCGCGTTGGTAGAAGAGTGGACGGCACAAGAGATGCCCCACGACAAACGCTTTGTGTATTATTTGCTTGGCGCGAAAGGCGTATGCGTTGTGCCGATCTCTTCGTTTTGTTCGGAGTTGCAAGGTTTCCGCGTTACGCTACTGGAAGAGAATGAAGAATCGCTGATCAAAACGTTTACAGCGATTCGGGATGGAATTGTGGAGTACCTTTCATTCAATTAGAGCCTTACCTAACATTCGTTATTCATAAAAATCTAAAACTTTTTTGGGCAGTTTGGTTGATTGACATCATAAAATTTCGCCATCTTGCACAAGCACAAGAAAAACAAATGAAGAATACCGCTTTTTTATCTGTTGAAAATCTGACTCAGGGAAGCCTGCTGCAGAATTTGATTGTGCTCATTATTGTCAGCATTCTCCGAAAACCGGGGCTGTGACGATTTTGTAAAAGAAATTTGAAACCGTCCCGCCCACAAGCGGGACGGTTTTATTTTATAGCTACTACAACAAACTAACGATTGTTCTAATATGATCGAATATTTTAATGACGACACGGTGCTTTTCCTCGATGGAAACTTTGTCAAAGCCAGCGAGGCGAAAATGAATTTGTTTGGCCAAACATTGCACTATGGGTATGGCGTATTTGAAGGCATTCGCTCGTACGAAACGGTGAATGGTGTAAAAATCTTCAAGCCGCGTGCGCATTACGAGCGCCTTCAGCGAAGCTGCCAATTGATGGGCATTCCTTTTCACTACACGGTAGATGACCTGATTCAACTTACGTATCAAGTGCTGGAGAAAAATAATCTCTCCAACGCTTACATCCGCCCGTTGGTTTTTTGCGGACCCAACATGGAGCTGACTTCACCCACCGATGTATCGCTGATGATCACGGCTTGGGAGTGTGAGCAACATCCGAACTTAAAACCCAAACGTATTTGTATTTCTGCCTACCAACGCCCGAACCCCAAAGCAGTAACTGTAGAGGCGAAAGTATGCGGCCTTTATGTGAATTCGATTTTAGCAACTACCGAAGCAAAAAGACGTGGCTTTGATGATGGACTTTTGCTCGACTTAAGTGGCTTTGTGGCAGAAGGACCCGGAGCTAATTTCTTTTACGAAAAAGAGGGAGTGATCTATACGCCTCCGGCAACCAGCATACTTCCAGGCATCACCCGCAAAACGGTGCTAGAGATTTGCCGAGAGTTGGAATTGCCGGTAGAAGAAAAATATTTCAGACCCGAAGAATTGTTCGAAGCCGATAGCGCTTTTTTCTGCAGCACGATGCAAGAGATTGTGGCGATCGAGTCCTTCGAGCGTCAGCCGGTGGCCAAAGCCTGGAAAGATTCCATGGGCGCAGTAATACAAGAGACCTATCGGAATATTGTTTTGGATAAGAGCTACTCATATGTCATTGTTTAATGGTTACAAGTTGCTGGTTACTAGTTACTAGAATCGAGCAACCAGAAACCAGTAACTAGTTTAAAAATTATAAAATTTTCAAGTAAGTGAATTCAGAGTTAAACCGATACAGCCGCACCATCACCCAAGATCCTACCTTGCCTGCATCGCAGGCCATGTTGTATGGAATTGGATTAACAGAGCAAGATTTAAAAAAAGCGCAGGTAGGAATAGTAAGCACCGGCTTTGATGGTAATACATGCAACATGCACTTGAACGCCCTTGCTCAAGAGGTGAAGACGGCCGTGTGGGATCAGGAGTTGGTGGGATTGATATTTCACACCATTGGCGTGAGCGATGGAATTTCCAATGGTACCGAAGGCATGCGCTATTCATTGGTGAGCCGTGAAGTAATTGCTGATTCTATTGAGACGGTGTGCGGGGCGCAATACTACGATGGTGTAATTGCTGTAGTAGGTTGTGATAAAAATATGCCCGGTTCGGTGATGGCCATGGGGCGATTGAACCGTCCGGCCATCATGGTGTATGGTGGCACTATTGCCGGTGGACATTACAAAGGAAAAGAGTTGAACATCGTTTCAGCATTCGAAGCGCTGGGCGAAAAAATTCAAGGCAAACTTTCCGAAGAAGATTTCAAAGGCATCATTCAAAATTCTTGTCCGGGTGCTGGCGCATGCGGAGGAATGTATACCGCCAACACGATGGCATCGGCTATTGAAGCATTGGGAATGGCATTACCATATTCATCTTCAAATCCGGCATTAAGCCCGGAGAAATCGGCTGAATGTATCGAAGCGGGAAAAGCCATTCGCTTGTTATTGGAAAAGGATATCAAGCCACGTGATATCATGACTTTGAAGGCATTTGAAAATGCTATCACGATTGTGATGATCTTAGGCGGATCGACCAATGCGGTGCTCCATTTAATTGCGATGGCGCAATGTGTAGGTCTTAAAATCACACAAGAAGATTTTCAACGCATTTCAGATAAAACGCCACTGTTGGCAGATTTGAAACCAAGTGGAAAGTATTTGATGGAAGCATTGCATAAAATTGGAGGTGTTCCATCGGTGATGAAGTACCTTTTGCAAAAAGGATATTTACATGGCGATTGTTTAACCGTTACCGGAAAGACGATAGCTGAAAACGTGGCGAACGCACGCGATCTGAATTTCGATCAACAAGATATTATTCTTCCGATTGAGCGCCCCATTAAAAAAACAGGACACCTGCAAATTCTTTATGGAAACCTGGCAGAGAAAGGTTCAGTCGCAAAAATTACCGGCAAAGAAGGTGAACGCTTCAAGGGAACAGCGCGGGTGTTCAATGGAGAATTTGAATTAGTCGATGGCATCCGTTCCGGAAAAATAAAAGAAGGCGATGTAGTGGTGATTCGCTACGTGGGCCCTAAAGGTGCACCGGGCATGCCTGAAATGTTGAAGCCAACCAGTTTGATTATGGGTTCGGGCTTAGGAAAATCAGTAGCATTGATTACTGACGGACGTTTTTCAGGAGGCTCCCACGGATTTGTGATCGGGCACATTACGCCCGAAGCAGCCGATGGAGGTTTATTGTCCTTAGTAGAAGATGGTGACTGGATAGAGATAGATGTGACGAAGCATCAGATCAATTTATTGGTTGATGAGAAAACTCTCGCTATACGCAGATCACATTACAAAGCACCATCCCCGCGCGTAACGAGAGGCGTATTGTTTAAGTATGCGAAGCAAGTAAAGACAGCAGCCGATGGTTGTGTAACAGATTCCGAATGACTTTGCGAGTCTTTAGACTAGTGAAGAATTAAAAATGAATAACGATGGTAGCAACTGAGATTGAAAAACGAGATGAGGTGGCAATAACGACTCCTTTAAAAATTACAGGATCGGAAGTATTGTTGCGTTGCTTGGTGGAAGAAAAAGTGCAGCACATTTTTGGCTATCCGGGTGGCGCGATCATGCCCGTGTATGATGCGCTCTATAGCTATGCAGATAAGCTCACGCACATGTTAGTGCGCCATGAGCAAGGAGCCATTCATGCAGCACAAGGTTACGCGCGCGTTTCGGGAAAAACCGGAGTGGTGTTTGCTACATCAGGCCCCGGTGCAACTAACTTAGTGACAGGCCTTGCCGATGCATTGATAGATTCAACTCCGGTAGTTTGTATCACCGGACAAGTGTTTGCGCATTTGTTAGGCACCGATGCATTTCAGGAAATCGATGTGATCAACACCACTTTGCCGGTAACGAAATGGAATGTGCAGGTAACGGAAGCGAAAGACATCGCTCCGGCTATAGCCAAAGCATTTTACATTGCATCGAGCGGAAGACCGGGACCTGTGTTGGTAGATATTACCAAGAATGCACAAAACGAATTGATTGAAGAATCAACCTATGCGCCTTGCACAAGTGTAAGAACGTATAAACCAAAACCAACAATGCAGCCCGAACAAATTGCGGCAGCAGCAGGTTTGATCAATTCTGCGAAGCGACCTTACCTATTGGTGGGTCAGGGAATATTATTATCAGGTGCTACGAAGGAGTTGATTGCCTTTGCTGAGAAAACCGGAATTCCCGTAGCGAGCACGCTATTAGGTTTAGGTGGATTTCCTACGGATCATCCAAATTATGTAGGTTATTTAGGAATGCATGGTAACTACGGTCCCAATATCAACACCAACCAATGCGATGTGCTGGTCGCGATTGGCATGCGCTTCGATGACCGCGTGACGGGCAACGTAAGCAAGTATGCCAAGCAAGCCAAAATTGTTCATATTGATATTGACAAAGCCGAAATCAGTAAAATCATTAAAACAGATGTATCCGTTCATGCCGATGCGAAAGAAGCATTGATTGAATTGACGAAAAAATGTTTGCCGAGTAAATTTCCGGATTGGACAGAAAGCTTCCGTAAACTCAATCAGGAAGAATTTGAGAAAGTAGTTGAAAAAGAAATTAAAGACACGAAGAGCCTGAAGATGGCGGAAGTGGTGTACATGCTTTCGCAATTAACCAAAGGCGAAGCAGTAGTGGTGACGGATGTGGGTCAACATCAGATGGTAACTTCACGCTACTATCAATATAAAAATCCACGCACGAATATTACTTCCGGTGGTGCGGGCACGATGGGTTTTGCTTTGCCGGCTGCGATGGGCGCCAAAGTAGCCGCTCCGCATCAACAAGTAGTGGCCATTATCGGGGACGGTGGTTATCAGATGACCATCCAAGAGTTGGGTACGATTATGCAGTATAAAATCCCCGTGAAGATTTTAATTCTGAACAATAACTTCTTGGGCATGGTGCGCCAGTGGCAGCAATTGTTTCATGGCAAGCGATATTCATTTACGGAAATGGATAACCCTGACTTTGTGAAGATTGCGGACGCGTACAAAATTCCGGGCGCAAAAGTAACGGAGCAAAAAGATTTGGAAGAGGCATTGAAAAAAATGCTGGCGGCTGAGACTTCGTACTTTTTGGAAGTTGTGGTAGAGAAGGAAGACAATGTGTTCCCGATGGTGCCTGCTGGTGCAGGTGTAGCGGAGGTGATATTGGAGATACCGAATAAGATATGAGAAGTGAGGTATGAGTAGAGAGAAGTTGTTAGAGAGAATTTCTCAATACTCAAGACTAAAATAGATATGAAGCAAGATTTTACATTGGATTTACTGTCGGACAATAATTTTTCTGTGCTGAACAGAATTATTAATGTGCTGAACCGCAGACGTGTGCGCATCAAAAAAATGATGGCATACGAAAGTGAAAATGATTTTCGAAAAGGAGGTGCCATTTTGTTGGTGTTCACTACACCTGAAATCATTGAAAAAGTATTAACCCAACTGGAGAAGTTGATTGAAGTGGAAAGTGTGCGCGCCAAGGAAGGCAGCGATTTGTATTTTGAACTAAGTGAACGTATTGTAGATGTCGATTAACTAAAAAGTTTGCACGCACTTTATAGAACGCTGGCGGCAGGGATAGTAGCGGAAAGCCCGCATCCCGATAGCTATCGGGAGAGGACTTGGAGCGGATAGCCCGGGTGCCGCCCAAAAAAATGAAATGTGTAAGTGAATAGAAAAGTAAATAATTGAACAGAAATAAATTTTGAATTCTTTTTAATAAACATAATAAACTAAAACTATGGCTAAAATTAATTTCGGTGGGACTGTTGAAGAAGTAGTAACCCGCGAGGAGTTTCCGATGGAGAAGGCAGTGGAGGTATTGAAGAATGAAACAATTGCAATTGTAGGATATGGTGTGCAAGGCCCTGCACAAGCATTGAACTTACGTGATAACGGATTCAATGTAATTGTGGGTCAACGGAAAGGATCAAAGACGTGGGACAAAGCGATTGCGCATGGTTGGGTGCCAGGCGAAACATTATTTGAAGTGGAAGAAGCTGCCAAACGCGGAACTATCATTCAGTTTTTGATGAGCGATGCAGGACAAATTGCTACGTGGCCTACCATCAAACCACATTTGACTAAAGGAAAGGCATTGTATTTTTCGCACGGCTTCGGTATTACATTCAAAGAGCAAACAGGAATTATTCCTCCTGCGGATGTAGACGTCATCTTAGCTGCACCAAAAGGATCGGGCACATCGGTGCGCAGATTATTTTTGCAAGGCAAAGGTATCAACAGCAGCTACGCGGTGTTTCAAGATGCTACGGGCAACGGAAAAACCAGAGCGATTGCATTGGGAATTGGCGTAGGCTCGGGCTACTTGTTTGAAACAGATTTCAAAAAAGAGGTCTATTCAGACTTAACCGGTGAGCGAGGTACATTGATGGGCGCGATTGCCGGAATTTTCGAAGCGCAATACGAAGTACTTCGCTCGAAAGGTCACTCGCCTTCAGAAGCATTCAACGAAACGGTTGAAGAGTTGACACAAAGCTTGATGCCATTGGTAGCTGAGAATGGTATGGATTGGATGTATGCCAACTGCTCGACTACCGCTCAGCGTGGTGCGTTGGATTGGAAGAAGAAATTCAAAGCGGCAACATTACCAGTATTCAAAGAATTGTATGAGAGCGTAGCAAGCGGAGCAGAAGCGAAGCGCACAATCGATACCTGCAGCAAGTCAGACTATCGCGAGAAGTTGGCAGAAGAATTGAAAGAACTACGTGAGAGCGAATTGTGGCAAGCTGGTGCAGCTGTGCGTTCACTGCGCCCGGAGAAAAACAAGGTAGAGGCAAGTATGATCAATTAATAATCGATTGACAATTGACAATGAAAACAGTTGACAAAGTTGCCAACCTGTATTTTGTTACTCGCTCATTGTCAATTGTCAACTTTTCAGAATGGCAGAAGTATTGAATTTACATATCGACATCAACCGGGCACATCTCGTTCTAAAAAACGTGGTGCTTAAAACGCCTTTGCAGTATCACCGTAAGTTGTCAGAAAAATTTGGCTGCGAGGTGTACCTCAAGCGCGAAGACCTGCAAGTAGTGCGCTCGTATAAAATCAGAGGTGCCTACAATTTAATTCAGAGTTTGTCGGAAGAACAACGCCAGCGCGGAGTGGTGTGCGCTAGCGCAGGCAACCACGCACAAGGTGTTGCCTTTTCGTGCAAACTGTTGAATATAAAAGGCGTGATTTACATGCCGGCCATTACACCGAAGCAGAAAATCAATCAGGTGAAAATGTTTGGCAATGGCTTGGTGGAGATTGTGTTGATTGGCGATACGTTTGATGAATGCCAGGCGCATGCCTTAGAATATACGAAGCAAAACAACAGTGTTTTTATTCCACCGTTCGATCACGAAAAAGTGATTGAAGGACAAGGCACGGTGGCCAAAGAAATTTTAGAAGAGCAATCGAATATTGATTATGTGTTTGTCCCTGTAGGCGGTGGCGGACTATCGGCTGGCATGGGAAGTTACTTTGCTACGTATGCGCCACAAATCAAAATGATTGGTGTAGAGCCTCAAGGCGCCCCTTCGATGAAAGAAGCGTTGAAGGCAGGCAAGCCGGTAATATTGGATTCCATTCAACGATTTGTAGATGGTGCCTCCGTAAAAAAAGTGGGGGACCGCACATTTGAAATTTGTAAGGATGCACTGGCTGATATGCTGCTAGTGCCCGAAGGAAAAGTGAGTTCAACGATTCTGCAACTGTACAACGAAGATGCGATTGTAGCTGAACCAGCCGGTGCGCTTTCCATCGCTGCATTGGAACAATATGCAGAGCAGATCAAAGGAAAGAAAGTGGTGTGTGTGCTGAGCGGAGGCAATAATGACATCGATCGGATGCAGGAGATCAAAGAAAGATCACTCTTGTATGAAGGATTGAAGCATTATTTCATCGTACGCTTTGCACAACGCCCGGGAGCGTTGAAAGAGTTTGTCAATCACATCCTTGGCCCGAATGATGACATCGTGCGTTTTGAGTTCATTCAAAAACATAATAAAGAAACGGGCCCCGCGCTGATTGGCATTGAAGTAAAATCGAAAGATGATTTCAACTTTTTGATTGAACGAATGAATTCACATAAATTGAATTACACGTTGGTGAATCAGAATGAAAACTTGTTCGAGTACTTAGTGTAAAATTTAAAGGAGATAGAAAAAAGCTGGCGATCGGTAACGAAGCCAGCTTTTTTTATTTGGAGTGGTTAAGCGAGTCGCTCATCGATTGCGAGTTTTCCGCTTCCTTGTACCAGCGTGCCGAGTGAGAGGCCTATTACGAGTAAGTGATACTCATACCCTTCGCCTGCCTGATTGCCAAACCAATTCATAAAAAATCCATTGTTGAGATGTGAAGTAAAAATGATGCCCAGCATCAGTACAATGATAAAGATGCTCCAAAGTCTGCTGGCAAATCCTGCGATGAGTGAAAGTGATCCTACAAACTCGATTACGATCACTAAAAAACCAATCAGCCATGGCAAGTGCAAGGTGTCCGTAAAGAAGCCCATCGTTCCCGAAAATCCATAACCCCCGAATAGTCCCAACATTTTTTGCGCGCCATGCGGAAACAATACAATTCCTATGGTCAACCGGAGAATTAATCCCGTCCAATCGTTATTTGTTTTGAATAAAAGTGATTTCATAAATGAGCTAGTTTTAGTTTCCATAGAAAAATTGTTCGTGAATGATCTGGCCATCCTGCCAGCGTTGCACCGATACTTGCGTATAGTTTCGCACGCCCCATTGGCGGTGTGTGTAGTCGTATTTCCACACTACAAAACTGACATTTTGATTTACAGCCATGGCGATGACTGCAGCACTTCTGAATTCGGTGACGTTGTTGAAAAATTCTTCCTCACGCGAGCGGTTTGCGGCTTTACCTATGGTAGGCGCTTGTTCATTCTCTTGCATGGCCACCTGCGGATGGTAGAATTTGTCAAAAGCCTCGAGCGCGCGGCCCTGCAATACCAATTGATTGAGTTCTTCCAGTTTTTGTTGAATCGTTTCCATTTGCTGTTTTTGTTTAACAGCACAAAGAAGAGGAGCTGAATACCGGAAAAAATTAAAGTAGTTTAACAAATCACTTTCCGGCTAGCTTTCTGCGGAGCATGCTGAGGAAAACGGGCGTCATACCTAAGTAGGCTGCTACTTGCTTTTGAGGAATGCGTTGCTCGAAGTGCGGGTACTTTTTGACAAACTCCAAGTACCGTTGCTCGGCAGTGAATGATAGATTTTGATTAATTCGATTTTGCTGCGCGATAAAAGCATTTTGTATGATCAGCCGGAAGAACCGCTCAAACTTTGGCACGCGCTCATACAGCAGATCCAGATTTTGCTTGTTGATTTGCAAAACATGGGTGTCTTCCAGTGCATCGATATAATATTGAGCAGGCGTGGCCATCAGAAAACTATAGAGATCACCCACCCACCAGTCTTCAATACCAAACATCACAATATGTTCAGCGCCATCTTGATCGACCGAGTAAGTTCGTAAGCATCCCTTTACGATAAAGTTTTCTGTTTTACAGATTTCTCCCGGCTGCAATAAAAAATCTTTCCTTCGAATCAGTTTCGATTCTAATAAAGAAATGAAGAATTCAATTTCGGTGGGATCAAGTGTAATGTGCTTGCCAGAATGTTTTTGGCGGTATCAGATCAAACGGAGTATTCGAAGTAAGCATTTATATTGATCTTGATTGATTTCTAATCTTATTCACGATGAGCGATGAAGGTTTATAATTCTCGCACGAATATAATTAGAAATCAATTTCTCCATTTGGAGATTTTTTTACCAGAATAGCTTCCAAATATTTCCTATCTTGAGCTATTAATTTTTCATTTATATGAAGCTCATGCGAAAAATCATTCTCGGGTTGGGGTGTGGTAATTGCTATCATTGTACTTTGACCATCGTTTTATTCTTCCGACAGGAAGCCTACCAACTCTATAAAGTGGTGACTTTTTTTGATGCAGAAACTATCTCTGAAAACTTTCGGGGCGTAAAGGACATATTTCCGACTACTACTGTGCCAAAGCCGGAGCAGTCGCAGCCATTCCCTGTGAGTTCACAACCTTATTCATTAATTGAAAATTTTCAAGCACACGATTCTGTCGTGGTGACGAAAGCATTTTTGGACCAAACATTAACCGATGCATTGATCGTCATTCAACACGACACCATTCTTTATGAATATTATAGCAATGGATTTACGGCCAGCGATCATCACATTGCGTGGTCCATGTCCAAGTCGGTGATCTCCGCGCTTTTTGGTATCGCTATTGCCGAAGGAAAAATTAAAAGCATCGAACAAACAGTTACGGATTACTTACCGGATTTTGCAGGCACCGGTTATGATAAAGTACGCATCAAAGATGTATTACAAATGTCGTCAGGTGTGGGCTTCAATGAAGACTATGGCGATTTCAATTCCGACATTAATATTATGGGCCGCTACTTTGCACTCGGCATGCCCATGGCCGACTTCTCAAAAAAACTCAGACGTGAGCGCGAGCCCGGCACTTATAATCATTATGTAAGCATCGACACGCAAGTGTTAGGCATGATTCTCACCAAGGCAACTGGAAAGTCAATCACCGATTATATGAATGAAAAACTTTGGTCGCAGATTGGTGCCGAGTCAGAAGCCTATTGGATTAAAGACAAATCAGGAATGGAATTTGCGCTCGGAGGATTGAATGCCACCGCACGTGATTATGCAAAAATGGGTCAGCTCTTTTTAGATACCGGCAAGTGGCAAGGCCGTCAGGTGGTGCCACGCGAGTGGGTGCTTGCATCGATCACGCCTGATGCTCCTCACGTCATGCCCGGCAAACGTGACAATGCGGTACTTGCAGATGGCTATGGATTTCAATGGTGGATTCCGGAAGGAAGCAAAGGAGAGTTTGATGCGCAGGGAATTTATGATCAATTTATTTATGTCGATCCATACAAAGACATGGTGATTGTCAAACTCTCTTCCAATTACCATTATAAAAAAGATAGAAAGCGCGTTTTTCATGATCTGGAAATTGCACTCTTCCGAAAAATTGTCGAACAAGCTAAACCGTAGAACTAGTTTTCATTTAATAGCCTGTTGAATTCTTTTGCGGGCGGCCGGGCTGTTCGGTACAAGTCCTCTCCCGATAGCTATCGGGATGCGGGCTTTCCCCTTCCATCCCTGCCCGGCTTGCGCACGCACAGGAAACTACTTGCGCAAGGGTCAGTTTCTTAAAAATAATCGATTTGGTTTTGTGTGATTGTTTGTATTACATTTGTCATACAAAAAAATATATTTTATGCTTACCGTCAGGTTATCCGCATCGGAAGAAAAAATTCTAAACGAATACTGCAAAATGGAAGGGCTGCCCAAGTCGCAAGTCGTCAAAGAAGCTATTGAGTTCTACCTCATACAACACCGCAAAAATTCTAAACCTTACGATGTAGGCGCAGATCTTTTTGGCCAAGAAGGAAGTGGCACAAAAAATAAATCAGTCACGTACAAAAAACGATTAAAGGAAAAATTAAATGAAAGGCATTCTCATTGATGCCGGACCGTTGATTGCCCTTTTTGATAAAAGCGACAACTACCATCATCAAGCAGTTCAATTTTTAAAAAAGTATACCGGCACGCTGTTTACTACGTGGCCAGTCGTTACAGAAACATCTCACATGTTGGATTTCAGTGTGCGTGCCCAGCTCGACTTTCTGAAATGGATTAATAGAGGTGGTTTGCATTTGATTGAAACAGAATATTCATCCATAGCCCGACTGATTGAATTGTGCGACAAATATGAAGATGTTCCCATGGATTTGGCGGATGCCACCTTAATTGTCGCAGCCGAGGAACGCAAAATCACCGAGATTGCTACCATCGACTCTGATTTTTATATCTATCGTGACGTTCGGAAGCGCTACCTGAAGAATATTTTCCTAAAATGAAATTTCAAAACTCTATATTGTTAACATTCTCGATCTATTGATATGAAATGATCATTAAGTATTTTACACAAGTAGACATGATTATCTCGCCCTGCGATTCATCGAGTTGGCCACTAAAATTAATTATTAAAGCATGAAACAAGGATTATTAATCGACATGGATGGCGTGATCTACAGTGGTGACGCGCTCATCCCCGGAGCAGATAAATTTATTGCCCAACTCCTTGAAGAGAAAATTCCTTTTTGCTTCATGACGAATAACAGCCAGCGCTCCCGGTTAGATGCTGTTCGCAAATTGGAAAAACTTGGAATTAAAGTGAGCGAAGATCATGTGTACACCAGCGCCATGGCGACCGGAAAATTTTTGGCGAGCCAGATTCCTGGCGGAACCGCTTATGTTTTGGGAGAAGGAGGTTTGCTTTCTAGCCTTCACGAGAATGGAATCTCTCTGGTAAACTCCGATCCGGATTTTGTGGTGCTAGGCGAAGGAAGAAACTTTACTTTAGAAATGGTGCAGAAAGCGGTGGACATGATTTTGGCAGGTGCCAAATTTGTAATCACCAATCGCGACCCATCGCCTAAGAAGAAAGGATGGGATAACCTAGGCATAGCGGCTACCAGCGCAATGATCGAAGAAGCTACGGGCGTGAAAGCATTTGTGGTCGGAAAGCCCAGCCCGGTGATGATGCGCTCCGCGCGAAAAGCGTTGGGTCTTGAAACTGCCGAGACAACCATCATTGGTGATACCATGGACACCGACATTCGCGGTGGCGTACAAATGGGTTACAAAACCATTTTGGTATTGAGCGGAATCACTAAACGCGAATCGCTTTCGCGGTATGCCTTCAAACCTGATTTAGTCATCGACTCGGTCAACGATCTGAAGTTGCCGTTGGCTTGGTGGTAAATTTTTACAATCAATTTTCACACGTATGCGCATCTTAAAAATTACTGGCATCTTAGTTTGCTTGTCGGTTGTTGCAGCCCATTCACAAGACTTTACTGTTCAATCGCCTTCCCGCTCTATTCAATTACAAATTCGAAATGGCGAGCAAATCACTTATCAGTTATTATATAAAAAGAAAGTAGTCATTCAACCTTCTACGCTTGGAATTGAATTCGCGAAGCCGCGCATTTTACTCAACTCTTTTTCCATAATTAAAGTGGATACATCCAGCGTAGATCAGCAATGGTCTCCGGTGTGGGGAGAAGTGAGCACCATCCGAAACCAGTATCGTGAAATTGCGTTGACATTACAGGACAAAAAGGGAACAAGCACGATTATAAAAATTGTCTTCCGTGTGTTTAATGATGGCATTGGGTTTCGCTACGAATTTCCAGAGCAGCCATCTTTGCATCATTTTATTGTTAAAGAAGAACATTCACAATTTGTAGTGGCAGGAAATCATAAGACCTTTTGGATTCCTGGCGACTTTGACTCGAATGAATACGCTTACAACACCACACGTCTTTCAGAAATCGATGCACTCGCTGCTGCTACCAAAGAGCCGGACATTGCCGTTAAATCACTGATCGCTATTAATGCAGTTCAAACTCCTTTGCTGATGAAGAGTGACGATGGATTGTACATCAGTTTGCACGAAGCGGCATTGATCAACTACCCAGCTATGCATTTGCTGCTGGATAAGGAGCGCTATACATTCACCTCGCAACTCACGCCCGATGCCGTAGGCAACAAAGCTTATTTACAAACACCTTGCAAAACTCCCTGGCGAACCATTGTGGTGAGTGACAAAGCTGCCGACTTATTAAACTCAAAGCTCATTTTGAATTTGAATGAACCATCGGCTTTGAAATCAACTGACTGGATCAAGCCACAAAAGTTTGTTGGCATGTGGTGGGAGATGCATGTGGGCAAAGCCAATTGGGACTTAGCTAGCGGAAAGCATGGAGCTAACACAGCCAACGTAAAAAAGTATATCGACTTTGCTGCGCGCTATCACTTTGATGGTGTGTTGGTGGAAGGCTGGAACCAGGGTTGGGAAGATTGGTTTGGCAATTGGAAAGAAAATGTATTTGATTTTATCACACCCTATCCCGACTACGATGTGAATGCACTTACCGCATACGCGAAAGAAAAAGGGGTACGATTAATCATGCATCATGAAACTTCCGGTTCAGCTACCAACTATGAACGATGGATGGATCCTGCTTTTCAATTTATGGTGTTGCATAACATGAACAGTGTGAAGACAGGCTATGTGGGCAGAATTATTCCACGCGGAGAACATCACGATGGGCAATGGATGGTGAACCATTACCAACGAGTAGCTGAAAAGGCCGCCTCATATAAAATTATGATTGATGCACACGAGCCGGTACACTCCACCGGATTACATCGCACATATCCCAACTGGCTAGCCTCAGAAGCCGCGCGCGGCAGCGAGTTTAACAATGCTCCTGCCTTGGGAATTACACCCGAGCATACAACAATTTTGCCGTTCACCAGGTTGATGGGTGGCCCAATGGATTTTACACCCGGGTTGTTTCACTTTAAACTCAATCAATTTGAACCTACACGAAAAACGGAAGTGCGCACTACGCTCGCGAAGCAATTGGCATTGTATGTAACGATGTACAGTCCATTGCAAATGGCAGCAGACTTGCCGGAGAATTATGAAAAACATTTAGATGCCTTTCAATTTATTGTAGACGTGCCGGTAGATTGGAGCGACACTAAAATTCTAGAGGCAGAGCCGGGCGATTACATTACCATCGCGCGGAAAGCAAAACAAACAGGCGATTGGTTTTTGGGAGCTATCACAGATGAAAACAGTCGCGTGGCAGAATGGTCACTCGATTTTCTATCAGCCGGCAAAAAATACGAAGCAATCATTTATCGCGATGCCGATAACAGCGATTGGCAAACCAATCCGGAGGCGTATGTAATCGAAAAGAAAATAGTTACCAGCAAATCAAAACTAAAGATTCAGTTGGCGAAGAGTGGCGGTTGTGCCATTCAGATTAAGCAAATTAATTGATCGGGCACTCAATACGATACAACATTAACTTCGTGAAATCTTTGTGACTTCGTGTCTTAGTGGCGAAACTCTCCACTGTTATTCTTAGATAAACTGCTATTACCGAACTTTTCCTCAAGCTATTTGTTAAACAAGTCAACACTAAAAACAAATAATTATGAAACGAACCGCATCCGCACACTGGGAAGGAGATTTGAAAACCGGAAAAGGTCACATCTCTTCACAAAGCACCGTTCTTAACAACACCCAGTTTTCATTCAAAACACGATTTGAAGACGGCATTGGCACTAATCCTGAAGAGTTATTGGCTGCTGCGCATGCAGGCTGCTTTACCATGGCCGTTGGCGCAGCACTGACACAAGCCGGCACTCCTGCTACTTCACTCGATACCGTAGCAACTCTTAATCTGGAAGGATTAGACATTACCGGTATTCATCTTTCTATCCAAGGAAAAGTACCCGGTATTACTGCAGAGCAATTTGCGGAATACACCAAAGGCGCGGAGAAAAATTGCATTATCTCTAAAGCATTGAAAGTCAATATCACTTCTGAATCTCAGTTGCTCTAATCATCAACTAACACTCGTAAGCGAATAATTTTTTCTACGTAAAGCAATCGCAAGTCGTAGAAAAATTCTCATCTTCGTAACGATAATTTAATATCAAATCAGTCGCCCCGTCAATCACCAAAATGATGACGGGGCGATTGCATTTTAAAGGCATAGCGCCAAACTAACAGTTGTTGAATAGACTCATGAGCCAACAAAAACCACGTACAATTTTTGAA
>JBGAUU010000154.1:0-7380 GCA_044228465.1 Cyclobacteriaceae bacterium
CGGGGCGCAACACAAACATTCAAAGATGCAGCTGATCCATTCTTTGCGGGAGCACGCGAAGATTTGTTGTGGATATCCGGTGATGGCGGCAACGTCAACTTCATTGCAAAAGCGAAAGGACGCACTACTCCTCATTTTACCAAAACAGACGACCGTATCTATTTGTATCACGGCCAAAAAGGATTGTTATCCATTCGCTGGGATGGCACTGATGAAAAGGGCCATTTGCGAGTGACAGGTATTACGGTGTATGGTTCCATATTGATGGATCACAGTTGCATGCTGAACGAATCAGAAATGGAGCCGGCACAAGAACCTTCTATTGCTGATGTGATTAGAATTGCTCCGGAAGGCGATAAAGCACTGGCGCAAATCAACAATGAAATTTATGTTGTTACGATTCCAAAAACCGGTGGCGATGTTCCTAAAATTTCAGTAGCCGAAGCAGATCGTGCACAATTTCCGGCACGTAAGCTGACCAAAATTGGAGGTGAATTTGCCAGCTGGTCGAACAATGCAAAAACAGTTTACTTCACGTTAGGTAATGCGTTCTTTACCTACCACCTCGATTCCGCGAAAGCGAAAGAAGATTACCTGAAAAAGAAAAAGGCAGAAGAGGAGAAGGCAAAAGAATTGGAAGAAGCAAAAGGAGATAAGAAAGAGGAGAAGAAAGACGCTGCTGATAAGAAGAAAGACAAGAAAGATGAGCCTTACAAACCAACCGAAGTTCGGATTAAAGTAACCGTGCAAAAAGACATCCCTCAGGGAAAAGTCTTATTGCAAAACGCACGCATCATTACCATGAATGGCGATGAAGTAATTGAGGGTGGTGATGTGTTGATTGAAAATGCACGCATCAAGCAAGTAGGCGCAGCCGGATCGATTAATGTGGATGCATCGGTACAAAAGATGGACATGAGTGGAAAAACCATTGTGCCGGGCTTTGTGGATACACACGCACACATGTGGCCAGCTTGGGGCGTCCACAAAAATCAAGTGTGGATGTATGCCGCTAACCTGGCGTATGGAGTAACCACTACGCGCGATCCGCAAACTGCTACCACCGATGTGTTGACATACGGAGATATGGTGGAAACCGGTCAGATTATCGGACCAAGAATTTATTCTACCGGACCAGGCGTGGGCTATTGGGCATACAATCTCAAAGATGCCGATCAGGCCAAAGATGTGTTGAAGCAATATTCTGAATACTTCAATACGAAAACAATCAAGATGTATTTGACAGGAAATCGTCAGCACCGCCAGTGGATTATTCAGGCAGCGAAAGAGCAAGGCTTGATGCCGACTACCGAAGGTGGTCTTGATTTCAAATTGAATCTCACCAACTTGATTGATGGTTATCCGGGACATGAACATGCGCTTCCGATCTATCCGCTTTACAGAGATTTGGCTACCTCAATTGCCGAAGCCAAGATGACTTACACACCTACTTTGTTGGTGGCGTACGGTGGACCGTGGGCAGAGAATTTTTATTATGCCACAGAAAATGTAAATGGCGATCCGAAGTTGAATCACTTTACGGCAAAGTCTGAGCTTGACCAAAAATCAAGACGCAGACCGGGATGGTTTATGAAAGAAGAACACGTTTTTGAAGATCATGCCAAATTTGTAAATGATTTGGTGAAGGCCGGAGGTAATGCCGGAGTTGGTTCACACGGTCAATTGCAAGGCTTGGGCTATCATTGGGAATTGTGGAGTATCGCTTCCGGTGGCATGCGCAATTTAGATGCACTGAAAGTTGCTACCATTCACGGAGCGAGAGCGATCGGTTTGGATGGCGATATCGGTAGTATCGAAGCTGGCAAACTAGCCGACTTGATTATTTTGGATAAAAACCCGTTAGAGAATATCCGTAATACCAACTCAGTATTCAGAGTCATGAAAAATGGCCGCTTGTACGAAGGCAATACCCTCGATGAGGTGTACCCTACCGTTCGCAAAGCGCCCGACTTTGCTAAAGATCAGGCAGCGCCAGTAGGTGTGCCGGGTATTAAGTAATCGAGGCGCAAGGACACTTTCAAAGTGTCAGAAGATTGAAATAGAAAAAAGCGTTAGAATCAAGAAGCCCTCCCGTAAAAATCGAGAGGGCTTTTTTGTAATTTTTTCAATATCCAAACGCTCGTTCAAATCATTTTAACCACTATCATTGTTATTATTTCAAACGATAGAAACCATGAATTTTGAACTTACCGAAGAACAATTGGCCGTACAGCAGGCAGCCCGCGATTTTGCCCAAAATGAACTCCTTCCGGGAGTGATTGACCGTGATAATGAGCAACGTTTTCCGGCTGAGCAGGTCAAAAAGATGGGTGAGCTCGGATTCATGGGCATGATGACCGACCCAAAATACAATGGTGGAGGCATGGACTCCATTTCGTATGTGTTGGCCATGGAAGAGATTTCAAAAATCGATGCTTCGGCTTCGGTGTGTATGTCGGTAAACAATTCATTGGTTTGCTGGGGACTGGAGCGCTTCGGTACAGAAGAGCAAAAAGAAAAATATTTGAAGAAGCTGACGACCGGAGAGGTGATTGGCGCTTTTTGTTTATCAGAACCAGAAGCGGGCTCGGATGCTACGAGCCAGCGCACCACAGCCGAAGACAAAGGCGATCATTATTTGTTGAATGGAACCAAAAACTGGATCACCAACGGCAAGAGTGCCAGTGTATATATTGTGATTGCACAAACCCATCCGGAGAAAAAACACAAAGGAATCAACGCACTGATTGTAGAGCGAGGCATGCCGGGTTTTGTGGTGGGAAAGAAAGAAGACAAAATGGGTATCCGCGGCAGCGACACACATTCATTGATGTTTACCGATGTAAAAGTGCCCAAAGCGAATCGCATTGGTGATGATGGTTTCGGATTTACCTTCGCGATGACGACATTGAACGGAGGTCGTATCGGTATTGCTGCGCAGGCACTGGGCATTGCTGCCGGAGCGTATGAGTTGGCACTGAAGTATTCAAAAGAGCGCAAAGCCTTCGGCAAACATTTGTCAGAACACCAGTCCACTCAATTTAAGCTTGCCGAAATGGCCACCAAAATTGAAACAGCTCGGCTACTAATTCATAAGGCAGCTTACTTGAAAGATGAAAAGAAAGATTTTGTGAAGGCAGCTGCGATGGCCAAATTATACGCCAGCCAGATTGCACAGGAAGTAACCACCGAGGCGGTTCAGATTCATGGAGGGTATGGCTATGTAAAAGAATTTCATGTGGAGCGCCTGATGCGCGATGCAAAGATTACGCAAATTTATGAAGGCACTACTGAAATTCAGAAGATGGTGATTTCGAGAGAGCTGTTGAAGTAAGGGCCTACTTCAGCTTTTTCTTCAGGTCATTTAATGTTGCTCCAGTTTTTTCAGATTGGCTAGATGTTTTTCCAGCGATAGCATCGTGCTGAGTGGTTAGTCGGAAATTCTGACAGACCACTTTTTCATCTAATTTGCCTTCAGAGAAAATATTCGAGATATGCTCGGTAATGGTACTTCGTCCTTTACCAAAAAGAGTAGCCATTTGGTCTTGCGTCAGCCAAACCGTTTCTTCTTCTAAACGAACATCAATCTTAATGTTGCCATCCTGATTTTGATAGATTAAAATGTCACTGTCCGTTTTGCTCCTTTTTGGTTACCGCAAAAATCTACGGCTAATCAGGGAGTCATGTTAGAATGATCGCTCATCTCAAACCACCTCTTCCAACAGCGTATTGAACGCCACGTGCTTGTCTTTGAATTTTAAGCGGTGACCTTCGATGATGGTGGCGGTGTGTTGGTTGAGATAGTTAACCACATTCTCAATATTTTCAGCAAACACCTGAATGCTGTATGACACCGATCCTTCATCATCATGCGTTACCACTCGATAAAGTTTGCAATCGCGGAAAAAACCGGTGGCCATCATGGCCGGCAGGTAGTTTTGCTTCACCCATTGCAGCCATTCCGTTTCAATGTCTTTGTCGATGCCGATGGTAACGTTGTATAAAAACATACGAGCAATTTTATTCTTGATTTACGTAATCGCGTAGGTATTCAAAGGCAGGAGTGAGGTCTCCGTTTTCGGCCATCGTAGCGCGTGCAATAATATCATCCACATCTTCCACCAGCAGTGGTTTCAAAATACGGTCAATCAAATCGCGGCCAAATTCTTCGGATGCACTGCGCGGCAATTCACACGGCAAATTGTCTACCGCCATCACTGTAATGTTGCTTTCACTGCTCAATGCGGGTTGGACCGAATCAGTAAGCGCGTTATAATCATAAAGCGGATCTGCGATGGTACTGGCTTTTTTGGTGCTGGGTATCGACCCATTAATGTCGCAGGTAATATCCGCAATTACCTTAATTCTAAAGTCTGGCGACTTCATATCATCCACTTCGAACAATCGCGGAGCATGTGGATTCCAAAAAGCTCCTGCCATTAAAATTTCAGACACCTTGGCAAAGTCGACAAAGTGCGAAACATACCCTTGTGGATTGGTGTGAAATTCTTCACGATTAAAATTTCCTCCTTTCAATCGGGTATGATAATCGGCACTGCTCAGTTGAGCATAAACAGGCTCCTGAAAAGTTTGTGAGAGAAAATCTGCCGGACTCACTTTTCGGATGCCTGCAGTGTCCAGCGTTTCCATAGCACCCTTTCCGACACGCCCTGCACCGGTCAAAATAATTTTGATCGGTGGCAATTGCACTTTGCGCAATTCCAGTTTCAAATCATTTACATCAAAGCACTCATTCGCTCTGCGAAGCTGAAACAAGTTGTAACGTTTTCCATATGCCCACAGACCATTATAGGCACCCACAATCCCGGCATACCGGCCAAATGCAACGAGACGATTTCCCTGATGATCCTTTAAAGTTTCGTAATCGATCAGTTTGATTTTCTTTTTCAACACTTCTTGTAGCAACTTGCGATTGTAAGGCTGCTTTTTCAGCGTATGCGAAAAGAAGAGATAAGTTTTCCCGGCAATCAGATTCGGAATAGGAACTTCTTTGATTCCCATCAGCACATCGCAATCCGACAAATCTTCTTGTGAAGCAATGCCGTGTTCGTTGTACTCTTCATCTTTAAAGCATCGCACCGTGCTGGGCTGACAAACCACCTGAACATGCGCAAAGCGCTGTTGAATTTCTTCTGTTTGCACAGGCGTAAACGCCACACGCTTATCGGGGGGCACTTTGCCTTCGCGAATCAAACCTAATTTTAGAGGACGCATTCGATATTAACTTTCAAATAAACTTCCAAGTAGCGAGCTTCCTTCTTTGCCGCTGTTGTTACCATAAGGCGCCAATGCCTGAATCAATTTACGAATCGGCATCGACTGTAACCACACTTTGCCGGTGCCACGTAGTGTCGCGAGAAAAATTCCTTCCCCACCAAACACCATCGACTTCAAACTGCCGGAGCGTTCCACATCAAAATCAATCTGCGATTCAAAAGCCACCACGCAGCCTGTATCTACCCTCAGCGTTTCATTGTTAAGTGTGCGCTCTATAACAGTGCCACCTGCATGGACAAACGCTAATCCATCACCTTGCAGCTTTTGTAAAATAAATCCTTCACCTCCTACCAAGCCGGCTCCAATTTTTCGATTGAAGACAATGGAAAGTTTAGTGCCAAAAGCGGCACACAAGAAACCATCCTTCTGCACAACTAGTTCTTGTCCGGGGCACTTAGCTAAATCAACCGGAATCACCGTGCCGGGATAAGGCGCAGAGAATCCTACTTTTGATTTCCGGCTTCCGCGATTTGTAAAATGCGTCATGAAAAGCGACTCACCTGTCAACAAGCGACTGCCTGCCGATAGTAACTTATCAAACAATCCTTGCTGTGGATTGGAACCATCGCCCATTTTCGTTTCAAACAAAATCCCCTCTTCCATAAAGAGCATTGCACCTGCCTCGGCAATGACAGTTTCTGCCGGATCCAGTTCAACTTCTACAATTTGAATGCTCTCTCCTTTAATCTGATAGTCGATTACATGTGATTGTGCCATACGTGATTATTTTTTCTTATTCAATTTTTTCAATCGCTCTTTCTCTTCTTTCTCGAGCAACTTCTTATCGTCTACGTTTTTGTCCAGGAATGAGTTGATCTTTTCAATGTTCATACTCGATTTCAATTCGCCAAACTGGTCAATCGATACCTCAAATCCATTCAACTCTTTGTGTACGCGCGGCTTGCCTTGCTTTTTGCTCGGCTTGTCGGCAGGCGTTTTATCTTTTGAAGCCATATTTTTATTTGGTTATTGTTCGAATGGCAAATTCAATACGCTGAGCAACTTCAGCACCACCCATAATTTCAATACTCATCATTAAATCAGGGCCAGCACCTTGCCCGGTCAGCACCATACGCAATACTTGCAATACTTGTCCCGCCTTCATGTTGTGTTGCACGGCTGTAGCATCTAAGATCGCTTTTGCCGATTCAGTCGTCAGCCCGGAAGCTGATTGCAATTCCTTGCTATACGCAGAAAATACAGCAGCTACCTCTGCATTCCATTTCTTGCTGATCACCTGCTCATCAAACTGAGTGGGTGCTTCGAAGAAAAACTTGCTCTGCATAAACAAGTCATTCGGAAATGTGATACGCTCGCGCAAACAAGCCGCAATCTTCTGCGCCTTCGCTTCATCGCACTTCACGTTCGCATTTTTTAAATCAGCTAATAAGTACGCTGCCAACTCCGCATTACTTTTCGCACGCAGATAATGTTGATTATACCATTGGGCTTTTTGGATGTCAAACTTAGCGCCCGCCTTGCCAATTCGCTCAATCGTAAACTCGTCAATCAACTCCTGCAGCGAAAAAATTTCTTTTTCCGTTCCCGGATTCCATCCTAAGAAAGCCAGAAAGTTGAGCAACGCCTCCGGCAAGTAGCCCGACTCTTTGTATCCTTTCGCCACTTCGTGCGTAGCCGGATCTTTCCACGTAAGTGGAAAAATAGGAAAGCCCATGCGGTCGGCATCGCGCTTGCTGAGTTTGCCATTGCCATCCGGTTTCAACAACAGCGGCAGGTGCGCAAAACGAGGCATCGCACTTTTCCAACCTAAAAATTCGTACAACAACACGTGCAGCGGAGCAGAAGGCAACCACTCTTCACCACGAATCACGTGCGATATCTTCATCAAATAATCGTCCACCACATTGGCAAGGTGGTAGGTAGGCATCCCGTCCGATTTCATCAGCACCTTGTCATCAATCTGCGATGAGTTCACCACTACTTCACCACGAATCAAATCCGTTAACCGAATTTCCTGATTCACAGGAACCTTCAATCGAATCACATAACCCACACCGGCATCCAGTTTTTCTTTCACCACTTGTTCCGAAAGAGTAAGCGAGTTGTTCATTTGCATGCGCG
>JBGAUU010000155.1:0-6028 GCA_044228465.1 Cyclobacteriaceae bacterium
CAGCTCAAAATTAAGAAAAACCTGACCATTCTCTCACTATGGAAAAATTAGAGCACATTGGCATCGCAGTTAAAAATCTGGAAGAGTCGAATCGGTTGTTTGCCAAATTGTTAGGCAAACCACACTACAAAATTGAAGAAATTGCCAGTGAGGGCGTGCGCACTTCCTTTTTTGACGTGGGCGGGGTAAAAATAGAATTATTGGAAGCCACCCGCCCCGATTCCCCCATCGCCACTTTCATTGAAAAAAAAGGAGAAGGAATTCACCATCTGGCGTTTGGTGTAAGTCGAATTGAGAATGAAATGAAGACTAAATCATCCGAAGGTTTTACTTTACTCGCTCAGCAACCCAAAGATGGCGCTGACAATAAGAGAATTGTTTTTATGCACCCAAAATCAACCAATGGGGTGCTGATCGAAATGTGTGAAGACAAAGCCTAAGTTGATAGCTTAATTTTCGACAGCTACTGTAACCGATGCCGGGTTGCGTGTTACATTTTCATTTTTGCGATCCCACTCAATCAGACCATCGCGTAAGCGAATGATGCGGTGCGAGTAGTGTGCGATATCATCTTCGTGGGTAACGAGAATAATCGTATTGCCTTTATCATGCAAATCCTGAAAAAGATTCATGATATCGTAACTGGTTTTAGTATCCAAATTACCGGTTGGCTCATCGGCCAAAATAATGGATGGATTATTTACTAAAGCTCTGGCGATAGCCACACGTTGACGCTGACCACCGGAAAGTTCGTTGGGTCTGTGGTGATGACGATTGGCCAGATTCACGTTTTCTAAAGCAGCCATGGCCATTTCTTCGCGTTCATCTTTGGAATACCCCGCGTAAATAAGCGGAAGCGCCACGTTTTCTAAAGCGGTAGCGCGAGGCAAAAGGTTGAAAGTTTGAAACACGAATCCAATTTCCTTATTACGAATCATCGCTAATTCATTCTCAGTCATTTCGCTTACCTCCTGATTATTGAGGCGGTAGCGACCGCTGGTGGGTGAATCCAAGCAACCAACAATATTCATCAAAGTAGATTTACCGGAGCCGGAAGGGCCCATAAATGCAACATACTCGCCTTTATCGATAGAAATTGAAATGGATTGCAACGCGTTTACAATGTTGTTACCCATTTTGTAAATCTTAGATATTTCGTGTGTTTCAATGATTTTGCTCATGCTGCGAAAATGATTAGATACAAAGTTTAAAGTCTAACTCCTAAGAACTGTTCCAACGTCAATTAGTTTCAAATCAAGTCAATTTTGCCTTAAAAAATTGAAATTTCTTGATAAATGACACGAACCAGACGGATAGGTGGTGAAAATGTTACGCGTGGTGGCTGATCTGAAATTGATACTGACGATCGGTGTGCGCAAAGGTCTGAAGATTATACACCCGTTCGGTAAACGAAACCTCTCTTTGCTGGTTGATTAAAATAATGGTGGAACAACGTGTGCCATAGCCATTAGTTTTTATGAACATCGAAGACAATGCCCTCTCACGCTCGATGCCAATTCCTGTGTCGGGCAAAAGGGGATCGGGTGCTTTTTCTTCATTCTTCAGAAATTGAAACAGGGCTTCTGCATTTATCTCGCCCTTCAGGATCGTTTGAAATTTCTCTTTTCCGCGCTTCACTTTTGGCCAGGGTGTATCGAGTAAATGATTGCTCAGTCCGTGAATTCCATTTGGAATCAAATCTATTCCACTTCGGTAATTGGAGTAGTAGTAGAGTGCTTCCAAATTCCCGACAATCAGGTTATAACCATTGTAGCGCTTTCCATTCTGCTCCACATCTTTCAAATAATCAGGAGCTGTTCGTTCTGAAATTAAAAAATCAGAAACCAGTTGACCGCGCGAAGGAGCTTTAGGATCAATATTTTGGGGGTCTCTATAATTCGTAATCATACTGATTCGGCCAGTAGTCGTCATTGCCATCCAAGTGCCTTTTGCCTCTAAGTCGCGGCCACCCAAAATAGTTGGATGATCATTCCAAAAATCGGCCGGTGCTGTTTGTCGGTTGTAAAATTCATCGCGATTTGCTGCGATAATCAGTGGATAAACAGGATGTTGGTTAATTGCTAAAAAGATGAGGCACATGAGTCTTTAAAGAAATAATTATTCAAATAATTCCAATTGTGAAGGCAGTAATTGAAACGACTTGCGATGATACGGAGTAATACCCAGCTTTTTTATTCCCTCACGATGCTCGGGGGTTGGGTAGCCTACATTGGTGGCCCAACCATATCCCGGAAACTCGATCGATAATTTTTCCATTAACTCATCGCGGTATGTTTTTGCTAATACAGAGGCGGCTGCGATCGAAAGAAATTTAGCGTCTCCTTTAATGATGCACCGGTGCTCGATTTGCTGATAGGATTTGAATCGATTTCCATCAATCAACAAAAGTTCGGGACGCGTTTCTAATTGATCGAGTGCCAGATGCATCGCCTTGAAAGATGCATTCAAAATATTGATCTGATCAATTTCTTCATGACTTACCTCGGCCACTGCCCAAGAAATTGCCGCCTGTTTGATTTCTTCCTGCAGTTGATCGCGATCTGCCTTCTTCAATTGTTTGGAATCGTTGAGAAGCCGATGCTTAAATTTCTTAGGAAGAATTACCGCAGCCGCCACCACGGGTCCGGCCAAACAGCCACGGCCTACTTCATCACAACCGGCTTCGATTTTATTTTTAGTGAAAGAAGATTTAAGCATGATGAAGGATAACCGGATAAAACGAAACGCAAATTAAATCAAAAATTACCGGTTGACACGTGATGCCGAAGTGGCAACAAATCTTGACCTTTGGACTCTATTTTTTTATTCGATGAAAAACCCCTGGACGACCCTTGCAACTGAAGATATCTACGAAAACCCGTGGATCAAACTGGAGCAGCATCAAGTAATTAATCCGGCTGGCGGCAAAGGCATTTATGGAAAAATTCATTTCAAAAATAAAGCGATTGGCATTATTGCTTTAGATGATGAGCAAAACACTTGGCTGGTAGGGCAGCATCGCTATCCGCTCGATGAATGGAGTTGGGAAATTCCGGAAGGGGGCGGGCCACTTGAAATTGATGCGCTTGAATCTGCGAAACGTGAGTTGAAAGAAGAAACAGGATTGGAAGCAACCAAATGGCGCATGATCCAGCGAAGTCATTTGTCGAACTCAGTGTCGGATGAGGAGGGATTTGTGTTTTTAGCAGAAGGCCTTGTGCAGGGTGCAACCCATCGCGAAGAAACCGAGGCAGATATGAAAGTCTGGAAGCTACCTTTCAGCGAAGCGCTTCAACTGGTACTAGACGGAAAAATAACTGACAGTCTAAGTGTGATGGGTATATTGCGAGTTGCCCGTATCTTAAATTTGTAAACTCAGAATTAGCAACGAATGCAAATCGAAAAATACAAACCACATCTTCGCGAAGGTTTTCAATTGGCATACCCTGTTATGCTCAGTCAACTTGGGCACGTGACGATGGGGGTGGCGGATAATATTATGGTGGGCAACTTAGGTGCTGCTCACTTAGCTGGAGCCGGATTGGCGAATGTGGCCTTTAATTTCTTGTTGCTCTTTGGGATTGGTGTTTCATACGCTATCACACCATTGGTAGCAACAGCAGATGGAGAACGGAATGATGGACAAATTGCTTCTATACTCAAGCATGGATTATTAATCAATGTGCTCAATAGTTTTGTGTTAATAGGGATTGTCAGCGTAGGCATGAATGTGTTGTATCATATTCATCAACCTCCGGAAGTGGTGGATCTGGCCACACCTTATTTAAGCATCATCACCTTTTCGCTTATTCCGATTCTGATCTTTCAAACCTTTCGTCAGTTTACTGAAGGTTTGTCCATGACACGCATTGCTATGATTATTGTTATCGTCAGCAACTTCGTGAACATTGGTCTAAACTATATTTTGATTTACGGACATTTCGGTTTTCCGGCCATGGGTTTAAACGGAGCGGGATATGCTACACTTATATCCAGAATTTTAATGGCAGCCGCTTTCGCGGGATTCGTTTACTTCGCACCACGATTCGCCAAGTACCGCGTGGGGTTTTCCATTGGCAACTATTCCAAAAAATTAATTTCAAAGATGTTGCACATTGGCTTGCCGGCAGGATTGCAATTTATTTTTGAAGTAGCTGCTTTTGATTTTTCATTGGTGATGATGGGTTGGCTCGGAACTAATGCATTGGCAGCGCACCAGATCGCCATCAATCTCGCCACCATCAGTTACATGACCACCTCAGGTTTGGCGGCAGCCGCCACCATTCGCGTAAGCAATTTTTTAGGAAAGAAAGATTACGTTAATCTGCGTCAAGCCGCATATGCGTTATTGGGATTAGCCATGGTGATTATGAGCGCGTGGGCGATACTATTTATTGCCGGCCGCGATTTATTGCCTCACTTTTACGTAACCGATGAAAATGTTATCGCCATTGCGGGACCTTTGTTGATTATAGCCGGATTGTTTCAACTAAGCGATGGTGCCCAAGTGGTGTGTATTGGCGCGCTGCGCGGACTGCAAGATGTGAAGGTGCCCTCGCTTCTGATATTTGTGTCGTATTGGATTATCGGTTTGCCATTGGGCTACTGCTTTACATTTGTGTTTGGCTGGGGTGCCATCGGCATTTGGATTGGCTTGTTAATTGGCCTGACCTTAACCGCCAGTGCGATGTTTGTTCGCTTCTTTCGATTGAGTAATAAATTGGTGTAAAGTTTTTATATTTGATTACTCCCCATCGAATTCAAATTAACATCAAAATGGTTCGAGATGATTTTATTTTTCAGTTGACCGATACCGAGTTCAATCGCTTGATATCACAAAATGTGACATCAAGTGCTCCGCACAAATTGCCACGAAGAAAAATTGATTTCAAAATACCATCAACATGACCACTGCCAAACCCGTTCGCCTCTCACAAACTACCATTACGGAATTAATGATCCCGGCATACGCCAACTTTGGAGGCAAAATTCATGGAGGCATTTTACTTTCGCTCATGGACAAAGTAGCTTATGCCACGGCCAGCAAGCATGCCGAAACTTATTGCGTAACGGTTTCAGTCGATCAAGTAGAATTCTTGCAACCGGTAGAAGTAGGTGAATTAGTCTCCATGTTGGCCTCCGTCAATTATGTCGGCAAAACATCGCTGGTCGTGGGAATTCGGGTGGAATCTCAAAATGTGAAAACCGGCATTACTAAACATACCAACTCATCCTTCTTTACAATGGTCGCCAAAGGTGAAGATGATAAACCTACTATGGTTCCCAAACTCATTTTAGAAAATGAAGAAGAAGTGAAGCGGTTTATCGAGTCGATGCGCATGAAAGAGATTAAAAAGGCAGTAAAAGACAAAATGGACGACTCCAAATCAAAAATGGAAGTTGAAAATGCCCGGACGATTTTGAAAGACCAGCGCTGCGAAATAAAAATCAGATTATAAATTTATAAATCTACTATTACCGCAGTCGCTGAAATCATGCTATTTTGCACCATTAACTTACACTCCACATTTTCATGAAATACTTAGTTATAGTTGCGCTAATCTTTGTCTCCAAATTTTCCATTGCACAATACCCGGCCATTCTTTCGCAGCGCGATCAGGCGCGTGTGGTAGATGAACTGCTGGAAGATCGGTTGCGCACTTTGCTTCCTACTTTGATGCGCAGAGAAGGTTTTGACATGTGGGTAATCATTTCACGTGAATACAATGAAGACCCGGTAATCCGTACTCTCCTACCCGCTACTTGGTTTGCCGCACGGAGAACAACGATGTTGGTTGTATACGATAAAGGAAAAGATAATAAGGGCAACGATTTAGGGCTGGAATATCTGGCAGTTGCGCGATACGATGTTGGAAAGGTTTTTAAACGCGCATGGGATCCGGATCAACAGCCCGACCAATGGGCGCAGTTGGCCCGGTTGATAGACGAACGAAATCCTAAAAAAATAGGGATTAATAAAGCTCCACATTGGGGGCATGCCGATGGAATGACTGCCAATGATTATGAT
>JBGAUU010000029.1:0-44127 GCA_044228465.1 Cyclobacteriaceae bacterium
TAAAAGCTGCTGCGTCCTACATTGCCCTTGGCTTGATTGATCATGCTCGCAATCAAATCCAAACTTTGCTGAGCTGATAGATTGTCGTTTTTTGTTTCCATAACCTTATTAACGGAACAAATATAAAGTAGTTTACATTATAAACCAAAATCTTCAAAAAAAACTACCGATCCAGCGACCGGTAGTTTTTTTAAGCTATTTCGTGAAGGTAAACACGTGCTGACCGCTTACAGATTCAATACGACCTCCACCGAGTGTGGTTTTAGTCCAGTTTAATCCTAGCTTCAGTGAAGTGCTCGTCACTTCCGTAAGTGTTACCACCAAACCATCGTTTCGGGTAATAGCCGTTGCATCCGTGGAGTTAAAAGTCCATGTGCCCGTTGCCGGCCATATCACACCACCATTCGTTGATGAAAAACCGGTATTTGTAAATGTAAGCGCAAGGTTCGGGTAAGTAGTAGTTTTGTCTACGTTATCAACTGTTACTGTACTCACTTTCCACACACCGGAAGTGAGTTTTGCTTTTACATCATCTTGCTTAGATAAGGTAGCGGGGCTATCACTTTTGCAAGCGCTTAGAAACAAGACGGAACCCAACACACACACGGTCAGGATTCTCAAGAATGTATTTTTTGTCATAAGATTCATACTGTTTTTAATTCTTAATCACTTTCAATTTGTGAATGGTATTTCCTTCCTGAATTTGAAGCACATACACTCCGGTAGACAGATGACCTACATCCGCGCGAAGTACTTCACCGCTGCGCTCAAAGTGGATGGCATTGCCTCTTCCGGTCACATCGATCATTTTTGATTCGCTGACCTCACCTTTAATTCCACTCACTTCAATATACAGATCCGTAGGATTTGGGAAGACAGCCACACTCGCATGAGAGGACAAATCACCGGTTACTACCAATGGAGTATCGTTTGAGAATGCGCTTGCGCAATCATCTACTTTAACTTGCACTTTGTATGTGCCCGGACCAGTAGGAGTGAAGGTGCTGTTGGTGGCGTTGGCAATTGCATTTCCATTGAGGTACCATTGATTGCCGGTAGTTGAACTGGAAGTTAATGTCACCGTCTCTGTATTTAAGCCGGAAGTTGTAATGGTGGGTTTGGCCGGTTTAATGCAGAAAGATTGAGTTACTTCCGGTGCGGCATTGAAAGAGGCATTACCTGCCTGATTTGCTTTGATCACGACACGGCCCGCTTTTACAATGGTAACAGAGCTTGCGTTGATTGTCACTTTATCCGATACAGTTGAGTACGCTACAGTCAGTCCTGATGAAGCCGTTGCGGATAAGTTGAAAGCAGCATCGCCAATGGTTTTGTCGGTAATGGCCGGGAAGGTGATGGTTTGGTCGGTTTTTGATTTGGTGGTGTAGAAGTAAACATTATCTACATACAAAATTCCGGAACCTACAGGAACGCCTGAGAAAATCAATTGAGAAATATGTGCTTTAGTAGTTAAGCCCACAAAGTCGTTTAGATTTAAATCATAACTGTTCCAGCCACTTAGAGTTGGAGTGAAGGTTAATTCATGTTCCTTATCATCGCCTCCTGCGAATGCTCCATCGGCTCCGAAGTCAACCAATTTAATCCGGAAGGTAGTCATATTGGGAGTCCATATATCCACATGAAAAAACTCCATGGTGGTTGCGTTGATGGAGTTGGCACCAACAGCTTCAACACCTACGAAATCCAAACCAGAATATTTCTTGGTATCGTTCCCTGCTACTTGCAAGTCAGTAAGCGTAGCAGCTGACCAATCAGTTCTCCAAGTATTCACGGGCACATTGGTGTATGCATTGCTGAACATCGAAATCACTTTCGTGGCATCGCGAGTAGGTGTGGGAGCAGCTACAGTGGGTTCAGTAGGAGGAGGGTTTGCACCGGATACACTATGAAAATACACATTGTCGATAAAGAGTGTACTGCTTCCAACCGGAGCTCCAGCGAAGATGATTTGAGAGATATGTGCTTTGGTAGTTAATCCCGCAAAGTCAGTTAAAGGAATATCATAGCCATTCCACTCGCCTAATTTTGGCGTGAATGTCAATTCGTGTTCTTTGTCATCGCCACCGGCAAAAGCGCCATCGGCTCCAAAGTCAACGAGTTTAATTCGCAAAGAAGTGATGTTGGGAGTCCAAGCATCTACGTGGAAGTAAAGCATCGAAGTTGCATTGATGGAGTTGGCACCAACAGCTTCAACACCTACGAAATCCAAACCGGAATATTTTTTGGTATCGTTCCCTGCTACTTGCAAGTCAGTAAGTGTAGCAGCTGACCAATCAGTTCTCCAAGTATTCACGGGCACATTGGTGTATGCATTGCTGAACATCGAAATCACTTTCGTGGCATCGCGAGTAGGTGTGGGAGCAGCTACAGTAGGAGCAGTCGCTACGCCACCGCCACCACCTTGCGGAGAAAAGGTAATGTTATCAAAATAGCAGATATTATCGTTTGCTCTTGCAGCAAAATCCGGAAATACAATGATCTGATCTATGTTAATTGTTTCTGGAAGACCAACCTTCCCGGAGAAATCAAAAGTTAATTCCTCCCATTCATTGATTTTGGTATTGGCTACTTTAAGTTCCTGAAGTGCTCCACCATTGTTGATCGCGAACTTAATTCCAACATTACTGATAACCGGTTTATACACCATAATTTTAACAGTGCTATTGGAAGCGCTTAACGTGAATGTTCCGAACGCACCATGAACAGTTTCTGTTCCTGCATAAGGAGCCACCCCCGGACCATCTTGCTTGGCAGTGAACTTGGCAACTTTTGCCGAAGTGTTAATTCCGGAAGCATTTGGATTGGCGACAATTTCCAAAGGAGGATTGGAGCCATTTTCAAATACATTCCAAGTATAGCCGGCACCGCTGCCGCCTACTTCAAAGTTTATTGTTGGCTGTGCGATGGCACTCGCTGCTGCCAACAGCATAAAACTAATCAGCGTAAAAATTCTCATGCGTTTTAAGTTTAAAGGTTTAGAAAATTGATTTATTGATAAATTCGTACATAGTCGACTTCAAATTCTGCAGCAGTCAGCGCAGGATCAATTGGGCCACCCAATCCACCACCCATCGCCAGATTAATCAGCACGTAAAAGGGTGCATTGAAAGGCCAGGTTTTATTATTCCGCTCAGTCGGTTGATACGTGTAGTACATCTGATCATCGATTAGGAACTCAATTTTTTCAGGTGTCCAGTGTGCTTGATAAACATGAAAATCTGAATGAAAGGATTTAACAAGGGTAGAATCCACATTCACGGTTTCACCATAACTCGCTGGCGTATGCAGTGCACTTTGTACCAAGCCAGGTCTTCGACCAACGTGTTCCATAATATCAATCTCTCCACAAGCAGGCCATCCCATGACATCCTTCTTTTCGTTCATCATCCATAATGCTGGCCACGTGCCCTTCCCTTCAGGAAGTTTGGCGCGAAATTCAATCCATCCATACGTGAAATTGACTTTCTTCTGTGTCGTGATGCGTCCACTGGTCCATTGGTTATTTGCTTTGATCGCTTTGATCTTCAACACCCCATTATCCACTTTCACATTTTCAGTTTGCTTGGTGTAAACTTCTTCTTCGTTGTTTCCCCATCCACACAGTTTAGGGCAGCCATTGCCTAATTCATAATTCCATTTGGTTGTATCGAGCATTCCGGAGTAGTTAAACTCATCTGCCCATATTAGTTTACCTGGCCTGCTCGTATTGGCGCACGCACCAAAAATTAAACTAATCATCAGTATGACAAAAAATTGTTTCATTGGTTGATGTTTAATGTGGGGTCATTGATTTCAATCTCATGAATTTGATTTCATTTCTTTTTCGTTTACTGAAATACACGGATGTAATCCACAATCAGGTTTTGTGGAAATATGGTAGTCGCATCCGGGCTGCCGGGTAAGTTTCCACCGACAGCAATGTTGAAGATGAAGAAGAAATCTTTTTGAAATTCGCTCAAGGCAGCCGGAGTAATATCAATGGAATGATACTGCACATTATCCAAGTACCAAATAATGGATGAACTTGTCCAGGCAATCGAGTACACATGAAATTCGTCTGCTAATATTCCGCTGGCTAACGATTTGCTGGCCGAGAAACTAGCATAGGTTCCATTGTTATCCCAATGAGCAGTACCAAAAACTGTTTTCTCTCTTCCTTGTCCGCCCACCATTTCCATAATATCAATTTCACCACAAGCAGGCCACGGAGTAGTTTGGATGTTTTGACCGAGCATCCAGAATGCAGGCCAAATGCCTTGCCCTTTAGGAAGCGCGGCACGAATATCTACACGGCCATACTTGAATGATTTCAGGCCGCTGGTGATCAGTCGTGAGGAAGTGTAATTGCTTCCCTGAAAACTCTCTTTCTTCGCAGTGATCACCAGATACCCATTTTTTACCTGCGTATTTTCCTGGCGATAGAATTGTAATTCATTATTTCCCCAGCCGTTGTTAGTTCCCAACTCGTATTTCCAGTACGAAAGATTTAAACTGGTTCCATCAAATTCATCTTGCCATACCAACGTCTTGCCTGCATAAGTGAGGGGAGAGGTTGCTCCTGTGGAAGGAATCACAATTCCACCACTCAATGAAATAGTAACTGTTTTCTCGGTTGAGATAAAATCGGCTTGTGTTACGTGTGCTTGAGCGCGCACTTTGAAATCGCCAGAGGAAGCGTAAGTATGAGTCGCTTTTCCATCTGTAAATTTTTCACCTGCCTCGGCCTCTTTGTCACCAAAGAAGATCGTATAGTAATTGGCATTGACAGCAGTGGCAGTAACAGTAACTTTTCCGGATCCATCCGGATTCACAACTACATTGAGCGATAAATCAGAAGGAAGCGTAAGCTTTTGAGCCGGGTCTTCTTTTTTGCAACTGAAAACAAAAAGGATCGCTAATAAAGGAAATAAGTATTTCATATCAGATCTTATTTATTTGTAAGTACGTATGTCCAATAAACACCCGGATTGGTTTGCAGGGTGAGTGTCAATGTCTCCACCGTTCCATTTTTGGTATAACCTAAAACTTCATAAGTAATCGAACCATTGGTAGCGGGCGGTCCACTTGAATATTCACTTCCGTTTTTTGCTTTGGGCAACACAATGAAAGCACCAGTGCCCGTAACTGTAATCGTGGCCGGGTTAGCTCCGTTAGCCGGAGTGAACGAGAATGTATGCGTACCCGACCCCCATGCTTTTGCATTAGCACCTAAGGCCGATTCGGGCTGGCAACCATCCGGTGTAATTCCTAAATAGGCCTCACCAAATACATCGCCTTTAGAATCATATTGATACACATCTCCGGTTTTGAAGATGTATTCGTCATTGAATAAACAAGGTCTTGCAGACGATAAATCTGCGCCCTGCGGATAATACGCATCGCTTCCTTTGGAAGGCCCTACACCAAATGATCCGGCTGCCGGTTTCAAAATCCAGGTCTTCGATGAACCACCGGTTAGAGCAGCTAGCGTTAAAGTAGTAGGTATAGAACCTTGTTTGATGTCATCAATGTAAAAGGTTCCTCCGTTGTTATTGTCAAAATCGAGGAACATCGAAATGCGATTGAATACATTGCTGGTAGCACCAGTAAAATCGAAGGTTAAGGTTTGCCATTGATTTACTTGTGTCACATCCGCGAAAACTTCTACCGGAGGTGTAGAGTTGTCGATCGTTTCTACTTTGAACAATGCACGACCTACTACAGGTGAGTACACTTTGTAGCTGAATGATTTATTGGTAGAAAAATCAATTTTTGATGATAGCGGCACTTGAATACCTGCCCAGTTTCCCTCGGTGCCCTTTACATACTTACCCACTTTTGCGCTGGTATTGATTCCACTTGCAGAAGGATTGGCTACTACATCGTACGTACTTCCGCCAAAGCCCACGAAGGGAGGTTTTGCACCTTCAAAGTCAATAGGAAGTGTGGCTGTTGACGGGGGAGGTGGTGGCGGTGGTGTATATCCTTTTGGAATTAATCGTTGATACCATGCAAGTGCAGGGTCTTTTGCATCCACTGCACGAATGATCATTTCGTTTTCCGATAAGGAAACAATCTTGTAAGAAGAGGTTCCGCAATAGTATCCGATAAATCCACCGGATGAAATCGTAATATTCTGATAAGGATTATCTGTCGGCCCGCTCAATGTCCATGTTAAGTTCGTGGGCGCTGTGAAAGGTGCCGTTTTGTCGCCCAGGTTATCAAAAGCTCCCGGAAAATCCGCTGCATATTTATTGTTCAGATAAACATCTCCATTGGTTTGTTGGGTGTATTTAAATCCGGAAAGTGCAAAGGTGAACTCATCATTATAAAGACCAGTGCCCGGCTTTTCATTTGCTCCGGCAGAATAGTAGTTGGGCACATCGCCTTGAGCCGGATCAGATGGATTGGGACCAACACCAAAATGACCAGCACGTGTGGCATCGATGATCCATGTCTTCCCATTCGGGTTGCTAATTCCGCCTGTCAATAAATTGTATTGAGTAATGTTGAGTAGCTTCGGTTCATCTTTTTCAATCACAATGTTTTGTGTAGATGATACGCTGCCTCCTTTTCCGTAAATAGTCAGCTTTACTTTGTAGGTTCCTTTATACGGATACTTCGCCACCACCTTGTCACCATTTTGAATAGGATCGCCATTGCCAAAGTCCCATGCCTTCACATACGGCTTGGCGGTGTTGGTCAAGATTAAAACATTGGCACTGGTATCGGTGGCAACAAAAGTAAATGATGCATCAGCCGCTGCCGGAGGATTGCCCAGTGTAGGCAGCTCTTCCTGGCAGGAATAAAATACTGCAACGCCTGCTAGAATGGTAAGGATTAAAATTATCTTCTTCATTTTTTTATGCGTTTTGTTAATACCCACTATTTTGAACCCAGCCAGCATTGGCTAAATCAATCTCTGCTTGCGGAATTGGAAACACTTCGTGTTTACCTACTTTGAATCCCAGAATTTGAGTGGCTGCCCTTCCGGTGCGAACTAAGTCAAAGAAATGAACTCCTTCTCCGGCCAACTCCACTCTGCGCTCATGATAGATAGCCGTTGTCAAGGCAGATCCGCTTGCATTTACCGGAGGCATCGCCACACTCACACGACCGCGCACTTGATTCAGGTATTGCAAGGCAAGCGCATCATTCGGGCTTGGTTTTCGGTTGTGAGCTTCAGCGGCCATCAACAATACATCGGCATAACGAATTACTTTGTGATTAACCGGGCTGGTTAAATCATTATCGGCTAAACCTAACTCGTCCGCACGCTTCAGGTATTTTTTGTTGTAGAAACCGGTATGCCCGCCAGCGCCTATTGTATACTTAACTACGGTTGGCAACTGGCTTGTTTTAAATGCTTCAATATCCAGAATCGATGCATTTTTGCGCGGGTCGTTTGCTTCAAACTCATCCACCAAATCTTGGGTCGGCAAGTTATAGCTGTTACCATCTGCATAGATGGGACCCTGATAGCCGCGAATACTGTGAAAACCTACAGCTGCAAATCCTTCCAAACAAACAAAGCAGCCATAGCCACCGCCTTCAATACCTACGTATTGAATGTCAAAAACAGTTTCGCTGCTGGATTCATTCGCCACACGGAACATGTTATTGAAATCGTTGAACAGCGAATAAACACCACTATTGATTACCTGATCAAGCGTGATAGCTGCATCGGTAAACTTATTTTGGTAGAGATAGGCTTTGCCCAGCAACGCCAGCGCAGCACCCTTGGTGATTCGGCCTTTCACCGGATTTGTCCAACCTAACACACTGGCCGCGTAGGTTAGATCTTTTTCGATTTGTGCATACACTTGTGCTTTTGGAGTACGTGGCTTTGACGTGACCTCCTGAGCACCTAATCTTTTATCTAAGATCAACGGAACATCACCAAAGAACTTTACCAATTCAAAATAATAGTATGCGCGCAGGAAAGCCGCCTCAGCTAAAATCCGCTCTTTGCCGGTAAAGTTTATTTTGTCTTTGTACTCATAGATGTAATTCACACGAGTGATGCCCGCATACATCCACCGGAATAAGCTGCGGAGTTCTGCGTTTACGCCACCATGTGTCATGTTGTCGATTTGATGGAGTCCTTCGCTGTCGGTTACACTCTCGCCACCGGCAATGGAGTTGTCCGATGCAATCTCGCCAATCCACATATCCAGATAGGAAGTTTGCATTAAATCATACGCACTCACCAATGCGTTCTCATAATCTGCCTGACTGTTGAAGTAGTTGTCAGCATCAATGGCATAGTAAGGATTGATGTCCAGATAGCTATCGCAACTAAATGACAATAATGTGCATGTAATCACGAATCCAATTTTTGTAATGATCTTCTTCATCTTCTTAGAAAATTAAATTGAAACCACCCATTATGATTCTCGCTTGCGGATATGCTCCGTAATCAATTCCACCGGATAGTGGATCGCCTGAGGAAAAGTCAGGATCAAAACCTCGGTACTTAGTAAAGGTGGCCAGGTTATTGGCCGATACATAGAAACGAACTTTACGCGCACCAATTTTTTTGGTGATTGATTCCGGAAGTGAATAACCAATCTGCACGTTTTTAATGCGGACAAAAGAAGCGTCTTCTACATAATAATCAGAGATAACATTGTTTCGGTTTTCGCCAATCGTTAAGCGAGGATGTTCATTGGTAGATCCGGGACCTGTCCAGCGATTAATTTTATACGATAGCTGATTCGCCAAAGGCTGTTGACGTTCGAAATTGCGAAGCAACTTGTTGCCAAGTGAGGTGAAAATCGAGAAGGAAAAATCAAATCCTTTATAATTAGCACCTCCATTCAAACCAAAGATCGCTTTAGGGATGGCCGAACCTAAGAAAGTCTTATCGTTGTTATTGCTAAAGCTGATGTCTTTGTTTCCATCTAAATCCGCATAGCGCAAATCGCCAGGCTTAGCCACTTCTTGTGTTACACCGCGCGCAGCAATTTCCTCTGCGGTTTGATATACTCCTTCGGTCTTAAATCCAAAGTACGATCCGATGGGCTGCCCAACCTGCATACGTGTTGCGGTTGACCCACCCACACCAAAAGATCCTCCGGCAATGAAGGGTACACCTTTGAGATCCGTAACTTCATTCCGCAACGCAGAGAAATTGAAACCCACATTGTAATTAAAGTCCGAACCCAACTTATCGTTGTAATTCACCAAAAATTCAAAACCTGTATTGGTGATCTCAGGGCCATTTACAACGGGAGGATACCCGCCAGCGGCATACGAACCGATGATCGCGGAAACATCGGGTTGATACAACAGATCGTATGTTCTTTTGATAAAGAAATCAGAAGTGATATCCATTTTACCGTTCAGCAAACTAATATCTAAACCGATGTTCAGTTGATTGGTCGTTTCCCATTTCAAATCCTGATTGCCAAACACACCAATAGCACGGCCGGAAACTAACTGATCGTTGAACGGATATACCCCTTCACCTTGCAGCAATGCGCGGTAGCTCCAGTTACCAATCTTATCGTTACCGATCACCCCATAGCTTGCCCTAAGTTTTAAAAACTGAATGGCCTTACTTTTGAAAAAGGGTTCAGATGAAACTGTCCACGCAGCCGATAGGGAAGGGAAATATCCGAATCGATTATTCTTTCCGAAGCGGGTCGATCCGTCTCTGCGCAAAATAGCAGAGAGCATGTACTTTCCACTGTATGAATATTCTCCGCGCACAAAAATAGATTGCAGTCTGCTGCGATCTTGAAACGAACCGGGTTGAGCCAGATAGTTAGGGCCTTGTGCTAATGATATATCGGCAAACTCCCATGAGTTGTAAGGAATATTAAAACCGGTACTGTACAACCCGCTTAGCCCTTGCTCGATGTAGGAAATACCGGCTGTTCCTTTTACGGAGTGCACTTCTTTGAAAACTTCATTGTAACTCACGAAAGCTTCGAAGTTGTAGCTGTAATAAGTGTTTACGTTTTGATTAACGCTGTTATTGTTCGCGACTTTAAATCCGGGCGCCAGCGTGGTAGAGTCGGGAACTAAACTAGGATTGGTCGTTGTATTCTGTGGCTTACCAACTCCGTAATAAACAAGCGGATTAAAAGTTTTAGAAGGTACATTGGCATACGAATAGTTGATACGCGCAGTAGCTTCAAATCGCTTGTCGAATTTGTAATTGAATTCCTGTTTGCCGACCAACTTATTTACGAAGGCTTCATTGTAGGTGTTCGCGATTTGCGCCAATGGATTGATGATGTCATTAAATTCTTCCAGATAGGTGTAAGCGCCATTCGCCTGGCGGAACGATGCAGCAGGAGATGCATTAATCGTGTTGAACAACACGGATCCTAAACCACCTTCCGGTATCGTTGATCGTTTTTCATTGGTATAAAGAAGCACATTTTGCAGGGTGAGTTTCTTGGTGATCTCGGTATTAAAATTCAAACGAACGTTATATCTTCGATAAGATGACTTATCACCACCGATAATTCCCTTCTGATCCAGGTACGATCCGCCAATTGAATAAGTACTTTTATCCGAACCACCACTCAAACTAAGATTGTAATTTTGGATAGGAGCCGTTTGAAAGATTCCATCCTGCCAGTTAGTACCGGTGCCTAAATCAACATTTTGAAATGGCAGTGGTTGCCCATCAGCAGCAAAAGCTTCATTCTTCAAAATGGCATATTCTCTGGCTTTAAGAACATCCAGTTTTCGGGTGGTCTCTTGTGTACCGATATATCCACTAAACTCAATATTGACGTTGCTGCTTTTCTTTCCTTGCTTGGTGGTAATGAGGATAACTCCATTAGCCGCACGCACCCCATAGATGGCAGCACTGGCATCCTTTAATATATTGTAAGATTCAATGTCGGCAGGGTTGAGTGAGCTTAGGCCGTCATCATACGGAATACCATCTACAATGATCAAAGGCTGGTTGTTACCGTTGGTGGATAGTCCACGAATACGAATATTCACATTACCGCCCGGAGAACCCGAAGCGGTCGATATCTGCACACCGGCAGCCTGGCCTTGCAATGCCTGATCGATTCGCACAGGGTTAAGGGCATTAAGACTTTTCCCGCTGACGACAGAAACAGCACCCGTCAGTTCTTTGGAAGTAGTGGTGCCGTAGCCAACTACAATTACCTCATCCAGTGATTTTACATCGGGCTCTAACTTAACCGTGATAGTCGTTTGTTCACCCACCTGAATCACTTGCGTGGTGTAACCCACAAAACTGAAAGACAAACTGGCCGAAGGCGATACGCCCTCCAGGCTGAAATTGCCTTCAATATCTGTAACCGTACCCTGCGATGTTCCGGTAATGAGTACGTTGGCCCCCGGTATACCTTGCCCGGTTTCATCCAAAACCTTGCCTTTTATTACTAAGGCTTGACCAAAACCGGTCAACGATAAGAAGACTAAAAGCAGTAGTAAATTATGCTTCATAAGTTGGTGAGTTAAATTTTCGCATTCGTTTGCAGTTATGATTTGTTGTAATCGATTGTAAAACCTGTACAAACGTCTGCTTTTAGTATCTGTAAACCTATCTTTTGCACCCATCAATATTACTACAGGGCATTCATTTTACTACATCAATTCTACATCAAATGGCTGTAAATCGCTGATTTTGTTGTTTTTATTAAACTTTGGTTTACATTTGAATTGACATCCATGCATTCAGACACCACATCACCACCCTTCAACCGTTCCTTTAACATAAGGTGGGTAATCGGTTTCATTTTTACAGTCATTTTTAGCCTCTTTGGGAGGAATCATGCGCACGCTCAATCGCCCTACGCAGGTTTGCCATTTGTAAAGACGTTTGGTACAGAATCATACCGAGCCGGCCTTCAGAACTACACGATCAAGCAAGACAGGCGTGGCTTTCTCTATGTGGCCAATAACTACGGTTTACTTGAATATGATGGTGCCGACTGGCGGACGTATGGTGTAAAAAGTGGAACCAAAGTGCGTAGTGTGGCCATCGATGCCCGAGGCCGAATTTATGTAGGATGCCAGGGTGATTTTGGTTATTTCTTTCCAAACAAAAACGGAGAACTGGTATATTCCTCTTTGGCCGACAGCCTGCAAGCGCCCTACCGGAATTTTGATGAAACATGGAGCGTTTATATCGATCAGGATAAAGTCTACTTCTGCACTTTCACACACATTTTCGTTTATGATGCCAATCAATTGTCTGTTGTAACTGCACCAAATTCATTAGAGCTCTCTTTCTTAGTGCAACGTCAATTACTCGTCAACCAACGCAGTGTGGGAATTTGTAGGTTAGAGGGCACACAGTTAAAGCCAATGGAAGGTGGAGCATATTATAAGGGTATGGAGGTTTCATCGATATTACCCTTGCCCAACTCTGAATTACTCATCTGCACACGGCAACGCGGAATTTTCAGATGGTCTAATGGCATCAGCGAAAGCTGGAACAAACGCAATCACACGTTGTTTCAAGAGGCGAATATTAATAGTGTCATTCGACTGCGCAATGGCAACTATGCCATCGGTACACAAAATGAGGGGTTATTAATAGTTGACCGAAGCGGAGATGTAATAGTCCAGCTCACGCGCGATCGTGGTTTAGTCAATCGTACTATTTTGAGTTTGTACGAAGACGATTTGGGACATCTGTGGGTTGGGCAGAACAACTCCATAGCCTATGTGGAATGGGGTTCACCGTTTACGTTTATCAATGAGCAGAGCGGACTTTCCGGTACAGGCTACGCAGCATATTTAGATGGCTCCACATTGTACGTAGGCACCAACACAGGCCTTTACAAAAAAACACCTGCTGAAAACTTTAAACTAATCGCGAATACAAAAGGGCAAGTGTATAACATTGGCAAGTATGCGGAGCAACTATTGGTATCGCATCAACTAGGTGCTTATAAAATTGAGCACGATCAGGCATTACAAATTTCAACAGAGCCGGGCTCGTGGTTGTTCTCTCGAATCAAAGATAAACCCAACCAATTATTGGAAGGCACCTACAACGGTTTGCAATTGTACAGTAGAAATAATGATCAATGGCAGCGCGTTAAAAAACTGTCCGGCTTCCCCGAATCATCGCGGGTGATGGCGGAAGAATCGGATGGATCACTGTGGGTAACGCACGGCTATAAAGGAGCTTTCCGAATTTACCTGTCTCAGGCAAAAGATAGCATTGAGCGCGTAGCATTTTATGGTACCGAGAAAGGATTTCCTTCCACGCGCCAAATCAACGTGTATCAGGTGCAAAATGAATTACTCTTTACATCAGAAGCTGGCGTGTTCCGGTTTAATCTGGCAGCGGATCGTTTTGAGCGTGATGCGCTTTTTACAAGGCTGATGGGAGGGGGCGTGCAGCTATGGTTTATTCACGAAGATGCTGTTGGCAATATTTATTTTATAGGCAAAGATCATCTGGGCGTGCTCCGTAAAAATTCATTAGGTGATTACACTCTTTACGAGAATGAGTTTAATAAAATACGAAAACACTTGAATGATGATCTGGAAAGCATGACGATTCTCAGCAATAACGAAGTGCTATTCGCAGCGAAAGAAGGATTTGTGCATTACAATCCCTCGATTCCATTCAACAAGAGAAGTACTTTTCACACCTTCATCCGTCAGGTAAGTCTCTCCAAAGAATCTGGTACTACCTTGTTTAATGGAAATTACTTTAGTGGCGATTCGGTTATCACACAACAGCGTGATGGGTTTCAATTTGAATTACCCTTTGCGGACAACTCGCTTAATTTTCGATTTGCTGCTCCCAGCTTTGAGGGTGATGGCGATGTAGTTTATCAATATTACTTAGAAAATTTTGAGCGCGATTGGTCAGCGTGGGATGCGCGTACACAAAAGGAATACACCAACCTGCGCGAGAAGAGTTATGTCTTTCATGTGCGGGCAAAAAATGCAAGTGGAGAAATCAGCAGCGAGGCCACCTTTGAATTTAAAGTAGCCCCACCGTGGTATCGCTCGCAATGGGCGTATGCCATTTACAGCTTATCGGTGATATCGCTTTTGGCGCTTGCCTTTAGTTTACTCGATCGCAAATATCAACGCGCACAAGAGCGCATGGTTGAAATGCAGGACCGACAGATCAGTGAGAAAGATGCCGAACTCGCCACCTTAGAGATTAAAAGTCAGGAAGAGATAAACAGGCTGCAAAACGAAAAGCTGGAAGCAGAACTCAACCACATGAAGAATGAGTTGGCAACGGCTACGATGCACTTGCTGAATAAGAATGAATTTATCACGGGCATTAAAACTGAAATAGGGCAAATTGCAAAGAAGGGGAGTCCGGATGAAGTGCGGACAGAGCTTTCAAAAATTGTGAAAGAAATAGAAGTAAATATATCCGATGATACCGACTGGGAACATTTTCAATTTCACTTCGACCGCGTGCATGGCGATTTCAGCAGTCGCTTAAAAGCCAGTTTCCCTGCATTGAGTCCGCAAGAGATTAAGTTGTGTGCTTATCTGCGAATGAATCTATCTTCCAAAGAAATTGCTCAGTTGCTGAATATTTCCGTGCGCGGTGTAGAGATCAGCCGCTATCGCTTACGCAAAAAATTACAACTCGAGCGTGAGCGCAACCTGCAGGAGTTTATTCTTTCGTTTTAATCTGGGTATCATCTTTGGATGAAAGAGTAGATTTCCTCTCCGAATAATACTACTTTCAGGTTCAATTTATTGAATATGAAGATCAGTTTATTCACGCTCTTATTTCTCGTCTTAGGCTTAGCACCCCTTTCCGCACAAAAAACGCAAAAGTGGAACTCCGGAGGGAAGCTGCACCCGCTGCAAGCGAATATGGACATCCGCCATTACACGCTTTCCCTCGAGGTGGATATTCCAAATCAGGCCATCAGCGGATTTGTTGAAACCGATCTGGAATTAAAGAAAGCAACCGACACAATTTTGTTTGATTTAATCGATCAGTTCGTAGTCAGTGCCATTCGGATTGATAACAAGACCGTATCATTTACGCGCAGAGAGGATAAAATATTTATTACGAGCGATAAAACCATCCTGCCAGGAAAACATCAGGTTAAAATTGAATACAACGGTAAACCTCCGGTTGCCGTCAATCCACCGTGGCAAGGTGGCTTTACATGGACTAAAGATAAAAATGGTAAACCGTGGGTAGTCATCAATTGCCAATCCGATGGCGCGAAAGTATATTTCCCTTGCAAAGATCATCCCAGCGATGAGCCCAACGAAGGCGTTGATTTGTATGTGAGCGTGCCGACCGGCTTAACGGTGGCTGCCTTTGGATTACTGCAAAGCGCAAACACCATGGGAGCGAAGACTACCTTTCACTGGAAGACCAATTACACCATCAGCAATTACTGCGTGTTGTTTAACATTGCCGAATATCAACTAGTGAGCCGGCCTTACAAAACCATTTTGGGCAACACCGTGCCAATAGACTATTATATCCTTAAGCAAGATGCCGACAAAGCATCCGGTGTGCTGGACATTCGCGAACGCGATACACGCATCTTAGAAAAATACTTTGGCGAATATCCGTGGGTAAAAGAGAAAATCGGAATTGCTCAAGTACCCAACCCAGGCATGGAGCACCAGACCATGATCACGTATGGCGATCCATTCAATTATAAAGTCTTTAAAGGTCAGTACTATTCCGATAACCTCTATCACGAATATGCACACGAGTGGTGGGCCAACAAAGTGACGAACAAAGATTGGGCACACATGTGGATACAAGAGGGAATTGCCACCTATGCAGAAGCACTTTGTTTTCGTGAACTCACCGGAGAAAAAGGGTATGATTCGCTGCTTCTTCACTTTAGCAAGTATGTAGAAAACAAGAAGCCCATTGTGCAGGGTGAAGAAGTAAACTCACAAGATACCTACGGCCGCGATATCTACTTTAAAGGTGCATTGTTTATGCACACGCTGCGCTTTGTAACAGGCGATGAAGTATTCTTTCCTACCTTAAAAAAATTAGCCACCGATCCTGCTTACACCTACGACAGCTTTGTGACCACGGATGATGTAGAGAAACTATTCAGCAAAGCGTCCGGCAAAAATCTGAAGCCACTGTTTGATTTCTATTTGCGCACTACGAAGCTTTTAGAAGTAACGATAAAAAAAGTAGGAGCGACCACGTGGGAGATCCGGTCGAAACAAATGCCCGCTATGCCACTTCCGCTGGAGGTGGTAGGCAGTAATGGAGTAAATAGTTATCAACTTACCAACAAGATTATTTCGGTTGAAAGTACCTCAACACCGATTATTGATCCGGGCAATCATTACCTGAAAAAGGTGATGGTAGAGTAAGAGTGGTCAAGCATTGTTTGACGTGTGCTACATTCTATGCTTCACTACTTATACTCACTCGGACTAACTCCAAACTTTTTCTTGAATCGTTTTGAAAAGTAGGATTGTTCTTTGAAACCAACGAGGTAACTGATTTGAGATATGGAGTCGATATTTCCAGCTATTAATTCTGCCGCTCGTTGCAACCTTACGTCATTGATAAACTCATTGGGCGGCAATCCGATAAGCGCCTTAAACTTTCTAAATAATTGTGTCCTACTAATGTTCATCTGGTCGGCAAATTGTTCTACGTCAAAATCTGGTTCTCCAAGGTTCTTTTCAATAATCTCTTTTGCCCGCGTGAGAAATTTTTCATCCAATGAGCTAAGATTAGCCATCGAGATACCCGATCCACCAATCGCAATTCTAAATTTATGTATCAGTTTTTTTCGTTGTTCAATTAAATTGCTGACTCGTACAACCAATTCTTCGGTTGAAAAAGGTTTAGCCAAATAATCGTCTGCACCCATTTTAAAGCCTTCAATTCTAGAATTAATATCGGCCTTTGCGGTTAATAAGATGACGGGAATGTGGCTGGTGCGTTCATCGGATTTTATTTTCTCCGTAAGATCGATACCATTTAACTTCGGCATCATGACATCGGAAATTATGATGTCAGGAATATGCTCCACCGCCAATTCAAATCCTTGCTCACCATCTTGAGCAATCATCACGGAATATTGGTGCATGGTCGATGCAATGTAATTTCTTAAATCGGGGTTATCCTCTATAACGAGTACCTTTTCACTTGTGAAGTTGTCCATGCCTGTGGCAACCGCTTCCATCGGAGTTTCCTCAATCGTAATTTCGTTATTAACGGAATGAATCGTTGTGACCTCCATTAATTTAGCATCAGGAAGTTTTTCAAGCGTGGTGGGAAGGGTTACTCTAAATACAGTTCCACTTTCGTGACTAGATTCAAACTCAATCGTTCCTTTATAGAGAGTGACTAATTCTTTTACCAATGCCAGACCCAACCCGGTACCAATTTGCAATTCAGAATTACCTTGGGCGGTCTGATAAAAAGGTGTAAAGAGATACTGTTGTTCTTCCAAAGGAATTCCTTTACCCGTATCTCGAACAATAAGTAATAAGTTGCCGCTTTCATCTTGGTCCGCTTGAAAAGAAACTGTGCCTTTGTTAGAAGTAAATTTAAAGGCATTGATAAGTAAATTATTTACAATCGATTCGATTTTATTTGAGTCATACCATTTTAAATCAGAGATAATCGCGATGCTTTTGTCAAATATAATTTCCTTACTTTCTGCCAGAGAATCGAATGACGCGACAAGCGTAGTTAGAAAGTCCTTCAGATTCCCTTTCTGTACATAGAGTTCCATTTTTTTGGCTTCCAGCTTGGAAAGGTCAAGTAGTTGATTGACCAGAGAGAGCAACTGCTTAGCGTTTCTATTGATCATTTGAAAAAGCTGCTTGTCTTCCTTTTTCACTTCAGGCGACAGAAGCTTATCTTCTACGGGGGTCATTATAAGCGTAAGTGGTGTTCTAAATTCATGCGAGATGTTGGCTACAAATCGCGACTTCATTTTATCATTTTCTTTTAGCCTTTCATTTAAGATACTTTCATTAGCAAGTAAGGCTTTCGTTTTTCTATTATAAGATCGCTGCAAGTAGTAGATTACAAAAAACACGATGAAGATAAAAGTCATTCCTAAGATCAGAACCCACTGTTTAAAGTTTTCAACCTCCTGCTGTTGTTGCAGTTCGCGAATAGTTTGATCTTTCTTCTCGGTTTCATACACAGCCTTCATTTTTGCAAATTCACTTTCTTTGGTTTGGTTAAAAACGCTGTCCTTATAGGTATTTCTTAATTTCGTATAGCTTAATGCTTGTTTATAATTCTTCCGTTCTTCTTCCATCTGTGCAAGCGTTTCATAGATGGAAATCATATTGATTCGGTTATCCGAAATCTTAGCTGTAGATAATGCTTTTAGCAGCAATACTTCCGCTTTAGCATATTGCCCCATGAGCATATAAATTTCGCCCAGGTTATTGTAATTAGCCGTCAAAAATTCTTTGTCGTCCAGTTTCAATTCGTCTTGCAATGCCATGGATTTTTCAATAGCTGCAATAGCCGATGAATATTCTTTGTTTCGTTTGTACACAATCGCCAAATGAGAGTATGATTGTATCAACGCCTCTTTATCATTCATTTCCTTGCGAATGTCAAAAGCAAGTAAAAAATAGCGCTTCGCTTCAGCAGTTTGCTGTAATTTCAAATGGAAGTAGCCCAGTAAATCATAGGCATACCCCTCGCTTCTCGTTATTTTGTGATCTTTATAAATCTGAAGTGCATGAAGTCCATACTCCTTTGCTTTTTCAAGTTCACCCGATGACTCATAGATCATCGCGACTAAGGCATAAGATTGCCCTAATCCCTTGTAGTTGGTAGTGCCTTCCAATACCCGAATCATTTCAAAGGCATATTGCGCTGCTTGCTCATAGTCGCCTTTCGCTTTGTAGTATTGACTAAGGCTTCGGAGCGAAGAACCAATCCCTTTGGTATAGTTGATCTCTTTGGCAATGGCGAGCGCTTCCTCTGCATAACTTTTGTTCCGTTCGTTAGTGGAGACTTGCTCGTAAAAGCAAATTTGATTCAGGATGATAACACGAAGAGTATCTCGGTTAGGGTTCTTGTTGAGCAACGAATAAAGGCTGTCCAACTTCTGATTTTGCGAATAACAATCGATGATTAAAATGAGTAAGCCAATTGAAAGCAGGGGAAATCTTTTCATTTACGATATGATTTAAAAAAGATGGCGTAGATTTCAGCCATTGAAGTAATTAATGCCGAATTTTTTACGGGTTAAAGAATAAATGGTTGCCCGAATTTAGGCATTACAACCGGAGTTTGAATGCCACTTTCGTTAAAACTAATAATGGGCTACTAGTTAATGCTTTCATGCTTCAGTGGGCAGAGTAATAGTTACATAAAAATGGGTATGCTGCGTAAATAGATCCCTAACTGGTATTTCTATACCAGTTTTTGAAACGGGATTTCAAGAATAAGATTATTCCTTTGCTCACTTTTGTGAACATTAAACAACCTTAAAACATAAGAAATAATGAATCCAAACAAAGCACTGTGGGAAAAGGGTGACTTTACCAGAATCGCTCAAATGATGCGCGATAGTGGAAGTGCCCTCGTATCAAAATTAGGAATTACCAGGGGACTAAATGTCCTCGATCTGGGATGTGGAGATGGCACAACAGCAATACCTGCTGCTAAACTAGGAGCCAACGTCTTGGGTGTGGATATTGCTTCGAATCTTGTTCAAGCAGGAAACGCCCGCGCCAAAGAAGAACAAATCCTTAACTGTTTTTTCCAGGAAGGAGATGCATCTAACCTGATTGATCTGAAGGATAACACCTTTGATCTTGTTGTAAGCATTTTCGGGGCGATGTTTGCTCCAAGACCGCAAGATGTAGCTAAAGAAATGGTTCGGGTAACACGGGATGGAGGTAAAATCGTTATGGGTAATTGGATTCCCGGGGATCCCACCTTAGTAGCTCAAATTCTTAAGATCAGTTCTGCCTACACACCACCGCCACCAGAAGGCTTTGTTAGCCCGATGCTGTGGGGTGTTGAAAGCCACGTGACGGAACGTTTTGTCAATGCAGGTGTTCCAAAAGAAAATATAACTTTTGAACGCGAAACATTTACGTTCAACGCGCCTTACACACCGGCAGAGTTTGTTCAATTGTTTAAAAATTACTACGGCCCCACGATGAATGCATTTGAGGCCGCGCAAAAAAATGGAAAAGACGGTGAATTAGAACGAGAGTTGAATGTGCTATTTACCAATCAGAATAAAAGTACAACTAAAGGAGTCACATCCATAGATGCTACCTACTTAAAGGTGACTGTCTCGTTAACTAATATGCCGGAAAAGAAAAATTACTTGTTGTGAGTCAAATTGCTCTCGATTAGACTCCTTTCAGGTAACTCCTGATTTTCATTGTATTGGATAAATGACAAATTCATGAGCCTCTTTACCAATCATGCCGAGTGGTAATAGAACTTCTGAAAATGTCATTTATCCTTTATTTTATTCTATGTTACCGCTCGATTGCCTTTCCCTTCATTATTTCAGCTCTACAACCATTTCAATGGTTAAAGCAATAGTATATGCTAGCGAGTTTGCTCCAATCACTGTTCGTGAATGTTTTCCATTCTCACCAAATACAGCCACGAGCAGATCAGAACAACCATTCGCAACTTTAGCTTGGTCTGAAAAATCAGATTCACTATTCACCCAAACGTGCACTTGAACGATCCTTTTTATTTTATTTAAATCACCTAATTCACTCAACAAGGTGGAAAGTATAGAAATGCCTGCAACTCTTGCTGCATTTGTTCCCTGCTCAAGTGTTAAATCTTTTCCCAGTTTACCGGTGATATAAGTACCATCTGCTTTTAAAGGACCATGACATGAAACGAATAGCAGTTTACCTGATTGAACTGCCCTGACATAATTAGCCTTTGGATTTATTGGAGCAGTAAGTTCAATGCCCAATTCTTTTAGTTTTTTTGGATAATCAATCTCTTGCGACCACGCAGGCAGATTAAAAATCATTAGACCTAACGATATTAGTTTTTTCATACTGTTCATTTACTCCATGTAGGTAATAAATATTCTGACCGGCTTACTCAATATCTGCCCCGATCCAAAACTTCCATCCAGATAATTTGTAATCCAAATCAAAGTCCCCACTACTGACCAGGTAAAATAATAGCCATATGTTGCAACATAATTTGGGGGTATCCAACTATTGCCGGTTCCATCATAATTTACCATAACAGATACCGAGACTATTTTATCTGCAGTTGTTATACCTGCAAATGAAATTCCAATAAACCCGGTCTCGTTTCCTGCTGTGAGCCCGGTAATGAGGGCTGTTTTGATTGCTGGCGAGCCACTACCCAATTGAGTAAATCCCGAGTTAGTCAATCTCGTGATGGTTGCATCTCCACTTGAAAGCGTTCCTGTTGTAGAAATGTTTTGTGTACCGAATGCGGGGTTCACCTTTGTCCCTGCAATGGCGGCTGTAGCAGAGATGTCTGCATCCGAAATTGTACCGTCATTAATCTTGGCAGATGTAATCGCATTGTTGGCGATTGTGAGTGCACCTGTATTTGCAATCGTAGCATCGCCACTCATGGCAACTCCCGATGCTACATTACTCGCATTGCCTACAAAAATATTCGCAGAGTTGAGTGTCGATGAAAGTCCTACGCTGGGAGTAGCCCATGTTAAGTTACCTGTGCCATCGTTTTGAAGTACTCGTGTACCAATCGCCTGGGCATTGGGCCAAGTGTAATTCACGGTGTTTAAAGTAGTCGATGCTCCGGTTGAAAGCGTTCCGGTGGTAGAAATGTTTTGTGTACCGAATGCGGGGTTCACCTTTGTTCCGGCAATGGCGGCTGTAGCAGAGATGTCTGCATCGGAAATTGTGCCATCATTAATCTTTGCAGATGTAATCGCATTGTTGGCAATTGTAAGTGCACCCGTATTTGAAATCGTAGCATCGCCACTCATGGCAACTCCCGATGCTACATTACTCGCATTGCCTACAAAAATATTCGCAGAGTTGAGTGTCGATGAAAGTCCTACGCTGGGAGTAGCCCATGTTAAGTTACCTGTGCCATCGTTTTGAAGAACTCGTGTACCAATCGCCTGGGCATTTGGCCAAGTATAATTCACGGTGTTTAAAGTAGTCGATGCTCCGGTTGAAAGCGTTCCGGTGGTAGAAATGTTTTGTGTACCGAATGCGGGGTTCACCTTTGTTCCGGCAATGGCGGCTGTAGCAGAGATGTCTGCATCGGAAATTGAACCGTCATTAATCTTGGCAGATGTAATCGCATTGTTGGCGATTGTAAGTGCACCCGTATTTGAAATCGTAGCATCGCCACTCATGGCAACTCCTGATGCTACATTACTCGCATTGCCCACAAAAATATTCGCAGAGTTGAGTGTCGATGAAAGTCCTGCGCTTGGGGTAGCCAAGTTAAATTACCGGTGCCATCGTTTTGAAGAACTCGTGTACCAATCGCCTGGGCATTGGGCCAAGTATAATTCACGGTGTTTAAAGTAGTCGATGCTCCGGTTCCTGTGGTAGAAATGCGTTCCGGTGGTAGAAATGTTTTGTGTACCGCAGATGTAATCGCATTGTTGGCGGTGTAAGTGCACCCTTTGTTCTCATGGCAACTCCCGATGTACATTACTTGGCTGTAGCAGAGTTGAGTGTCGAGATGTCTGCATCGTTTTGAAGCATCGTGTACCAATCGCCTGGGCGTTTCATTAATCTTGGCAGATGTAATCGCATTGTTGGCAAGATCGCATCGGAAATCGAACCATCGTTGCGCCCGTATTTGAAATCGTAGCATCGCCACTCATGGCAACTCCTGATGCTACATTACTCGCATTGCCCACAAAAATATTCGCAGAGTTGAGTGTCGATGAAAGTCCTGCGCTGGGAGTAGCCCATGTTAAGTTACCGGTGCCATCGTTTTGAAGCACTCGTGTACCAATCGCCTGTGCGTTGGGCCACGTGTAGTTCACGGTGTTTAAAGTAGTCGATGCTCCCGCAGAAAGCGTTCCTGTTGTAGAAATGTTTTGTGTGCCGAATGCAGGGTTCACCTTTGTTCCCGCAATGGCGGCTGTAGCAGAGATGTCTGCATCCGAAATTGTACCGTCATTAATCTTGGCGGATGTAATCGCATTGTTGGCAATCGTAAGCGCGCCTGTATTTGCAATCGTAGCATCGCCACTCATGGCAACTCCCGATGCTACATTACTCGCATTGCCTACGAAAATATTCGAAGAGTTGAGTGTCGATGAAAGCCCTGCGCTGGGAGTAGCCCATGTTAAATTACCGGTGCCATCGTTTTGAAGCACTCGTGTACCAATCGCCTGTGCGTTGGGCCACGTGTAATTCACGGTGTTTAAAGTAGTCGATGCTCCCGCAGAAAGTGTTCCGGTGGTAGAAATGTTTTGTGTACCGAATGCGGGATTCACCTTTGTTCCGGCAATGGCAGCTGTAGGAGAGATGTCCGCATCAGTGATGGTGCTATTTGAAATTTCCGTACTTGTGATAGAAGATAGTGTGGCAATGGATCCTAATCCCAAGTTAAGCCGGGAAGTGGCCACATTCGATAAATCGCTTAGATTATTGATGCTAAGTAAATCACCCCCGCCATTCGTGGAACTACCCGACAGACTAATCCATTTAATTCCATCATAGCAGTAGATTTTCTTGTCACCTTCATCAAAAACGATCATCCCGGCAACGGGTGTTACAGCTGACTTTCCGGATACTACCGGTATGATAAGACCTTGATTTTTATTGGGTGAATTGAGCCATAAAACCGCATTATTATTAATGTTGTTGGTTCCGATCGACACTGAATTTTGGGCGAAAATGCGACCAGCGCCCAGGAATACAATGAGCAGAGAAGTGCTCATTAATGACTTAATAGTTACCATCTTAAATTTTGGTCAAAACTACTCCCGGCCTCTAAAATGGTAGTTGTAATAGCGTGCCAAAGAATGGTATTTAAGTGCCCGGGCTCTCAAATTTGCCCCTTTCACATGTTATCTCATCGGTTTTAAGGCCTACATGAAATACGGCCTTATAACCAACCTGCAAGTCTTGAAATTCGCTTACTGCTTTCGTAATACCTTAATAACCGCATCGGAGCCTGACCCGAATATTCGAGACTTTCCGTAATTTTAAAAAGTTTGGTATTTATCAATGGCTTTTAATCTTAACCTAATCCAAGCATGAAGACGTGCCTTCTTATTCTTGTGCTTCTTTTTCCTTTCGTATCCTTCTCACAAACTCAAACAAAAGACTCGGTGGTTTACCGAATCACTTACCGCGACACGATTGTCTACAAGTACAAGTACGATACCATTCGCATTAAGCATTATGTTCATTCCGATACGGTGTGGACGGCACCCAAAGCCGCGCCTGTGGCCGTTCCAACTTCTGAAAAAAAGAAACGCCTGATCAATCCCAATAGCTGGGGTATCGGCCCCTCGGTAGGCGCGTATTACTCACCCTACAATGGATTTGATGTGAACATCGGGTTTGGTGTGCAGTATTATCTATTGGCTATACCCAGCTTCCGCAATCCGCACTTCGGGCACAAGCGAAAGAAGTAGCATCCGACCAATAACTATTAACGATTAACTATTAACGATTAACGATTAACTGTTTACCTCTCCGCGGAGCCTCGCTTCGGACTCTGCGGCAAACATCATTATTATCATGTTGAGAGAGTTATGGATTGGATCGCAGTGTGCCTCAGCGTCCCTTACAGGAGATACTGAGGTGAAAAAAGGCTAAATACAAGTACCGATTTGGATTTTATAGTTAGGCTATTGCAGCGGTAAAAATTACGTGCGTCAGCTATTCAATTCTCAGCAGAGCCTGCGCCTCGGGACTGTCACAGTCCAATATCCCTTCGTGCTTCATCCATCATCCTGCTAATCCTAAAATCCTGCAAATCCTGATTCAGACAGTAGTCTGCACTTCACGCAAACACACACACACCGATTAACTATTAACCATTAACTCTCAACTGCCTCCGGCCGACAATATAAAAGAATTCCGGACTTTCTTGTCATGAAATCTCTACACGGTTTTGTAGAGATTTTACGACAAGACTTTTTTTGGAGGTGTGGGAGGGAAGGGCGAAATTTGAAAATAAAACGCCAGATTGGTATAATCCAAATATGCGAGAGATTTAACCGCGTATACATTTACTCTAACAATACTCTAAAAGAAAGTAAACGATTATGACATTAACATTTAAGGACCTTCTGAGTTTAGCAAAAGCACATTTAAAGGATATGTCGACATTATCAAATCCTGACTTTAGATTAGAACAAGCAGAGCTTGATAAAGATGAGAACTCTTGGGAGATTGTTGTTTCCTACTTAGTTGAAAATACTAATAAGCGGACAAATCCCATAACTGCTTTGACTTCTGAGTTTCAATTTCTCCGTATGTATAAAAAAATAAGGATTAACGACAAAGGAGAGATTATTGGATTTTACATTTTTAATAATAAGGAATGATATTAATTGACACTAATTCATTGATTGTGTTGATTCTTGGCCTCATGGATCCAAGACTAATTAATAACCATAAGAGGACTTCCATTTATGAAGAGCAGGATTTCAATGACCTAATTTCAGTGATAGTTAGGATAGATAACCTTATGATCCTACCAAACGTGTGGACTGAGGTAGATAATCTTTTAAATGATTTCGGTGGAGAGCAGAAGTATCAATACATTTCGCGGATAATTGAAACAATGAAATTGAGTTCTGAAAAATATATTGAGTCAATAAAGGCCGTTCAGCACTATACCTATTACGATTTAGGACTAACAGATTCCTTAATATTGGAATGCGCAAAAGGTTGTGAGTTTTTAATTACATCAGACTCAGGTTTATCAGACTATGCAATAGCCAATGGAGTACTTGTTTATGATATTGTAAAAAACAGAAATGAAAGATTGTAAGAGCTTATAAATCGAAATTACTTATAGAATGGAAGAAAAAACGCTACAAGAATTATCAGAAGTTATCCAAAGCTCAAATATTAACTTCCTGTTTGGAGCTGGAACATCTCAACCCTTTTTGCCACTACTTGGTAATATTGAAAAGGATTTAAATAATGCAACTAGTGACACAGAAAGAGAAGTACATTACAAGGAATACTTTAATAAGGTAATTCTACCTAATAAAAAAGTAATTGATAATTCTACAACACCCGAATTAGATGCAACAAAGAAAAGTTACGATGGCTTTTTTAGTGCGCTGTCTGAAGTTATACTCCAAAGAAAAAGTACAATTCTAAGCAAACAGGTAAATCTTTTTACATCCAACATTGATGTTTTGATGGAAACATCTCTTGAGCGGCTTCAAATTGAGTACAATGATGGATTTTCAGGAAAGTTTAACCCAACATTTAGTCCTGCCAACTATAAAAAATCCGTTCAACAACGTAGTCTTCATTTCGACCATGTATCTGATATTCCTGTTTTCAGTATTATTAAAATTCACGGCTCCTTATCTTGGAATCAGTTAGCTGACAAAATAATTTTTTCTCATTCCCTAAATCATTTTGATGATTCAATTTCTGCAAAAACAGGAGAAGATTTTCTTGAAGCGTATAAAAAAATACTTGTTGTAAATCCAGAGGAATCTAAACATGTGCAAACTGTTCTAAACCTCTATTATTATGAATTACTTGTCATAGGATTTTCAATGGAGGATAAGCATATCAAGGAGATTACGCTTAGAGCCGCAAAAGCTAATCCGACACTTAGAATATTTGTTTGCTGCTCACAAGCCTCGATGGAAAAAATGAAAATCAAGTTGGAAGTTGCGCAACATCCAAATGTGCAAGTTTTAACTCCAAGTAATGAAAAGGATAAATATACTCTTGATTGCTTTACAGAAAATGTCTTGAAAAAAGTTGTTGAAAAAATGAGAAGCGATAATGGCGAACCAACTGAGTAATACAAACGAAATTCTATTAAAGGAGTCTATTTTTATCATTGGAACCGTCTCGTCTGTTGAGGGTAGAAAAATAAAGGTCAAGGTAAAAAAGGATAAGAATTTATCCCATCTATCTTACAGGGGTAGAATTATAAAGAATGTTTCGGTTGGAAGCTATATTAAAATCTCGAAAGGTTTCATTGAAATAATAGGTAAGGTGGAAGGAGAATATGTCAAAGAAGAAACCATTTACAATCGAGAATATAAAAAGAGTGAATTAAAAATATCTCGTTTTCTAGACGTCTCTTTATTCGGGCATTTTGACAAGAAAGAAGACAAGTTCAAACAGGGCATTAAGGAGATGCCTTTGATTGATAATGAGTGTTACTTACTTGATAAAGAAGAATTCAATAAGCTTCATCGATTTTTCAATCGAGAAAAAACAATAAAGATTGGTGTGTTAACAGAAGAGCCATCGCAAGATATAAAGCTTAGTATTAGAAAACTCTTCGCAAGCCATATCGGCATTTTTGGAAACACTGGAAGTGGGAAGTCCAATACACTTGCACGGATATTTACTGAGCTCTTTAAATTAAATGAAAATAACCTAAAATTCAATGAACACTCGCGGTTCGTAGTTATCGACTTTAATGGCGAATACACTAAAGAGGAGTTGATTACTAAGGAGAAGAAGACATTCAATTTGACTACTCGGAGTTCAGACGGAGATAAATATCCAATCAAGCAGGAGAATATCGAGCGCCTCGAAATAATCTCTGTACTATTGGAGGCAACCGAAAAAACACAAAAGCCTTTTTTAAATCGCGCAATCAAAAATAATTACTTAGAAGAAGACTTTGAAAACAGGTCAAAAGAAAACATTAAGAAAATAGTTAAGGATATATTACAAAAAGGCGATGCGAACTTATCGGTTGCGATTTTTAGTGAACTTTTTAGCCATCTAAGGCATGTGGAAGCTATTGGGCAAAATGTAGTTTCGGGAATACTTAACATTATTGAGTCAGGTGAATTAAAGTATCATTCAAATAGCACGACATACTATATTGGACATAAATATGCTAATTCGGACATTGACGGTGTTTTAGAAGATGCATTTCCAAATATTGACGACATTACAATTGACACCTCAAATCTTGGTAAACTTAAGTTCAAAATATTATCTCAATACTATCATGAAATAATCAATGGCTATTCCAATCAAGAACATATTCGCCCACTCATTGGCAGAATGTTCAAGAAATTCGATATGCTTGGTAATCTTATTTCAGTTGAAAGCAATGCGGGACAAAATAGTAATTTAGAAGTAGTAAATCTCAAGGATGTAAACCTAGAGATGAAAAAGACTCTGCCACTCATCATTGTGAAGCAGCTTTATGACGAACATAAAGAAGCCGGGGATTTTGAAAATAAGTCCTTGCACATAATTATAGATGAAGCTCATAATATTCTTTCATCTGCCTCTGAGAGAGAAAGTGAAACATGGAAAGATTACCGCCTTGAAACCTTTGAAGAACTAATTAAGGAAGGAAGAAAATTCAGCACTTTCTTAACGGTTTCAAGCCAAAGACCGTACGACATTTCTCCGACAATAATTTCTCAATTACACAACTATTTTATTCATCGTTTAATTAATGACCTTGACATAAAGGCAATTGAAAAGACGATCGCATATCTAGACAAACTATCCTTTGAATCTATTCCAATTTTATCAGTTGGGAGTTGTTTTATTGCTGGTCTTGCATCAGATATTCCTGTAAAAGTTGACATAGATTTACTGTCATCTGAAAAACAGCCACGTAGTGAGACAATAAACCTTGAGAAGGCATGGAGCTAACTACCAGCTCCTCCCAGCTATCCTTAGTCTGCGACTAAAGACCCCAAATTACTCCACAAAACTTTATCTAACACCTCTCTATTCCTAAAACCTACCTCTCCGCAGATTTAGCGCAAGCCTCCGATCATTCAACTCAATCGGAAGATTCACCCGATGCCTCCGTCCTATGTTCCAGCTGCTTCAGAAGATACATCTGTTGCCTTCCGTCCTATGTTCCGAGGCTTCAGCCCTTTGTCCCGAGAGCTCGGTCCTTTATTCCGATGTTCCGGGTCCTTTGTCTCGAGAGCTCCGTCCTTTATTCCGATGTCTCAGCCCATTGGTCTGAGGAATCGGGGGAAAGGTCCGGGGGCATTTTACTTGTGAACAAACGGCATACAAACCATGCCTTTTTACCTTCTTAACCGGCATAATTGAGAAAATCGTTATCTATTACTAACGATATTTAAACACTCAACTGTTTTTTAGAAAACAGTGATAATATAAGAGCTAGCGTTACTGAAATTCTGTCAGGTTAGATGGTTATAATGTCATCCAAAAAGTTACCACTTGCAGTCGGCAAGTTACCACTTGCTGTCGCCAAGTTAAAACTCGCTGTCGCAAAGTTAACACTCGCTGTCGCAAAGTTAACACTCGCTGTCGGCAAGTTAACACTCACAGTCGCGAAGTTACCACTCGCAGTCGCGAAGTTAAAACTTGCAGTCGCCAAGTTAACACTCACTGTCGCAAAGTTACCACTCGCATGCGGCAAACGTGAACTCGTATCCGGGATGTTAGCACGAGCTTCCGGAAAACGTGCACAAGTATATGCAAAACGAATGCACCCAGCGCTACACCCTACTATAACAAATGCCAAACCGATTCCTTCGTAGAACAATCAGAGATTTCATAGTGCAATTGTTAAATTTGTTCTTGTTGTTTCTATTCTTATGCATTTTGATTGGTCCTCTCTTTTCCTATTCAGTGCAATTGTTAGTTCTGCCATTGGTGTGGTTTATCTATTATATTCCTTTCAAACTGTAATCGACCAAAAGCCGTTCTATTGGCTTCTGGTAGTCATAGCGGCAAATTCCATTATTTTCATTGAATACATTGTAAGAAACTCTGATCTTATTCATCAGTTACCTCATGTGCTTTTTATTGGCACTCCGGCCTATTTTGTTTTCTTACCTGCGTTGTACGTTTATCAGAGTCGCGCTGCCCAAGTATCGACAACGTCTTGGATACATTTTGTAGTTCCTAGCTTGGTTGCTATAATGATGATTCCAACTTACTTAATGAGTAGCAAAGAGAAGTTAATGATGTTCACAAAACCGGAGTTAACCGACCCTATCTGGATTGTGTTCATATACTTAACTTTTTACACTTTCTATGTGGTTAAAATATTTAGAGGTTTAAGTATTTATCGAAACAGAATTAGCTCAGAATTTTCTAGTAACGAGATCGAGTGGGACCGAATTTCCTCAAACATAGTTAATCTGGTGAGTGTTTCAGCGCTGGGTATTCCTATTGTGATGGGAGTACAATATTTGCCTATAGGAGAGAAAATAGCTAGTGGTATGGTTAAAGTAGCCATGGTTATGTTTTCCTTTTCAGGGCATTTTGTACTTGCATCACTGATCATGCGCAAAAATTGGAAACCGTTTGCCTCGATTGAAACACCGGCACAACGAGAGGAAGTTTCTGTTTTGAAAAAGGAGGAACTGGATGCCTTAATGAATTCTAAGAAGTTCTACTTGGATAACGAATTGACGCTTGATTCGCTGGCCGAACAAATTGGTTGGAGTCGTACATCGCTTTCGCAGATTATCAATACTGGCTTTAACCAAAACTTCTATGATTATATAAATAGCTACCGACTCCGCGCTCTGGAAGAAAAACTGCGCTTACGGGAACATTTGAAGTATTCGCTAGACCACCTCGTAAAAGGTTGTGGGTTCTCTAACTATGTTACATTTTATCGCTTCTTTAAGCGAAAGAACGGACAGTCTCCATCTACTTTTATCAAATCCCTTTCTTGAGTCGAAAAATAGATTGCACAGGATTCAGTGTAATAATCTAATGGGGGCAAATCAAAACATGCGGCCTAGTTTTGCCGTCCAAGGAACCTGTAAACCAACCTGTCATGTTAAAATATCAATCGACTCTAGTAGCCATTCTTTCCGTTTCTATTTGTCTTGGCCAGACAATTAACCAAAAGAACCTCGAATACTTGCTTGAAGGAGCCAGAGCCACCAACTCAGAATCTCTTATCATTTACCAAAATGATCGCTTGATTCTTCAAGAATATATGGGGATTGGGCAACCCGATGCCAAAATTGAGAGCATGTCATGTACCAAAAGCATTGTTGGATTAGCAGTGGCTTGCCTTCTTACCGATGGATTATTGAAAAATCTGGATGTTCCTGTTTACGAATTTTACCCCGAATGGAAGCAGGGTCAAAAGCAACGAATTACAGTAAGGCATCTTGTAACAATGACTTCGGGAATCCAAAACAACCCTAATGCATCCATTGAGATTTATCCTAGCTCGGATTTTGTACAATTAGCACTTGCTGCTGAACTATCAACATTACCCGGAGAAGTATGGAGTTACAATAACAAGTCGCTGAATCTAATGGCAGGTGTAATACAAAAAATTACGGGCCGAAGGATGGATACATACATTGGTGAGCGGCTTTTCAAGCCTTTGGGCATTACTGATTTCACTTGGTCTTTAGATTCGAAAGGCAATCCTCACGTAATGTCGGGGTGCCAGATCAAACCGAGTGATTTTATTAAAATTGGTCTACTCTTACTCAACAAAGGAAAGTATAAGGGTGTCGAAATAATAAAACCTGAGGACATGGAGCAGGTAATAACACCATGCGAAAAATTCAAAGGATATGGATTGTTGTGGTGGCTGGACTATCAGTATACTACCACCATTGTGGATGACGAAATCATCGGCAATTTAAAGAAGTCGGAGTTGCCTGTCGACTTTGTCTTCAAAGCGCAACAACTGAAGGGTGTTTACAAAACCACAGAAGAATATACAGCGAAAGTGGAATCTATTTTTGGTGCAGCACCATGGGCTGGCATCAATGACTTATTATCACCCAGAAATCTATCGCTACGAAAAAGAGAGTTTACCGGAAAAGTAACTTATCGTGCTGACGGTTATTTAGGCAACTATTTAATAATTGATCCGGAACATAACCTAGTGGCAGTAAGAATGATTAGCCACGCAAGCTTTAAAGAAGACAAAGATAATTTTCATGATTTCAGAAATAGAGTCATTAACTTATGCAATAAGTAGTTTGACCAGACTGGACTCAATGTATAAAGTAGTCATCACACCTTTATGTTGACATTTATTGTCTTTCTGTGTACGCTATGCGATGGTTTTGACTTCGAATTTTGAAATTAAGAGGCAATAATTTTTGTCCGGTTATCACTGCTACACATTCGGCTTAGGTTAAGAAAAGTTAAAATGCACTATAAGAGGATTTATCTATGAATACCAACTTTATCAGGTTTCTCTTTTTGTTACTGTTGGCATCATTATGGGCAAGTTGTTTTTCTTCAAAGGAAAAGAATGTAGCATCGGCTTCTTCAGATACATTAGCAGTGATAGCTGAGCCTGATTTGATTCCGGAAGGAACAGCCTATGACCCCAAAAGCAATCTGGTCTTTGTTAGCAGTATGTATAAAAGAAAAATTATAGCTATCAAGCTAGATGGGAGTTATAACGACTTCGCTGAAACTGGCACAAATAATTTATGGAGTGTGTTTGGAATGGAGGTTGACTCACTAAGAAACAAACTTTGGGCTGTGAGCACTAAAGGCAAATCTATCCCTACAACCCCCTCCATTTTAGATGACCGGTGGCAATCGAGGCTATACTGCTTCGATTTGTCGAGCAGTAAATTGATTCAGACGTATGATGTAAATTCTAATGTGAGCGAAGACATTGGCTTCAACGACCTTACAGTTGCCAAAAATGGTGATGTTTACATCACTGAATCCGTGAACAACAAAATTTACTACCTCAAATTTGGGTCTTCTATTATTGAAGAATTTCTAAAGCCAAATGGATTTACTTTTTTGAATGGGATAACACTGTCACAAGACAACAAAATTCTATTTGTTTCATGTACGGAGGGCCTTCTTAAAATAGATGCCACAACTAAAGTATACTCGGTATTGCAAAATGAGTTTACAGTTGTGCCTCAGGCGATAGATGGGCTCGCTTTCTACAAAAACAGTTTGATTGGGCATCAAGGATCTCTGATCAGGCGGTTTTATCTTAATGAGTCATTAGATTCAATTGTACAGCAAGAAGTTATTGACGATCGTGATTTAAATAGTTCCACTACAGGAGAAATTGGAGAAAACGGTTGGTACTATTACATAGCTAACTCTCAAATACGAACCGGAGTAGATTATGTAAACAAGCGCATTAAATCATTGGATAGTTTAGACGAGGTGGTTATCAAACGAAAAAAGATACAGTACTGATGCGAAAGTTTATATTGCTACCATTTCTACTAATAATAAGTGAAACAATTGCGCAGGCTCCAAATACATTAACTCCAGCCGAAAAAGTCTACGGCCTCTCCAAGTTCTGGCAAGAAGTAAATTACAATTTCGTTTATCTCAATAAAGTGGATAAAAAAAAATGGGATAGTCTGTACGTGAGCTTGATTGATAAAGTGCAACAAACAAAAGATGACTACGAATACTATCGGCTATTGAAATATTTTTGCGCTACCCTAAAGGATGGTCATACTACTATAGACTTTCCAAATCATGTGCAATTCAAACTTATGACGACTATGTTCGGATCATACAGAATGTTCTTTGAAAATATTCAACACAAGGCAATTGTAACACGAATAAATCCATCAAAGAAAGATATCATTCCTCCTGGAAGTGAGTTAGTGGAAGTAAACGGTCTCGAAACAAAAGACTATATAGCGCAATTTATTGCGCCTTACATTTCCTCGTCCACGGCTCACATATTGGAAGATATAGCAACTCAAGATTTACTTCAAGGCCTTGAAGGCGCGAGCTATGCATTAAAACTCAGAAAGCCAAATGGCGAAGTTGTTGAGTTAACAGTAACACATGCACGCTGCTCTGAAATGGAGATATTCCCGGTTGTATCTAATACCGATCAATTCGAATTTAAATGGCTTGAAAAAAAAATCGCTTATGTTGCTTTGAATTCATTTCAAGAACCAGCTATTGATTCCATATTTGTAGCTCACATTCCCAAACTTTATCAAGCAGAAGGTTTGATTATCGACCTGCGAAAAAATGGAGGTGGAAATGGTCAATATGGCTTGGAAATTCTGAAGCATCTTATTCCAAATAAAAGGGTAGTAGGGGCAATGAGCCAAACACGAAACCATATTGCAGCTTATAAGGCGTGGGGAGAGATGGTCAATCCGCAAGACACAGCTGGCAATGCAGAATTTAGAAAGGCTTATTTAAACTACATGGATCAATATTATTTTGACTTTCCGAACTCACCTAAACGCACAAAAACAAATAGGAAGAAAATAGTAGTACCTACAGTCATCCTTATCGGTCATAGTACCGCGTCTGCTGCTGAAGACTTTTTGATTTATGCGAGCGGACAATCTCACTTCAGCACTGTGGGTGCACCTACTTTTGGCAGCACAGGGCAGCCATTCTATTTCACTTTACCCGGTGGAGCGCAAGCAAGGGTATGTACCAAACGAGATACATATCCGGACGGGAAGGAATTTGTTGGAGTTGGGATTATTCCTGATATCAGGGTGGAGCGCACACTGGCGGACTTTCAGAACGGTAGGGATCCAGAACTTGAAAAAGCTCTACTTATTTTAACTGCTAAGATCAAGTAATGTGTGCTGCGCGGCACCTTTGGTTAAGTTTTTTATTTTAAGCTAAAAGCCCATCTATATGCGTTTGATTACTCTTGCTTTGATGTATCTTCTGACTACAACAACGATTTACAGTCAGGAAAAATTCAAAAACACACTTGCTTTTTCGGACAGTGTGGGCTCACCAAAAGCTAATTTAAATGCCGTTGGCTGGATTGAAGGACACTGGCGAGGCGAAGCGTTTGGCGGAATAACAGAAGAAGTTTGGACACCCCCATTGGGTGGATCTATGATGTGTGCGTTTAAATTGGTTATAAATGGAAAAGTTAAATTCTACGAACTCGCCACCATCTTGGAAGAAAATAGCACGCTTGTTCTCAGGTTAAAACATTTTCATTCGAGCTTGAAAGGATGGGAGGAAAAAGACAAAACAATTGACTTTCAACTGGTAAAAGTTACTGATGATAAAATCTATTTTGATAAATTTACTTTTGTGCGTCTTGGCAATAAAAAGATGGACATTTATGTTGTTATTGAAAGTGAGGGGAAAACAGAAGAAGTAAAATTCTCTTATTTCAAAATATAGAAAAAACAATGATCCAAATTGTAAATAGACGTGATGAACGAAATTAGAATTTTAATAATATGTGCAATCTGTTTTCTACTGAACTCGTGCCGTAGTAGTAATAATAGTTCGGAATTGAATGTGCTTAGGAGCCTGCAACAAAAGGAGCAAGAGGCACATCTTGCTAAAAATGTCATACTCTTTAGTGAAATATTTGGAGACACCCTATGTCAGGTAAAAAATGGTGCGGTATCCTATTTATCTTATGACCAAGTGATTAGTCGCTTCGAAAATTACTTCAGCAGTGTAGAGTTTATTAAATGGGAGAACTTTAAAGAGCCCGTCTATATCATTTCCAACGATGCGACCTTTGCGCACGTTCTTGTGCAAAAACATGTGGAACTTATAGCCAAAAACGATTCCACAAGAGCACTTCAAAAAACTGACTTTGCTTGGACAGAGTTGTGGAGAAAAAGAAATGGGCAATGGAAGTTGTATTCAATTACTTCTACTGATAGACCAAGTGAATAGAACGCTAATAAGCTAATCTCAATCGCTTGTCCAGAAAAAGATATTATTAGTGAGGATTATGTCTGCTGTTGTTTCAACACAAACACAGGTTGGAACTATACAAAAGCCAGTCGGGCTGCCGCCCAGAATAGTAAGCGTTCGATTGCCACCTACCAATACATCTTTAGAGTTTAACAATTCGTTGGCAAATGCATCGCTCACAGTAGTGTAGCTTTGTTGAAGTTGATACTCAAAACAAAATAAGATGAACAAGCGCTCACTTACTTGCCATATTTTAATCGCGGTTACTTTATTCTTCGGTTGCAGCGGGCCCGTTAGAAAAGAGTTGCCAAAAGAGAGGGAGCATCCCAAACTTATCAAAACCTTCGGCTCTCCCAACTATGGCAATGTGCAATGCAGCCTGCAAGACAAAGCGGGCAACCTTTGGTTTGGAACCACCGAAAACGGACTTTATAAATATGACGGTAAATCGTTTAGCCGGTATTTGGTAACGGATGGACTAATCAGTAATCAAATTTATTGCCTGTTGGAAGATGCCAACGGAAAAATTTGGATCGGTACAAAGGCGGGGCTCTCTCTGTACGATGGTAAAACATTTACCAACATAGAAATTCCGTTGCCAAAAGAATTACCATCCAACAAGAATGAACTTTACCGCAATTCGAAATGGATATTCAGTATCATGCAAACCAGAAATGGAAAGCTTTGGTTTGCAACCATCGATGGTGTTTTTATTTACGATGGCAAATCCTTTACACCGTTTATAGTCACTAAAGATAAAGGTGGATTTCTCAGCACCAACCATAACATCGAACGAATGCTGGAAGACAGAGAGGGGAACATTTGGTTGGGCGTACGCGCGAATGATGGTGTGTATCGCTATGATGGGAAATCGGTCACGAATATGAAGTTAGAAGAATTATTTCAGGATGGACCAAAACCCAAACCACACCAATGGGCATGGCCTCAAGTTCAAGATCGAGAAGGAAACATTTGGTTCGGCAATTGGGGAGGAGCCTACCGCTATGATGGAAAATCGTTTACCAGTTTTACTAAGAAGGACGGGTTATACGGTGGTGTTACGCGCATCATCGAAGATAAAAATGGAAACCTTTGGTTCGGTGGAGATGCCGGTGCAGGATTGAGTCGGTACGATGGTAAATCGTTCACTCGCTTTACCACACGCGATGGACTTGTTAATAATAGTATTTGGTCTATTCTGGAAGATAAGGCCGGTACTATATGGGTGGGAACAAGAGAAACAGGTCTCTCTCTTTATAATGGAAAATCATTTGTTACTTATTCGGAGTACAAGCATTAGTTAACATCAACAAAAAAAGTTAGGAGGACTATTAACTACTAACGATTAACCATTAACGATTAACCATTAACGATTAACCATTAACGATTAACGATTAACCATTAACCAACCCAGTTACTTCTTCTTCGGCACCGGATCATACCCGCTCGTACCCCATGGATGGCAGCGCCCAATGCGCTTTGATCCCAACCAAATCCCTTTCAACACTCCCCATTCTTGAATAGCCTCAATCGTGTATTGCGAACAAGAAGGTGTATGGCGGCAGTGTGAACCCAAGTGCGGAGAGATCGCTCCCTGATAAAAGCGAATGGGTAATATGAATAGCTTCTTCAGCATTAATCAATGGTGTAAGTCATCTCTCCATTCTTACCATCCTTCAGTTGCACACCAATGGCTTGTAAGTCATCGCGAATTTTATCCGACAAAGCGTAGTTGCGATCGGTGCGCGCTTTCTTTCGCAATTCAATCAATACATTGATGGCTCCTTCCAAATGACTGCCTGCCGCCTCGTTTTCTTCTTTCAACCCCAGCACATCTTCCATGATAGTGATGTAGGTGGATTTGAAATAGGCAAAGGCGGTAGCATCCAGTTTATCCATCGCCAGGTTGCCCGACTTGATATCATTAATCCGTGCCGACATTTCAAAAAGCGCGGCAATGGCTTTGGCTGAATTAAAATCATCACTCATCGAAGTGTAGCATTCATTGGCCATCCGATTGAGCTCGGTCGTCAGATCAGAAGCAACCGCATGTGATGGTACTTCTGTCTTTTTAATGAAAGTCAACGCTTGCGCCAGTTTCTTAAATCCTTTCTCAGCCGATTGCATGGCTTCATTGGAGAAATCAAGTGTACTAGAGTAGTGCGATTGCAACATGAAGAAGCGCACCGTCATCGGGCTGTAGCCTTTGTCGAGTAGTTTGTGCGAACCTGCAAAGAGTTCCCGAGGCAAAAAGGAATTGCCCAACGATTTGCTCATCTTTTGTCCGTTCACCGTGAGCATGTTCGAGTGCAGCCAATAGCGCACCGGATCTTTGCCGTTGGCGCCTACCGCCTGTGCAATCTCACATTCGTGGTGCGGAAACTTTAAATCCATACCACCTCCGTGAATGTCGAAGGTTTCGCCTAAATATTTCGTACTCATCACAGTACACTCGATGTGCCAGCCGGGGAAACCATCGCCCCACGGAGAAGGCCAGCGCATAATGTGAGCAGGAGAGGCCTTCTTCCACAAAGCAAAGTCTACCTTGTTTCTTTTCTCATCCTGACTGTCGAGTTTGCGTCCGCTCTCCATCAGCTCTTCAATCTTGCGTCCGGATAAAATACCATAGTCATGCGACTCATTGTATTTCGGTACATCGAAGTATACCGAACCATTTACTTCGTACGCGAGCCCTTTCTCAATCAGGCGCTTGGTGATTTCAATTTGCTCTACAATATGTGCGGTGGCAGTAGGTTCAATGCTGGGCGGCAGCATGTTGAACTGGCGCAACACTTCATGAAAACCTTCGGTGTAGTGTTTCACCACTTCCATGGGCTCCAGTTGTTCGAGGCGCGCCTTCTTGGCGATTTTGTCTTCCCCTTCGTCCGCATCATTTTCCAAGTGCCCCACATCCGTAATGTTGCGCACATAGCGCACTTTATATCCAAGGTGACGGAAGTAGCGACTGATTACATCGAAAGTCAGAAAGGTGCGCACATTGCCGAGGTGCACATCATTGTAAACCGTAGGCCCGCACACATACATCCCTATATGTCCGGGGTTTACAGGTTGGAAAAGTTCTTTCTTTCCGGAAAGTGAATTCGTCAGCGAAATGGGAAACTGCTCGTATAACTTCATGATCAAAATAATCTGGGGCGAAACTACTTAAAATTCAAGTTTGATGGAGGATTTCAATGCCCTTTAAATCCTTAACAGAGTGTTAAACCTTTGTGGCGTCACGACACCTCCAAGGTGTCAGACGCCTGAACACCGCTCAAAATAAATCAATGTGCCAACCCCAAGATTTGTTTCGAACCGTATCTTTGCCCAATCAATTGAACTACCTTTTCAGAACAAAAAATAAACCATGCCCATTATTGCACCCTCCATACTCGCAGCCGACTTTGCCAATCTGGAACGTGAAGTAAAGATGATAAATGAAAGCGAAGCTGACTGGATTCACGTGGACATTATGGACGGTGTATTTGTGCCCAATATTTCCTTCGGAATTCCGGTAACGGAAGCCATTAACAAGCACGCTACCAAGCCGTTAGATGTGCACCTGATGATTGTGCAACCGGAGAAATACGTAGAGGCTTTCTTCAAAGCAGGAGCGAAGGTCATCAGCGTTCATATCGAAGCATGTCCCCATCTTCACCGAAATATTCAGCAGATCAAAGCTTTAGGAATTAAAGCGGGAGTGGCGGTAAACCCACATACCCCTGTCAATCAGTTGGCAGATATTATTGCCGATGTTGATTTGGTTTGCCTGATGTCGGTGAATCCCGGTTTTGGCGGGCAAAAGTTCATTGAGAATACCTATTCTAAAGTAAAGGAAATCAAGGCGTTAATTGCTTCCCGAAATGCTTCAGCCTTAATTGAGATAGATGGCGGGGTGAATACTCAAAATGCTCCCTTGTTAATTGCGGCAGGAGCCGATGTGCTGGTGGCCGGCAACTTCGTGTTTTCTTCGGCCAGCCCGAAAGAAACAATCCAGCGTTTAAAAACATTGTAAGATAAGATTGGCCTGATTTTCGCGTGTAGTTGTTGGTAAAACCTTTTGATGTATGCAGTTCCGATGGATCCAAGTTTCCCTGATTGTTTTGTTGGTAGCAGGATGCGCTCGCTCCGTGTCGCGCATCGATCCGGGGCAACAGATTGATTTAAGTGGAAGATGGAACGATAGCGACTCGCGGCAGGTGGCCAACACCATGATTACCGATTTGCTGGCCAGCGAGAAGTTTAAAGACTACGCAAAAACCCTCGGCAAAAAACCCGCCATCATCGTAGGATTAATTAAGAATAAGACCAGCGAGCATATCGATGCATCGAACTACATCAAAAAGATGGAACTCGCCATTTTCAACTCGGGTGTTGCCGACCTAGTAGAAAGTGATGCCTTTCGAGATAAGATTCGCGAGGAGCGCGCACAGCAGCAAGACTTCGCCAGTCCCGAAACCGTTTCGCAATGGGGCAAAGAAACAGGAGCCAACCTCATGCTGTTTGGCGAAATGACTTCCGAAACCGATGTATACAACAAGAGACGGGTAGTGAACTATGTCACCACCTTGTTCCTCACCGACATGGAAACCAACAAACGAATTTGGTACGGCCAGCAGGAGATCAAAAAATTCATCCGCAATTAGTGAGGCATAAAAGCTGATTATGATTTTAGCCAAGCACCTCCGCTTTCGATTTGGGTATCCATTCCTGTTCCGGTGCGCGTCCGTGCTTTTTGTAGTGGCAATCGTCAGTTCATGTGCCACCTATTACCAGGCACATTATCAATTCAATCGGGAGTTTGAAAGCGGTGATTTGCCATCTGCTTTGAAAACGCTCAAAGCCAAAGACAGCGATACAGGCCGCGATCGGTTTCTTCACTTTGTCAATAAAGGATTGGTGCTATCGATGTTGGGGCAATATGAGGAAAGCAACTCCTATTTTGAGCAGGCTTACCTCTTTTGGGAAGACTTTAAGATCGATTACTTCAGCGAAGGCGCTTCTTACTTAATCAACCCGACCATTACCGTTTACAGGGGTGAAGATCACGAACATCTGATGCTGCTTTACTACAAGGCGATCAACTACTTAAAGATGCAGAAAACAGAAGAAGCATTAGTGGAATGCCGCAGGCTCAACATCCGTTTACAACAGTTGAGCGACCGCTATTCTTCGGATAATTATTACAAACGAGATGCGTTCATCCAAAATCTGATGGGCATTATTTATGATGCCGATAAAGATTACAACAACGCATTCATTGCCTACAAAAATGCCTGGGAATCTTACCAAAATGAATACCAATCCATGTTTCAAGTATCAGCGCCTCGCCAATTGAAACTGGATATCCTTCGCACCGCTTGGCTGAGTGGGATGCAAAGTGATTTTGATAAGTATAAAGAAGAATTTGGTATGCCCGATTACCAATACGTTCCTTCAGAAGGAGGGGAGTTGATTTTTTTCTGGCACACGGGCTTAGCACCTTACAAAGCAGAGTGGGGCGTCAACTTTGTGATCGACCATGGCAGCGATTATTTTGTGTTTCGAAACAATGAGCTTAATCTTACCTTCCGCTTTCAAAAGTCCAATTACTCTCGTGACGAGGTGGATGCATTAACCCGGCTGGAATTCTTTCACGTGGCATTTCCACGCTATGTAGAGCGCTCCTTGTATTTTGATGAAGGCGAGTTGAAGTTGAATGACCAAACCTATCCACTCGAGTTAACCGAAGATGTCAATAAGATTGCCTTCAAAGTTTTAGAGGAAAGGATGGGTTTTGAAATGAGCAAAGCGTTGATTCGTCTGGCCATTAAGAAGGCATCTGAATATACCGCTAAGAAAGAAGACAAACGGTGGGGTGCTCTCTTAGGAGTGGTCAATACCCTCACCGCAAAAGCAGACACGCGCAATTGGCAAACCCTGCCACATAGTATCTACTACGCCCGCGTTCCATTGCCTGAAGGACAGTCCACCGTCACGCTTAGCCTGGGTGGTGTCAGACGTGAGCGAGATGAGCGTACCTTCACTTATCAGGTTAAAAAAGGTCAGGTACTATACCACACCTTCAGTTCGTTAGAAACCACATTCGGAAACAATAGAAACTAATTTGTTCTAATTCTTATCTTTAAGCTTCGAAAAAACCGTATTCTGAAATCGACCGTTCAAATAGCGCTCTTTATCCTATTCCTAGTGATTCCGCCCTTGGTATTAACGGCACAGGATAATGGAGGCTCAGGTATTCCTTTAGACCATTTTTATGCGAAGCGTGAATCAAGTGGTTCTTTTCGTAAGATACTGACTAAGATTACTTTCGGAGCCAATCTGGCCTATGGAAACACCTACTTCAGTCATCAGCTTACCGGGTTTGGTCTTTACCAATTGCCGGGTGTTAACCCACAAATCTTTGATGTAAATACGCTGACGCGCTATGGCAATTGGGTAAACGATCCAACGGTAGATAAAACACCACCATCCGGCAGTGCATTTGTCTCCAACCCGGGAACTGCCGATGTTGGCTTCAAAGGAAATGCATTGAATATTCCACTCAACTTGTTTTTATATTATGGATTTAACCGCTACCGCATTGGAGCTGGCTTTTCGTATGAGTTGATGAGCATTGGCACGCTCAGTCCCACCGCCTTATCCGATAAGATTTCGAATTTACAATTGGCCAGTCCTACCGGATTTGTGCAAAAATATTATCTCCTTTTGGGCGGTTCTTTTTATCGCTCAGGAGACTATCTGTTTACCGGTGATGTTCACATTGGCAGTTATACGCCAACGGGCAATTTTAGCGCGAGCGTAACCACCGGCATGTATTTTGATTTGGGAGTAACGGTAGAGCGGGAGTTGTCGGAATATTTTAAAGTTTTTGTTCGTCCCTCGTTCGAAATTAAAAGTTACACCATGCCGTTGCCCGGCAGCAGCAAGGTGATTGAAAATAATATGAATGCCTTGTACTTCAACTTTGGTGTTACCTACCGAATACCCGAGTTGCCCCGATGCTATCTCAAAGATTGCCATGTACAGATCAACCACGCGCACGGAAGCAAAGAATACCGCAGCCGCAGACATCCTTTCTACAAAAAACAAAACCCCGGCTATGGCGAGAATGATAAAACCTTGATCAAATACCGAGGTAAAAACAAAAGAAAGTTAAATCCCTATTAACAAAATCCAAAAAAGTAAACTCCTTGTATGAAGCAATTTAGTAAGTTAATGGTGTTGTCGGCTATTGTGTTGTTGGCGATAACTTCCCCACTGCATGCGCAGATGGGTTATGGAAAGATCGAAGAGATACAGCAAGTTAAATCGCGAAGATTGATTGTGGTGATCGAAGAGCCAAGCGAACGGATGATGAAGAAACTTCAAAAGCGTCCACGCAAAGGAGATGTGGAAGATTACAAAGCCGATTTACTCACCTTTAACGAAAACCTGAAGGCAGTAGTGGAAAAATTCTGGCCCTATAACAAATCGGGTATCCAATACAAAACACTGAAAGAGGTGGAGAAATTGGAGAAATCAAATTCCAAGGGATATGCAGTGCTTACCATTTTATCCAGCAAGCCGAGCTCTATGCGTGCAGGCTTTAAGTATGCCGATGGCATTTATTGGGTGAAAGATATCAAAGAAGATTTTGAAGATCGCGATGATTGGATGCTCTCTACCATGGTCATCAACACGATAGAAGACTGGGGAAAGAAGCCGGTTTATTATGTTCCATTGTTTGATGTTTTTCCAACCAAAGCGTCTATGCTGTATGGAATAAAATCAATCGATGCGTATTTTAATTATCGTATTGCGAAGAAGAAGAGCGGGGTAAGTGCCAAAGAGGAAGCGGAGAGAAAGGAAGAAGTAATGATGAAGAAATTTCCACTACTTGCCAATAAAACTTTATTGATTCGAGGCGAATGGTTGGACGAGAAGCTGAATGAAGAAGAGATAAAAAAAATATATCCATTCAAATTTCAGGTATGCGACCGCGAAATGATGGATAAAGTAGTGCTAGAACAAGACCCGAATTATGCGTACGGTGTGGTGATGCCGGCCATCATTTCAACCAGCAATTCAAACATGGTCTTGTACCTTCATTATATATTAGACGCGGAAGATAGTCAGGCAATGTGGTTCCAAAAGCCTAAAAGAGGCCAGATGATGGTGGGTTCTATGTTTAGCGGGAAAGCCGGACACGAAAACTTTACCTCCAAAATTCTTAAAGCGATAGGGGATGACGCGCAGGAAAAACCTGAAAAATAGTTGACAATGCGTTTCCTGTTTCTTGGATTACTTTTCTTGTTTCTTAATTGCTTCAGTGCAAATTCTCAATCAAGGGAAATTACCGTTGCACCCGAGTATAACATACCAGCGGGTGATTTGGCGTGGGGCAATAAGGCCGGGCTCGGTCTGCGCCTTACGTTCAGTAAGTTGGAA
>JBGAUU010000156.1:0-6354 GCA_044228465.1 Cyclobacteriaceae bacterium
TGAGTTCCAAGAATCGGGGTAGAAAATGTTTGAATTCTTCTATGCTTGGGTTTTCTGATTTAGCCGCGGTATTATAATCATACAGTAATTCATGCGGTATGTGCCTCACCGAAAGGCTTACCAATTCGTTTGCTTGTTCCTCGGAAATACAGTGACCTGTACAAACACCCAACGGCAAGGTGGCATTGTACCTTTTAAATAATTCATACGATCTTTCTATTATATCATGCAGTGTGTCAGTCATACAAAAAAACTTAGTCCTTAGGATCTGCAATCTACTTGCTGGCGCGCGTTTCCAACGCGTGACTGTCACTATCATTCTCTATTTGATAATACCATCATCAACGAGTTACACCTTCTCAAAAATCACCGATAGCCTGTTAATCAGCCCATTACCCTCTTTTCGACCAAATTTAACAGGTTTGGCATGTGCTTTGGAGCCAGCCGTCATCATTACCCGCAAAAACCTTCATTCCGGCTCACAATCAGCATATTAGCCTAGCATTGCCCTTATCGGGAACGTGCTTTGCTTCCCTCTACCTTTCCATATTCTACACGAATCAACCCAAATTGATAGCATCGCAACTGCAAAAAGGCCTTTTACAGGCTGTTTGGGCACTTGGTGATGGATTTGAACTAAGGCTGGTACACTAACAAACACTAACAATTATGTGGTTAAACATTTTTCAACGGCTGGCAAACATCTTTAAAGCAAAGGCGCACCATGCGGTTGATCACCTGGAAAATCCGGTAGAAATGTCCAAGCTGGCAGTGGCCGAATTAGAGAAAGCCATCAGCGATGCTACCGAAGCTTTCTCCATTGCACTCGCCAACCATAAAAAGTGGGAGCGCGAATTGCAGCAGGCTACGCTCGCTACCGAAAACTGGAAGCAAAAAGCCAAGCTGGCCATTGCGCAAAGTAACGAAGAGCTGGCTAAGAAGGCGTTGATGGAAAAAGCGAACGAAGACCGCAAGATGACAGAGTTCGGAGCCATCTATCAGAAGTCGGAGAAGGACATTAAAGTGCTTCGCCAAAATCTCGACTCGCTTCAACTCAAATTGAAGGAGATGAAATCGAAGCAGTCGGTGTTGGAAGCGAAAGCCAAAAATGCGGAAGCACAAGGCAAAGTAGCGAAGCAACTCTCGGGCATTGGCACGAGCGCACTCTCCAACTTTCAGCGCTATGAAGAGAAGATCAACGAAATGGCCGACCAGAGTGAGGCATTGCAAGAATCGCTGTTCTCACAAAAACAACTGGAGCGTGAGTTTGATCAACTCGAGTCAACGGTGAACGTAAGCAACGACTTGGAAACATTGAAACTTGAAATTCAAACCGAAGAGGAACGCAAGAAAGAAGAAATGGAAAAGAAAAAACTGGAGACGCTGAAGATCAAAATGGAAACGCAGTTGCCCCCGGCCAAACCGATCAAGCAGCTTACACCACCGAAAGAAGAAAAACTGAAAAACTTCTTTGGTGAATAGAAAGCGGTGAGATCAAAAAAAGTAAAAAAAAAAGTAAACACTAACAAACCCTATAAACAAAACAAGTATGTCAATCAATTTAAAGAAAGGTGGTTCGATCAATTTAACCAAAGCCAATCCCAAACTGTCTAAAATCTATATCGGATTAGGATGGGAGCTTCTCTCACAATCGCTGGACCTCGATGCATCGATGTTCATCTTAGGTGCAAATGGCAAACTGTTATCAGAACAACACTTTATTTTCTATAACAACCTGCGCACACCCGATGGTAGTATTGCGCACCAGGGCGACAACCGTTCGGGCGTGGGCGAAGGCGATGACGAGTTAATCTTGGCGAATCTGAAACAGATACAGCCGGAGGCGCAAGAGATCTTGGTTTATGTCACCATTCACGAAGCTGCTTCGCGCAGCCACAATTTCGGTAAGCTGAAAGATGCTTATGTGCGTGTGGTGGATGTAGAAAAGAAAGAAGAGATCGCCATCTATGACCTCGATGCCGAAGCGTCATTCGGAACAGAAGTATTGTTCGGCAAATTGCGCAGAGCAGATGCCATCAACTGGGAGTTCATTGCGATTGGCGAAGGTACCAATGTGGGTATGCAAGGTTTAGTAGACCGTTATGTCTAATAATACATGCATGAATAAAAAAGATTTGATAACTGTTAATGAACTATAAAATGAACTTGATCAAAAGAAATGGAATTAATCTGAAGAAAGGATCTTCGATTTCGTTAGAGAAAAAAGGAAGAGCGCTGTCGCAAGTGCGTGTGGGTATCAACTGGGGATCTATACAACATCAGATCCTCGGCTTCACCTACAACACCACAGCTGTGGATTTAGATAGCTCGGTGGCATTGTTTAGCAATAAACATTTAGTGGATAATGTGTACTTCCGCAAGCTGGTATCAACAGATGGAGCAGTGAAACACTCCGGTGATGATCGTGTGGGCGATCGTCATGGCGATGATGGCACGGACAACGAAACGATTCATGTGAACCTGCGCACATTGAATCCCGCGGTCGACCAAGTAGTGTTCTATCTAAACTCGTATGCGCAGCAGGATTTTGAAACGATTCCCTATGCAAACATCAGCATTGTGGATGCATCGAATCCGCACGACCTGGAAGAGTTGGCATCATTCAAGGTAGCGATGGATAAAACTTTCCGTGGTTATGTGTCAATGGTGCTGGGAAAATTTGTGCGCACGCCATCAGGTTGGGACTTTATCTCCGTGGGCGAGCCCATCAAAGCCCGCAACATCAAAGAATGCGTGGAGAATATCAGCGCGCAGTATGTGTAATCCTTAAACAAAAGGCCGCCTCGACAGCGGCCTTTCTTTATTTTCATTTTGGGGTGAATCCCTGAATGAGAACTATCACTGAATCACCCTTCGCGCAAAACGAAAACGCTTTTTGTAATAATCCGAATAAAGATTGGTTTCAACCACACCCAACGAAGTGGACGCATGAATGAACTTCACATCGTCCTTTCCCCGCACCACAGTTACAATTCCCACGTGCGTAATTTCATTTTTCTTTTTGCCCGTGGCGAAAAATAACAAATCACCCGGCTGCACATCTTTCATCTTCACTTTCTCCCCTACTAACGCTTGTGCGTCTGCGGTCCGCGGCAAGGGAAACTTGATGGCCTGAAAAGCATTTCCTGTAAGGCCGGAACAATCGATACCGGAGCGTGTTGTGCCGCCCCATTTATAGGGAGTGCCAGTGAACGAGCGGGCCGCTTTGATTACATCATCTACCTTGTTTTCGCGGGTATAATAGCCAACATGAAAATCGTCAACTGACTAAAACTTACTGCCGAAAGTGGGCGAGGTAGTAAAAGTATTTGGCTAATTTTACGGCTGAATAAGTCACGCATAAACATTTCAAAGTTAGTTGTTTGATGGCACAGATAAAAGAAATAGAAGCTCCCGCGGCTTCCCTGGTAGGAGAAGCAATTATCATGCAGTTTAAATCCATCGTGGGCGATGAAAACGTATTTGTAGATGAAGAACGTAGAACGGACTACGGCCACGATAAGACAGAGGATTATCAGTTTATGCCCGATGTGGTGGTGCGGCCCGCCAATACGCAAGAGGTAAGCGAACTACTAAAGATTTGCAATGAACATAAACTACCCACTACTCCACGAGGCGCTGGCACTGGTTTGAGCGGTGGCGCACTTCCTGTTAAAAAAGGTGTAGTGATTTCGATGGAACGATTCAACAAAATCATTCAGATCGATGAATTGAATTTGCAAGCCACAGTTGAGCCGGGTGTCATCACCGAAGTATTTCAAAATGCAGTAAAAGAAAAAGGACTTTTCTATCCACCCGATCCTGCCAGCGGTGGTTCTTGTTTTTTAGGCGGAAACTTGGCGAATAATTCCGGTGGACCGAAAGCGGTGAAGTATGGCGTTACCCGCGATTATGTAATCAACATGGAAGTGGTATTACCGACTGGTGAAATCATCTGGACTGCTGCGAACGTATTAAAAAACTCAACGGGTTATAATCTCACGCAATTGATGTGCGGCAGCGAAGGCACGCTGGGCATCATCACCAAAATAGTATTTAAGCTGCGTGGCTTCCCGAAGAAAAATGTGCTGATGATGATTCCTTTCAGCACGAACGAAGAAGCCTGCAAAGCCATTGCAGCCATTTATGTAGAAGGTATCACGCCTTCCGGCATGGAGTTCTTTGAAAAAGAAGCAGCCGCGAAAACATTCGATTACTGTGAAAAGGTTTTGAACAGCCCTGTCACCACTAAGTTGACGGAAGGCATGAACGCGTATCTTCTCTGCGAATTAGATGGCAATGATGAAGAAGTGTTGATGCGCGATGCCGAACGTGTGATGGGTGTTGTTGAAAAGTTTGAAAGTGGTGAAGTGCTCTTCGCAGATAATGCTGCGCAGAAAGCGGAGTTGTGGAAAATTCGTAAAAACATTTCTCCCGCTGTCAACTGGTACACGCTAACGAAATCAGATGATGTAGTTGTACCGCGCGCCAATCTTCCGAAGCTGATCAACGGCATTAAAGAAATCGGTAAGCGCTACAATTTCAACACGGTGTGCTTCGGTCACTTGGGCGATGGCAACTTGCATGTTAATATCTTGAAAGAAGGCTTGTCTGAAGAATATTGGAACACCAAAGTAAACGAGGGGATCGGTGAAATCTTCAAGTTGACAGTTAGCCTTGGCGGAACTCTTTCCGGAGAACACGGTATTGGCATTGCCAAGCGCCCGTATATGCCCATTGCGATGAGCGAGATTAATCTTAACTTAATGCGTGGAATTAAAAAGGTATTTGATCCCAATGGCATTTTGAATCCCGGAAAGATATTTTAACCAACCTAGCATGAAAAATTTTGTCTTCCTTCTCGTCTTTGCAATAATCGCTTCTTGTCAGACTAAACCTACGGCAAATAGCACCCCGCTCTTCAATGGAAAAGACCTTACGGGATGGCAATTCTTCAAAGGAAAAGAAAATAATAGTTGGGAAGTAACTGCCGATGGCTTGTTGCACTGCAAACCCTTTGATGGTAATGAAAAGCGTGCCGATCTGATGACGGTAGCGGATTACGAAAATTTCGAACTAACCTGGGAATGGAAAATATCAGCACAAGGAAATAGTGGTGTGATGTTTGGTGTGGTTGAAACCTATGACGAACCTTATCTCAGCGGTCCAGAATATCAACTATTGGATGATATCGGTTATCCAGGCAAAATTGAAGATTGGCAAAAAACTTCTGCCAATTATGGAATGCACGTAGCCGAACGTGCTGAGCCCAAACCAGTAGGCGAATGGAATACTTCTAAAATCGTGGTAACCAAAAACCATGTAGAACATTGGCTCAACGGCAAGAAAGTAGTCGACTATGAATTAGGTTCAGACGATTGGAAAGAACGCAAAGCCAAAAGCAAGTGGAATGAAGCACCCGGTTATGGTGCAACTCCCAAGGGCCGCATTTGCTTGCAAGATCACGGTGGCGAAGTGTGGTTCAAAAACATCAGCGTAGTAGTACTTCCTTAATTTCTTTGTACGACTAGATGTGCGGCATTACCGGAATCTTTGCGTTTAATCTGGTTGGTAAATTCAATCTGATTAATGTAACAGCAGCAACCCAAGCGCTGCACAAACGCGGCCCCGATAATCAAGGAATTTATACCGATCAATTTGTTGGACTCGGTCATCGCAGACTATCGATTATTGATACGAGCGCGGCTGCGCATCAGCCCATGTGGGATCCGACCAAGCGATACTGCATGGTTTTCAACGGAGAAATCTTTAACTATTTAGAACTTAGGCAACAACTAAAAGACAAGGGTGTAGTCTTTCACACTGATTCCGATTCGGAAGTGTTGTTGCAACTCTATATTCGTGAAAAAGAAAAGTGCCTCAACCAACTGAATGGATTCTTTGCGTTCTGCATTTATGACTTGCAAGAGCAAACCTTCTTTGTAGCACGCGATCGCTACGGCATCAAGCCATTGCTGTACGTTTTTGATGAAGATAAATTTCTCTTTGCATCTGAGATGAAATCCATCGTTCAGTACGGCATCGAAAAAACGATCGATTATACTTCGCTCTACACCTATCTTCAACTCAATTACATTCCGGCACCGCACACCATCTTCACGCACGTGAAAAAGTTAATGCCCGGTCATTGGCTTAGGATCAGCAATAAAAAGATGGAAGAGGGAATTTATTACCAGATTCCATACGACCAACAGAAAGCAGCTTCCAACTCGATCAACTACGAAGATGCTAAAGAAAAACTGAAAGCGTTATTAGAAGCATCGGTTCAACGCAGGCTAATTGCTGACGTTCCTCTCGGGGCATTTTTAAGTGGAGGAATTGATTCTTCGGTTG
>JBGAUU010000157.1:0-6307 GCA_044228465.1 Cyclobacteriaceae bacterium
GGCTTTGAATTGCACCGAAGGCACCGTGGTAATCACGGTCATGTTAAACTCACGCTCCAAACGTTCCTGAATGATCTCCATGTGCAACATGCCTAAGAATCCGCAGCGGAAACCGAAGCCAAGCGCTGCAGAAGTTTCAGGCTCCCACACCAACGAGGCATCGTTTAACTGCAACTTCTCCATTGACGAGCGCAATTCTTCAAACTCCGATGTATCTACCGGATAGATTCCGGCAAACACCATGGGCTTCACGTCTTCAAAACCTTTAATGGCTTCTCCCGGATTCGCAACCAACGTAATCGTATCTCCGACTTTTACTTCCTTCGCCACTTTGATGCCTGATATGAGGTAGCCCACATTTCCGGCACTGATTTCCTGACGCGGATGCTTATCGAGTTTTAAAACCCCGATCTCATCAGCACCATATTGGGTTCCCGCATTCACAAACATGACCTTATCGTCTTTGCGAATGGTGCCGTTGAATACGCGGAAGTACACTTCAATGCCTCGAAATGAATTAAACACCGAATCGAAAATCATCGCTTGCAAAGGTGCGTTCGGATCGCCCTTAGGTGGAGAAACGCGGTGGATGACGGCCTTTAAAATATCTTCAATCCCCTTGCCTTCTTTGGCGCTGGCTTTCAAAACATCTTCGCGGTTGCAACCAATCAAATCCACGATCTGATCCGTCACTTCTTCGGGCATGGCTGCGGGAAGGTCAATCTTATTTAAAATTGGGATTATCTGCAAGTTGTGCTCTAAAGCCAGGTACAAATTGGAAATCGTCTGTGCCTGAATACCCTGAGCGGCATCGACAATCAATAAAGCGCCTTCGCAAGCGGCAATTGATCGGGAAACCTCGTATGAAAAGTCTACGTGGCCGGGGGTATCAATCAAATTGAGGGTATATTCCTTGCCTTCAAACTTGTAGTTCATTTGAATGGCGCGGCATCGACAATCAATAAAGCGCCTTCGCAAGCGGCAATTGATCGGGAAACCTCGTATGAAAAGTCTACGTGGCCGGGGGTATCAATCAAATTGAGGGTATATTCCTTGCCTTCAAACTTGTAGTTCATTTGAATGGCATGCGCCTTAATGGTAATGCCCTTTTCGCGCTCCAAATCCATATTGTCGAGCACCTGCGCCTGCATTTGGCGGTTGGTAAGGGTACCGGTAAACTCTAAAAGCCTGTCTGCCAAGGTACTTTTGCCGTGATCGATGTGCGCAATGATGCAAAAATTGCGGATATTCTCCATTCCCGTCATTTAGTTCAATGTTTTAAAAGGCAAAGGTAACTAACCCAAGGCATTAGGCATAGAATCGGCAGGGTTTAAAAATCAAATAAAAAGGAGTTGGGGTTTCTGTCAGCGCATTCGGCTGGTTCGGTCGGCTTCGATCAAATTTTAATTTTACTTTTATATCCAAACTGAATCTTTAAACAGAAATGCGCTACCGAAAAATTGATTCTCAACTATTTATTACCAACCGCAAAAATTTGACGAAGGCACTGAAACCTCATTCGCTGGCTTTGTTCAATTCTAATGACCTCATGCCTACCAATGCGGATGGACACCTACCCTTTCGCCAAAACAACGATTTATTTTATCTGAGCGGAGTAGATCAAGAAAACAGCATATTGGTGATTTGTCCGGATTTTCCGGATAAAAAATACCGCGAGGTGTTGTTTCTCCAAGAGACCAACGACCAAATCGCCACATGGGAAGGACATAAACTGACCAAGGAAGAAGCGCGTGAGATGACCGGAGTACAAACCGTAGTGTGGGCTTCTGAATTCAGTAGACTTTTTCATCACATGATGACGATGGGTGGTGTGGAGAATGTCTATTTGAATACCAACGAACATTACCGATCGGAGATAAAAGTAGAAACCCGTGATGCACGATTCATTGAGTGGTGCCAAAAGAATTACCCGCTACATGAATATCAGCGCGTGGCTCCTTTGATGGCTCAGTTGAGAAGTGTGAAATCAACTGTAGAAATTGATTTGATGCAACAAGCCTGCAACATTACTGAAAATGCTTTCCGCAGAGTGCTAAAGTTTGTGAAGCCGGGCGTAAAGGAATATGAAATTGAGGCCGAGTATGCACATGAATTTTTACGAAACGGTTCGCGTGGGTTTGCCTACACACCCATCATCGCTTCCGGGGCTAACTCATGTGTGTTGCATTACATTGAAAATGATAAAGCTTGTAAAGACGGAGATATTTTATTGCTGGATGTGGGTGCAGAATACGCCAATTACAATGCCGACCTTACTCGCTCCATTCCGGTAAACGGCCGTTACACCAAACGGCAACGCGATGTTTACAATGCCGTATTGCGTGTAATGCGTGCCGCCAATAAAATGCTTCGACCGGGCGTTGTTTATTTTGATTATCACAAAGAAATTCAAAAGCTGATTGAAAGTGAATTGGTTGGCTTACGGTTGATTTCAAAGACAGATGTCAAAAATCAGCCGAAGGAAAAATCGGCCTTTCAAAAATACTTTATGCACGGTACCTCGCACATGTTGGGGTTAGATGTACACGATGTCGGAAATATGCACGCGAAAGTAAGAGTAGGTCAGGTATGGACGATTGAGCCTGGCATCTACATCAAAGAAGAAGGATTGGGAATTCGAATTGAAAACAATGTGGTGATTGGCGCGAAGAGCAATTTAGACCTTATGAAGAACGTTCCGATTGAAGCGGATGAAATTGAAACGTTAATGAATCAAAAGAAATGAAGTCGCGAGCGGATGAAATTGAAACGTTAATGAATCAAAAGAAATGAAGTCGCGAGAAAAAATATTGCAAGTAGTCGTGCTCCTAGCACTTTGCGTACTTTGCTCATCTCATGAGTTTTGGATGCAGCCAAAAAAATATCGATTTGCCGCTGGGGAAAACATGCCTTTGAAATTGATGGTTGGAGAAAATTTTGAGGGCGAAAACTGGGATCTCAGCCGCCATAAAGTAGAGAAATTGGATTTGCATCAATTGACCAAAGTGAAAGATGTACGCGGTCAACTCAAACCGCAAGAAAAAGAAAAGTTGCAACTGAAGTTAACCGAGCAGGGTACCCATTTGGTAACACTGGAAAGCAACAACGCCTTCATCGAATTGGACGCTGCTAAATTCAATAGCTATTTGGAAGAAGATGGACTGGAAAACGTTATTGCACTTCGCAAAGAAAATAACACCACAAACCTTCCATCCAAAGAATACTACAAGCGATTTGCAAAACTGCTCGTTCAGGTGGGCGATAAAACCGATGACACCTACAAGAAAAAGATCGGCTTTCGCAATGAAATAATCCTGTTGAAAAATCCATACAGCTTGAAAGTAGGTGATTATTTGACGTGCACTGTGTTGTTTGACGGTAAACCCAACCCTCATCAGTTAGTGAAAGTGTGGACAAAAATTGGTACGACCACTTTTCTTCAAAATCTGTATACTGAAAATGATGGCAAATTGACCTTTCCGATTAACGCGAAAGGCGAATGGATGGTGAGCACCGTAAAAATGATTCCTTCAGAAACTGCCGGTGCCGATTGGCAAAGTTTATGGGCGAGTTATGTTTTTGGAATTGACTAATACTATGGAAAATCAAATCATTTCTTCGCAACAAGCACCCGAACCCGTAGGCGCATATCCGCATGCGCGCAAGGTGGGCAACTTATTGTTTCTTTCCGGAGTAGGTCCACGCCAGCGTGGCTCGAAAGATATTCCGGGCGTAACGCTGAACGATCAGGGAGAAATTGTTGCTTATGACATTGAGAAACAGTGCCACGCTGTATTTCAAAATGTAAAATTGATTTTAGAATCTTCGGGCGCACAATGGAAGGATCTGGTAGATGTAACTGTTTTCCTTACCAACATGAAGGACGATTTTAAAACATTTAATAAAATCTACGCACAGTATTTTAACGAGAACCAACCGTGTCGCACCACGGTGGAAGTGAATGCCCTCCCCACCCCCATTGCGATTGAATTAAAATGCATTGCCGCGCTATAACTGATTTTTGATTATTTTTAACAATACAATTCCCACATGGAAACTATCATCTTGAAAGATCGCATTACGAACGCCATGAGCGATGAAGAGTTTCTTTGGTTTTGCCAGGAAAACAAAGACCTGCGCATTGAAAGAAATAGCAAACTGGAAATCGTACTTATGTCGCCCGTTACATCACTTTCCGGATTTTGGAACATGGAAATCTCTCGTCAACTGGCAAACTGGGCCGTTGGCGAAAAGAATGGATTTGCTTTTGATTCCTCTGCCGGCTTCACTTTACCTGATCGATCTATTCTTTCTCCTGATGCTTCATGGGTTTCAAAAGCAAAATGGTCTTCTCTTTCCGAGGAAGACAAAAATAAATTCGCACCCATTTGCCCGGACTTTGTCATCGAAATTCGATCTAAATCCGATCATCTGGAAGACTTAAAAGCAAAAATGAATTGTTGGATAGCCAATGGCGCTCAGCTTGGTTGGGTTATTGATCCTACCCAAAAAACCGTACTGATATATCGTTCAGGAAAAGAGCCTGAAGAAATTATAGGATTTGATAAAAAAATACTAGGCGAAGGTTTTGTTAAAGGTTTCGAATTGGATCTGAGCCTCATTCAATATTAAACTGAAAAACTTTCCCCACAACCACAAGTGCGCGAAGCATTGGGGTTGATGAATTGAAATCCTTTTCCATTCAATCCGTCTGAAAAATCCAAAGTAGTGCCTAGCAAATACAGCAGGCTCTTTTTATCTACTAATATTTTGATTCCTTTATCTTCAAATACCTGATCAGCCGGTTTTATCTCGGCATCAAAGCCCAAGTCGTACATCAAGCCGGAGCAGCCTCCGCCCTTCACAGAAACGCGAATGTTATGATCTTGAGTCTTACCTTCCTCTAAACGGAGATTTACGAGTCTTTCTTTGGCTTTTTCAGTAACGCTAATCATACTCTAATTTCTATCTAGTTGAACGAATATTATGACACAGGATTCAATACAACACTAAAAACAGTGATTGTGTTCCTGTCTCTTCCGTAATATAGTTTCTCTAATGCTTCTAAAATGTTTCCGGCACGGAAATACGAGGTGTGCAATTCGCTGTCGCTTTTGGTCACCCACTGTATGGTGTATGAATTCTCCTTTTCTTTATAGTTCTGCACATAATCCCACATTTTGCGCAGCGCATCTACTTTATCCGCACCCGTTTCCGTATGGAATAAAAAAGACTGATTGTGGCGGGGATTGATGGTAATCAGGTCTAGTTTGGTCTTTCCATCCACCACACTGTATTCAAACATGAGGTCGCTGGTGCGCAAACCGAGGTAATCCTTAATTTGCTGCTGCACGCGCGCCAGCTCAAAATTAAGAAAAACCTGACCATTCTCTCACTATGGAAAAATTAGAGCACATTGGCATCGCAGTTAAAAATCTGGAAGAGTCGAATCGGTTGTTTGCCAAATTGTTAGGCAAACCACACTACAAAATTGAAGAAGTTGCCAGTGAGGGCGTGCGCACTTCTTTTTTTGACGTGGGAGGGGTAAAAATAGAATTATTAGAAGCCACCCGCCCCGATTCCCCCATAGCCACTTTCATTGAAAAAAAAGGTGAAGGAATTCACCATCTGGCGTTTGGCGTAAGCCGGATTGAGAATGAAATGAAGACTAAATCAGCCGAAGGGTTTACTTTACTCGCTCAGCAACCCAAAGATGGCGCAGACAATAAGAGAATTGTTTTTATGCACCCAAAATCAACCAATGGGGTGCTGATCGAAATGTGTGAAGATAAAGCCTAAGTTGATAGCTAATTTTCGACCGCTACTGTAACTGATGCTGGATTGCGTGTCACATTTTCATTTTTGCGATCCCACTCAATCAGACCATCGCGTAAGCGAATGATGCGGTGCGAGTAGTGTGCAATGTCATCTTCGTGGGTAACTAGAATGATCGTGTTGCCTTTATCATGTAAATCCTGAAAAAGATTCATGATATCGTAACTGGTCTTTGTATCCAAGTTACCCGTTGGTTCATCGGCCAAAATAATGGATGGATTATTAACTAAGGCTCTGGCGATAGCCACACGCTGACGCTGACCACCTGATAGTTCGTTGGGTCTGTGATGGTGACGATTAGCAAGGTTTACATTTTCTAAAGCAGCCATTGCCATTTCTTCGCGTTCATCTTTGGAATACCCCGCGTAAATAAGCGGAAGCGCCACGTTTTCTAAAGCGGTAGCGCGAGGCAAAAGGTTGAAAGTTTGAAACACGAATCCAATTTCCTTATTACGAATCATCGCTAATTCCC
>JBGAUU010000030.1:0-42583 GCA_044228465.1 Cyclobacteriaceae bacterium
TAAGCATTTCAACAGCCTTCTCTTTTTTGCCTTGTTTGAGAAGGATTTCAACCAACGTTTCGGAGACGATGTTGTCGCCATACATGTCGTATTTCTCGGAAAGATCTTCCACTTTGGGCGATACAGACCGGGCCGGGCTTATGCTGGGTTGGGTTTTGATAAACTCATCAATGATCTCTATCTGCTCTTTTTGCTTGGGTCCCTCGACATTGATTTGTTCTTTTGAATGCTTGAGTTCCTCGATCAATATTTCATTTTGAACGGGAGGGTCGATGGCAACCACCGGAGTAGTTTTAGCTGGAAGCGGTTGATGTACCTCGCTTTCCAGTTTCGCTACCACCTCTTCAAATCGTAGTTTTGATTGGGCCAGACTTTTCAAATCGTCCTCCACTTCGGCATAAAATGCATCTCCCGAAAGGTGCGAAGTCAGATTGACGATTTCATGAATTTCTGTTGGGACTACAGGTATAGTGGCACTTTCAGTAGGTTCGATTGGTGCTGCGATACGTGGCTGCCGTGGAGCAGTCATGATTTGACGAAGTACCGACCTATCCGTACTATAAACTGCGCTTTCGTGAAGAAAATGATTGCTATCGGGAAGGAATAAATCCTGCGATGCCCGAGCCGCTAGGTGATGGATTAATTGACTGTAAGGATATTCTTTGAGAAGTTCAATGACACTTTCAGCCTCATCTCTATCGAGCGATGTGTAATTAGTAACTACAAGTTGAAAGGTATTCTTATTCACAGGTGCTAGGCGTAAAGGTAAATGTAAATGAAAAAGATTGGCCGCGCAACCCTGACTAATCAGCTTTTGTTAAGGAATTTTTTCCTCGCTACCAATTGGCTAGGGTAGCATTAAAAATATCGATGAAAATCTGATCAAAAATTTTCTTTTCCAATCCTTCCTGAACGGTGATCAGGTTTTGTTCATTGGGAAAATCGGCATAGAAGCTAAAGGTTTTGTCCTTGAAGCTGTTTTTTGGAACAATTGTATCCACAAAGTTAGCGCGGACGCCAATAGTAAGACGGGTAAGGGCAGCCTGCGTGGGGCGATTGGGGTCGGAACTGGACACCGGAGCTACAGGTGCTACGGAATATTGAACGATGGTTCCTTCCAACAACAATTCGCCATTGCCTGATACCACCCGAAGGCTCGAATTTTGCTGAAAGTAGTCTTTGAGTTTGTTGGTGAAATTCTGCCCCAAGTTGGCAGGGCCTAAATCGGTGTTGTTAAAGAATGGCTCGATTTGAATCGTTTTAGCAGTAGTGGCTGCTCCAGATAGCGAATACATGCCGCATCCCGAAAACAAGAATGAAATCAGAGAAAGCAAAAGGATACAGAATACACTCAGTACGGTTCTTTTTGTTGGCATTGGGTTATTCTTCAAGTTCGTATTCTTTGATTTTGCGATACAAGGTTCGCTCAGAAATACCCAAATCTCGTGCCGCATATTTACGCTTGTTGTTATTTTTTCGCAACGCCCGCATAATCAGCTCCTTTTCTTTCTTTACGATCGATAAAGAATCGTCTTCAGCCACGTGTGTAATGTCTTGAACTTCTTCTTGTTCGGCCGGAGTTTCGCTGGGGCGCACCGGATTGATGTTGAGTACCATTTCGCTTGATGGCCGTGGCTCTTCATGCCGCAAGCTTTCAAACAACGAGGCATTGTCTTTCAATATCTGAGCGGCTTCGGCAGGGTTGCCCAAGCTTTCAAGAACTAACTTTTTAAGGTCGTTGACATCCTTCCGCATGTCGAACAATACTTTGTATAAAATATCCCGCTCAGATATGTTTTCGTGTGCTCCCGGTCCGTTGTAAAGCGCTGGTAGGGTGGATTCTTTGGGAAGATACATCGCGAGTGCAGCCGCATTAATATCTTTTTGATCAGGGGATAATACGGAAATCTGCTCGACAATATTCTTGAGTTGACGGATGTTTCCGGGAAACCGGTACTTCAACAAAAGCTCTTTGGCATCGTCCGTTAATGCTATTGGTTTTACCTTGTATTTCTCTGAAAAATCAGTGGCAAATTTTCGGAATAGTAACTCGATATCTCGGCCACGTTCGCGCAAAGGGGGCACGAAAATAGGCACCGTACTGAGTCGGTAGTATAAGTCCTCTCTGAATTTACCTTGTTCTACTTTATGCAACAGGTTGACGTTGGTTGCGCCTACAACGCGTACATCGGTCTTTAATACTTTGGAAGAACCTACCTTGATGAACTCGCCATTTTCTAATACGCGGAGCAGACGAGCTTGCGTAGCCAGGGGCATTTCGCCAATCTCATCTAGAAAAATGGTTCCACCATTCGTTACTTCAAAATAGCCTTTGCGCGCCTCATGCGCACCGGTAAAAGATCCTTTTTCGTGGCCAAACAATTCCGAATCAATTGTTCCTTCCGGGATCGATCCGCAGTTGATGGCAATGAATTGCCCGTGTTTACGCGGGCTTAGCTGATGAATGATTTTAGAGAAAGATTCCTTACCGGAACCGCTTTCTCCGGTAATCAACACGGTCATATCGGTAGGTGCTACTTGCATCGCCACCCGCACGGCATGATCGAGTAATTGAGCATTTCCAATAATGCCAAATCGGTTTTTAATACTTTGAACTTCTGAGTCTAACGCAGCCATTTTTCGTTTTCTATTGGTTTACGATTCTACCAATAAGTGTGCCACCTGTGCAGCTTTCTATCAACACATGGACGTATTGACCTTTCATTTTATTTTCTTTGGGGAAGATTACCACCTTATTAGCTGAATTTCTTCCTTGTAAATGTTCGGTCGAACGCTTGGAAGTACCTTCAATCAACACTTTCTGTACCTTGCCAACCTCCATCTGGTTTCGCTTCAACGATAGCTCGTTTTGCTTTTTAATGATTTCATCCAGTCTTCGCTTCTTCACATCCATCGAGATGTCATCTGCCCATTTCTTAGCGGCCAATGTTCCGGGGCGCTCGGAATAGAAGAACATATATGAATAATCATACTCTACTAAATCCATCAGCGTAAGCGTATCCTGGTGTTCTTCTTCGGTTTCGGTACAGAAACCTGTAATCATATCGGAAGAAATGCCGCATTCAGTTCCCAGTATTTCCCGAATTTTCGCTACCCGATCCAAATACCACTCACGACTGTAGCCTCGGTTCATCAACTCCAAAATCCGGCTATTTCCGCTCTGCACGGGTAGGTGAATGTATTTACAAATGTTCTCATAGCGAGCCATTGTAAGCAGCACTTCATCTGTAATGTCTTTGGGATGTGAGGTAGAGAAACGCACACGCAAATCCGGATGGATCTTTGCCACCATCTCCAGCAGATGAGCGAAGTTTACTACTTCCGTAATTTGATTCTTCTCGAGGCGTGCTTTGTTATTTTCTATTTCACTCCATTTGTAGGAGTCAACGTTTTGTCCGAGCAAGGTCACTTCGCGGTAGCCTTTTTCAAAGAGGTCTTTGGCTTCGGCTACGATGGAATGCGGATCGCGGCTGCGTTCGCGCCCGCGTGTAAAGGGTACCACGCAAAACGAACACATATTATCACATCCGCGCATGATCGAAATGAAAGCCGTAATGCCATTAGAGTTCAGTCGCACCGGACTGATATCTGCATATGTTTCCTCGCGGGAAAGAAAAGTGTTTACCGCTTTATCGCCTTCATCCACTTGTAGAATGAGCTGCGGGAGATCCCGGTAAGCGTCCGGCCCTGCTACCAAGTCTACAATTTTCTCTTCTTCCAATAATTTGGTTTTTAACCGCTCGGCCATACAGCCTAGCACGCCCACCATCATTTCGGGTTTCTTTTTCTTAAGGCCATTGATATGATTAAGACGGTTACGCACCGTTTGTTCCGCCTTTTCGCGGATGGAGCAGGTATTCAGAAATACTAAGTCGGCTTCTTCAATTTCTGAGGTGGTATCGAAACCTTCTTTTTGAAGGATAGAGGCCACAATCTCGCTATCTGAAAAATTCATCTGGCAGCCGTAGCTTTCAATATAGAGTTTGCGAGCCTTACCCGTATTTTGAGTGGCTGTTACCTTCATCGCTTCGCTGCCTTCGCCTTCCGTTCCGGTCAAAACCCCAATGTCGTCAATCAGATTATCCATGTTCGTTTGAATTCGAACAGCAAATTTAGCACATATTCATGAATCGTGACATCTTGTCAGTGGGATTTTGTGATCTTCTTCGATTAAGCTAATCTTGGGCTTTAATTGTTACCAATATGGCATTGATTAAGTCGGTAAGGGGGTTTACTCCTGAGTTTGGAAATAACTGTTTTTTAGCTGAAACAGCGGTTGTGGTAGGCGAGGTGAGGATGGGCAACAATTGTACGGTTTGGTTTCATGCGGTAGTGCGTGGAGATGTGCATTCTATTACGATTGGAGATAACACCAATATTCAGGATGGGGCAGTTATTCATTGCACTTATCAAAAGGCGAAGACTGTCATTGGTTCGAATGTTTCCATTGCTCATAAAGCCATCGTGCACGGATGTACAATTGAGGATAACGTGTTAATTGGAATGGGTGCGATTGTAATGGATGATGCCGTGATCGGCACGGGTTCTGTGATTGCCGCAGGGGCGATTATACTACCTAAAACTATTGTTGAACCGGGAACTGTTTGGGCAGGCGTACCAGCAAAAAAAGTCAAAGAAGTGGGCGAGGAGATGAAACAAGTAATAGCACGCACCGCCAAGAACTATCCGATGTATGCGGAATGGTTCAAGGAATCATCCGGAGAAGGGAAATAAACAATTTTATAATAATGGCATGAAGAACACGAATCGCGGATTTGACCCAACCATTGTTGCTGAATACAAGGCAAAGATGAATGGAAAACCTTACTTGATAATAGAGGATGAAGACGCCTCCGATGAATATCAGCATTTTTATTTTGTGACCAACCGCGATGGCCAAGAAGTGCTGGTAGATTCAGTAATTTGTACGTTGCGGTTAGAGCATGAAAGGCAGTTGTATGAAATTGCTGAGGCAAAGGCTTTCGAACAATTTCCGGCTTACAAGCAATGGGTTGAATCGGAGCAACCGACTTTAGATGCTGCCGCACAAGCAATGGAAGAAGAGGTGGGTTTGTTTATAGCTGATGTGATGATGGGCCTGCAAGACGAAGATAGTGTTAAAGTACAGGAGTATGCAGAAGAAGTGGAGGAAGCAGAATTTGGCATTGGCTTGGATGTGGCATTGCATCGCGAGCGTATTACTCCGCAGGTTATTGAAAAGTTCGTAGCCGATTATAATGGCGGCTTATTAATTCTGGATGATACCCTTTATTCGTTCCAAATGGACGAGGAGGATGAAATGTGAATTTTGAGCTGAACCCTTTCTGTTTATATTTGCACCCTCAAAACTAAATCTATCAAAATGAAAAATGTTCCGGTTGCCCTGAGTGGGTTATCTCTAGTAGGTGTGGCAGTGTTGTTTTATCTTCACTTTTCTTCAGCACCTTCTGCTAAGACGAATGCAAACCCAGTAGCTGCTGGCAATGGAAAAATTGCCTTCATTAATGCTGATACAGTTCTTAAATATTACGATTACTATAAAGAAGTAAAGGCTCGTTTCGAGGCGAAGGGCAAGAAGCTAGATCAAGACTTACAAAATCGTGCACAGGCTTTGCAAAATGAAATCGGAGCTTACCAACGCAACGTTAGCACAATGACCATCGGTCAGGCAAAAGCAGTAGAAGAAGATTTAGGAAAGAAGCAACAGAACTTCCGTTTGTATCAACAAAGCGTAGAGCAAGAATTGGTAAATGATCAATCCAAAGTAAATGCAGAATTATATGGCAACATTACAGCTTTCTTGAAAACGTATGGTGCTGAGCGTGGTTTGGATGTAGTATTAAAGTACGATCCTTCTAGCGATGTATTGTTTGGTAATGCGGGCATTGACATTAGCCAAGATGTGATCAAAGGTTTGAACGAGGCGTTCCAGCAGAAGAAAGCAGCAGGCGCTCCAAAAGATTCGGTAGCTACTAAAAAATAATCATTACTGTCTTTCAAAGACAAGAAGCCGGAGAGACCATTTGTTTCTCCGGCTTTTTTGTTTTTTGAATTAATACTACTTTGCAAGTAATTGTCGAATAAAAAGGCTACTCTACCCCATGAAATTAAACGCCTTTAGGTACTTAAATGTAAGAGCGGATGAGCAGAAGAAGGTAACTCTGATGCTCGGCATGGGATTTTTCATTGGTATATTCGTAGCCACTTATCAGGTAACAGCCGAGTCACTTTTCTTGAATAAGATGAGTGACCAACTCAATAAAGCCTTCTTTATTTCGGGTGGACTGGGAATTGCATCCACTCTGTTATTTTCTTTTTTTCAAAACCGGATTCGCTTTAGTGTGCTGGCAGCGGCCAGCCTAGTGCTCGTATTTACTACAACGGGGGCACTTCACTTCTTTTATCATTTCGGATCTACAGAATTGCATCAGAATGTCCTCCTGTTGATGTATTGCCTTACCGGGCCAACCACAGCCATTTTGTTATTGTGTTATTGGGGAATGTTCGGTCGGATTTTTGACTTTAAACAATCCAAGCGCATCATCGGATGGATTGATACCGGCCAGTTGATTGCTATCATTATTGCCAACTTCCTGATTCCGCTTACCTCCGGGTTATTTTCAGATACTTCTGACTACCTGCTTGTTTGCGATGCCAGTATTGTAGGAGCTTTGATTTGTTTGATTGTAATCAACGTTTCCTTTGGCCTTACCAGCAAATTAATAGCCGATGAATCGGTTCGTAAAGAGACTCAGTTTAACCGCATTTTCAAAGATAAGTATGTAGTGCTCCTCAGTTTGTTCTTGGTCGTTTCCGTAGTAACATTCAACTTTAATCAATTTATCTTTCAAGACTTGTTGAATGAGCAGTACCCCAACCAGCGAGATCTGACCAACTTTGTGGCGTATTTCAATGGTACGATCTACATGCTTAGTTTGGTGATGCAGGTATTTTTCAATGACAAAATCATCAGTTCTTATGGATTGCGTACTTCGCTATTCATTTTGCCTTTACTCACCGGATTCCTTTCGTTGATTTCGTTTGCTTCCGCATTTTTCTTTGGATATGATTTAGCATCCCATCCGGATACTTTCATCTTTTTCTTCTTGTTCATTGCGTTGACGCGATTGTTTAATTCTACGCTACGCGATTCACTGGAAAACCCGGTTTATAAATTAATGTTCGTGCCCATTGATAGCAAGATTCGATTTGGAATTCAGGCAAAAGTGGAAGGCGTTGTTAGTGAGTCGGGTCGATTAATTGCCGGAGCTTGCATCTTTGCATTTTCACTGATACCCATCTTCAAAATCATTTGGATTCCGGTGATTATCCTCGCCTTGTGCGGATTGTACATTTTACTCATTCAACGGTTGTATGGCGGATACAAGAATAAAATCAGGGCCAAGTTAGAGAATAGCGACTATAGTCAGGAAAAGCTGGATTTGGGTTTGAAGCAGGTGGTATCACGCCTCGAACAACAGTTGATTGATCGCCACACATCGAAAGCAGTGTTTTCTTTTCGACTTCTTGAAAAACTGGAGCCGGCCCAAATTGGCGTGTGGGTAAATAGCCTGATGAAGAATGGACATGATGAGGCTCGCGATTATGCACAGCGCAGAATGAATGAGTTGAAAGGTCTTTCCGTTTCTGACCAATATATCATTCGGGCCGATAAAGGGATCAATGAATCAGGAGAAAAGAAGATGCTGAGCAAGAGTGATCTGGAGGCAATCTTGAATAATGGTGGCGATATTCATAAACAACGGATCCAACGATTAACTCGTTCTGCCGAACCCAACGATCGGCAATATGCCGCTGAATTAATTCTTCATTCATCAACAGACGAAAACTCTTCTTACCTGATTGAATTATTGTCAGATATTGAACCCAAGGTTCGCAAGACAGCAATCTCTACATCGATCAAAGTCAATAGCCCTGAGATCATTTTTGCGTTGATCGATAATCTATCGAATCCAATTTACAGTAATCAGGCGATGAATGCCTTGGTGTTGATAGGAGGTAAGGCACTCAATCATTTGGAAAGTGCATTTTATAGAACAGGTCAAAGTACGCAAACCATCATCCGCATTATTCAGGTAATCGGTAGGATCGGAGGGCAGCGCGCAAAAGATTTGCTTTGGAGTAAAATTGATTATCCCGATAAGGTGGTTGTTTCTCAGGTGCTGCTTTCGTTGGGTGAATGTGGTTTTAAAGCAGGTATCTCACAGATTACCCGAATTAAATATGCTATTGAGAATGACGTGGCCGATATTGCCTGGAACATAAATGCCCGGCAGGAATTGGACGAAGGTGATAGCCGATTGAAAGTAGCGCTAGCAGAAGAAGATAGTCACGATATTGAGCATATCTACATGCTTCTCGCCATGCTTTATGATACACGTTCGATTCAATTGGTGAAAGAAAACATCGAAAGTGGTACCTCCGAAGGTACCTCGTATGCAGTAGAGTTGCTGGACGTATTCTTGTCAGAACAGCTAAAGCAGCGGGTAATTCCAGTGTTAGACGATCTGACCAACGTGGAAAAGGTAAACCGATTGGAGGTTTTCTATCCAAGACTTCGTTTAGACAATAAACTGACGCTCAAGTTCTTAATCAACCGCGATTTTACCCAATCCAACCGATGGACAAAAGCGTGCGCTTTGGAGCAAATCGGTTCGCTCAAAATAGCAGACTTTAAATTGGATTTAATTGCCCAGTTATTCAATCCCGATCGGTTGCTTCGCGAAATGGCTGCGTGGGCACTTTATCAGGTAGATCCGGAGGAGTACGAGGTTAATACCAAACGCTTGTCTTCTGATTCAAAAAGATGGTTGGACAGAGCTGTTATTCCATCTAAACAAACTAAAGTTAAGCTTTTTGATAAAATCGTTTTCTTTCAACAACTGCCTATATTTCAGGATATTCCGGGTATTGCCCTTTCGTTTTTGGCCGACATTTCAAGGGAAGTTCGTTTAGCACCGGATGAGTTTATTTCTGTTGATGAAAAGCTCAACAATGACTTTTATATGGTTTTGAAAGGTTCTGTTCAATACTACGAAAAGAGCCGATATGTGACGGATTATACCACGGGTCAATTTGTAGGGGAGATGATTTCACCTGTCGGGTTTGCCAATTCCAACCTTTTGGTGACCAAAGAAGAGACCGTTTTACTTAAAATTAACAAAGACCAGTTTTACGAGCTGCTGGCAGATAACATCAAGTTGGCTGACAGGGTATTGGAATATATTTGATTTTGTATTAAATTTTGGACTTTTTAGTCCATATTTGATAAACCAAAGACGATTTTTTAAGCTATAGATTGTATTTTTTAAGCTGTTAATTCTTTAATATAGTTTTATTTTGGCTCTTTAATGTTAAACTACTCTGTCCAAGTTGGTGCCCCCGATCAACAGGATTCGGATTTAAATTTTTCTTCTGAGAAGATCAATTTTAATCCATTTCCCGGATTACGACCGTTTTCACTGGACGAGTGTCATCTCTTTTTTGGACGTGAAGGGCAAGCTGATGAAATTCTCCTGAAGCTATCTCAAAACAGATCTGTAACAGTATTAGGTTACTCAGGTAGCGGTAAATCCAGCTTAATGTATTGCGGTCTGATCCCCATGCTTTATGGTGGATTTATGACCCAAACAGGTCCAAACTGGAAAGTGATTATAACCCGGCCCGGAACATCACCCATTCAGAACCTTACCGAAAGCGTAGTTGAATTTCTCTTAACAGAGGGCAGAATCGAAGAAGCGGATAAGCAAATTCATCGATCAGTTATTAATTCGGTATTGCACAGTGGACCAAATGGGTTGCTGGAAATCACTCGTTATATTCAATCGTCTACCGATGAGAATGTTTTCTTTTTGTTCGACCAATTTGAAGAACTGTTTCGCTACAAAGATTCCACTATAGAAGGAGCGGTAGATGAATCTACAGAGTTTGTTAGCTTGATTTTGGCCACTGTAGAGCAATCTACTGTGCCGGCCTATTTAGCCTTAAGCATGCGTGCTGACTTTGTGGGAGATTGCGCTTCCTTTCCGGGGCTGACTAATTTGGTTAACAAAAGTAACTACCTGGTGCCTCAAATGACGCGCGAGCAAAAGCGAATGGTCATTGAAGGTCCGGTAGCTGTAGGTGGCGGTAGAATTTCGCAACGACTTGTTAAGCGATTGCTAAGTGACATTGGAGATAATCAAGATCAATTGCCCATTTTACAACATGCGCTGATGCGCACATGGGATTATTGGTTGGCAAACCGTGAGCCTGGAGAGCCAATGGATCTTCGTCACTACAATTCGGTGGGCCAGATTTCTCAGGCCTTGTCGCTTCACGCGAATGAAGCGTTTGAAGAGTTGAATAGCCAGGATAAAGAAATCGCAGAGATTCTATTCAAAGCTATTACAGAAAAAAGTCAGGAGAGCCAAGGAACGCGCAGACCAACTAAGATTCGCACGGTTGCAGAATTGGCTTCCGTTCCGGAAAGCAAAGTAATTCAGGTTGTTGATAAATTCAGACAGCAAGGCAGATCATTCCTTATGCCGAGTTACCACGTCCCACTCGCATCGGAGTCATTAATTGAAATTTCTCACGAAAGCTTAATGCGGATTTGGACACGGTTAACTACGTGGGTAGAAGAGGAGTTTGAATCGGCTCGCATGTACAAGCGGGTTTCAGATGCTTCGGCCATGTATCAAGTGGGTAAAACCAGCTTGTGGCGTCCACCCGATTTGCAATTGGCGTTGAACTGGCAAAAGAAGCAAAATCCTACTCGCACTTGGGCGCAGCGGTATGATGTGGCTTTCGAAAGAGCCATAGTGTTTTTGGATACCAGCCGCATCACTTTCGAGGCGGAATTGAAAAACCAAGAAATGCTGCAGCGCAGAATGTTGCGCAGAGCGCGTATCACCAATATCGTTTTAGGTATAGCATTGCTAGTATCAATCGGGTTCTTCTTTTATGGATTGATCAATAACATCCAAATGCAGAAAGAACGCAAAGCGGCATTGGAGGCACAAGCATTGGCAGAGCAACAGAAGCAGATTGCGCTTAAGCAAAAAGATTTGGCCGATGCCGCCACCAAGGTTGCTCAACAAAAAACAAAAGAATTGCTTGAAAAAGAAAAGCAATTATTAAGTGCTTTAGAAGAAACGAAAGCAGCCAAAGATTTTGCATTAGCTCAGGCTCAAGAAGCAAAACGTCAGGAACAGATTGCCAAAGAATCAAGCTTGAAAGAGCGTGATGCCAAAGAGGTAGCCGTTTTAAAAACAAATGAAGCCGAGAGAAACCTCGAGCGAGCGAATAGCCTTTATTTCCTCACGGTAGCGCAATCATTGGAAGCTAAATCGGAAAACATTGACGATAAAGATTTGGCGGGGCTAACTGCCATGCAAGGATATTTGTTTCATACCAAGTATGGTGGCAAAAAGTATGACCCGTACGTCTTTAGGGGATTGTATTACGCATTGGCCAAGCTATCCGGTTACAATTACAACGCTGTGCGTGCGCCCGGTGGGTTGAAGAACAAAATGTTTGCATTGGCAGTGTCACAAAATTCAGATCGCTTCTTCACCACAGGTAACGATGGCCGAATTGTAGAAGGAAACTATATTACCCAAAAAGCAAATGCTCCTTTCTATGAAAACAAAGGCCAGGCGAATCGGGTGCTGGCACTTAGTAAAGATGAAAAGTACCTCGTCAATGGAAATGACTCCAGCGATCTTGAGATTTTCTCACTAGAAGCATTATCAAAAAAACCTGTCACGATCACAGGTCATAGGGGGTTAATTTCTGATATTAAATTCTTGCCCAATAATACCGGCTTTATTTCAGCATCATCCGATCGCACCTTGCGCTTAAATCAGGTGACCGGACAGAGCAAAGTGATCGCAACGCTCCCTTACGAATTGAAATCAATTGATATTAGTTCAGATGGCAACTGGATTGTTGGTGCATCTCCTTCCGGCAAATTGATTCTGATGAATGCGAAGGATTATACGTACAGTGAAATTGCGTCCGAAACATCAGCCCGCATTTTATCGGTTGCTTTCCATCCAACTGAAAAAGTGATTGCCTACGGAATTGAGGTGCTTGGAGATAACAAATCTGTTGCAAAAGGATTGGTGAAAATTCTGGATTTGAATACGCAAAAAGTGAAAGAATTGTCAGGTCACAAAGCGGGTGTTACCGATCTTGAATTTAGCCCTGACGGAAAATTACTGGCGAGTGCAGGTTTGGATCGAAAACTTCAAATGTGGGTGGTAGATCACGCTGAAGACTTGCCGGTGGTGATGGACAATAATAATGGAAACGTTTGGAAGTTGGGCTTTGCCAAAGGTTCAGACTACTTGGTAGCATCTTGTAATGACGGGCAGATCAGAGTTTACCCAACCGACACAAAAGTTTTAGCTGAACGTGTTTGTCCCAACTTATCCAGAAACATGACGGTGGAAGAATGGAGAGTATATGTAGGGGAGGATATTAAATACGAATCAACCTGTAAGAGTTTATTGATTAAAGATTATTAACGGCATCAATGGCACTAAAGAGAATTGCTCTCCTGATTCTAACCCTGCTTTCCCTGCAAGTTTCAAACGCGCAAGACAATTGTCAGCAGGTATTGGATATGGCCAATGGTGAGTTTGAAGCAGGGCGATTTTACGGTTTGCCCTCTATGCTGAAAGGATGTCTAGAATCAGGATTCACAAAAGAGCAGCGTTTCAGAGCCTACTATATCTTAGCCCAAGCATACTTGGTGCTGGAAGATCCGATTGGAGCGGAGAATAGTTATTTAAGTTTATTGAGAGAAGATCCGGAATTTAAACCGAATGAGAAAGACGACCCGATTGACCTTGTTTATTTAAGTAGAAAATTCACCTCACGTCCACGTTTCACACCGCATTATAGATTGGGTGCCAACGTCACCTTTCCGGGAATAATTCACAATGTAACTACTTCTGCGTCCCCCGCGGTTTCAATGGCCAATACGCTCAGGGTAGGTGTGCAAGCTGGTGTGGGATTGGATTGGAATATTGATGACAATTGGAGTGTATGCACAGGAATAAATTATGCGGTTAAATCATTCGGAGTAACTACTACTAATATTGCAAAAAGCGATGTTAGTACATTGATAGATCGGTCAAGTTGGTTAGATATTCCAATCTATGTAAAATATTCCTATGACTCCGGCAAAATTCGCCCTTTCGCTTATGTTGGATTTTCGGCAAACCTTCTTGTTTCAAGTTCTGCTTCATTGGTTTTCAATGATAACAGTTCGGTATCCCCACAAACCCGTATAGCTCAGGGACCGGATATCGACTTGAGTTTTAAGCGCAATTTCTTTAACCGATCCATTGTTTTTGGCGGAGGTGTTAAGTATAAAATCGGGAAGAACTTTTTGTATGCCGATGCCAGATACATGATTGGATTAAATAACATTACTATTCCTGATAAAAACTATTACAATTCTGACGGAACGCTTTCTACCACACTTACTCAATATCAGTATGTAAGCGATTTTCTTCGATTGGATAATTTGTCGATCTCATTCGGTTATATCCGACCGCTCTATGATCCTAGAAAACTGAAGAAAGGAACAGGAAAGAGTTTCTTAAGAGGAATTTTTAAGCCAAAGAAAAAGTAATGAAGCTTTTATACTCGATTATTCTGATAGGTGTATTATCCGTGCTCGCATCGTGTGAATCGTCTGAGTCATCCCCTAATTCGCAGTATTTTCTAAAGTTTCTGGGTAACGATGGTGATCAAAAAGGCGTAGATTTTGTTGTAAATACAGATGGTTCCATTGTTGTTTTGGGTAACACACGTGTGACGCCTTCGGATGATCAAGACATCTATGTTACCAAGCTAAATGCTGATGCCAAAATTGTGTGGGAGGTTATTTTGGGAGAATCATTGGAAGATGATGCTAAAGACATCGAACTGTTATCGGATGGTAGTTTGATAATTGTTGCAAACTCAGAAGTAGCTTCCGGAAACAACGATGTGCTGCTGATTAAGCTAGACCAAAATGGTGTAGAAACGGGTCGCGTGCGGCAGGGGTTAACTGAAAGCAACAGCGCTGCCGTCAGAAACGAAAATGCGAAATCAATAACTGTTATTGCCAATGGTTTTTTGGTTGCTGGAAGCACCAGTTCAATTCCAGCACCGTCTATCGATAAGTCAGATTTTATGCATTTGTATTTTCAGGCTGATTTATCATTAAAACCGAATTGGAGAAATATTAGCGGATATCCCGGAGAAGATGAAGCCATCAAGGTCATCCAAAAAGACGCAACAACGTTTTACGTTTTCGGTTCTACAAATAAATCGAATTCAGGAGCTTCTGCCGTAAACGATTTTAATTTTACGGTTTTTGGGCTTGGCGCTGATGGCGAACCCGGTTTGCAAGGACTTTACTTAGGTAGCCCAAGCCAAGAGGAAAAAATGACCGGTTTTTCAGATGCTTCTAACCAACCTTTTCCAGGATATGCCCTTTCAGGAACAGCTCAAAATACGGTAGATGGAGATATTTATCTCGTTAAATTACGAAGTCAATTGAATTTCTTAACGGATAATAACGGATTGAAACCGGATGTTTTAGTAGAAAGACCTCTTGGCCTCAACTTGGGCAAATCGGCTTTACAAAAGTCCTTCAATGATTCTCCGGCAAGTAATACGTTCTTCGTTGCCACAGAGAAATTGAATGGCACATCGCTGGATATTTTACTTACTAAATTAGATAGCCGCGGAAACAAGCTTTTTGAAGTTGCTTTTGGAAGCAAAGAGGGCGATGATTTCTCCGGAAAGGTAGTAGAACTATCAGATGGACGCATTCTGATGCTTGGCACAATGACCATGGGAGGGGTAGTAGATGGTCAAAAGAAAATAGCTTTATTAAAGCTCAATCCTCAGGGTAAACTTGCGCCCTAAAAACACGGGTATTTGCCTTAAATTGGTTACTTTTAAGGTCGAATCGTAATTATAATTATTATTCGTTGGCTTAACCTTTAACCTGAGTAACTTGAAGTTCATTTTACGCCCCCAACTTAAAACGAAGTTTCAGCGCGCATTCCTTGTCACAGCGTTTTTCTTATTCTTTATTAGCCTAGGATATTCCCAGGCCACATTCAATTCAGCAGCTTCAGGCAACTGGGGGGCAGCGGGCACTTGGGCAATAGCAAGTGGTTCGGATGTGGATGGTGTCCCGGATTCGGATGACGTTGTTAACATTCTAAATACCCACATCGTGGCGGTGAGTGACGGTACTGGGGTACCCTCCACGCATGCATGTAGCGCCATAACCATCAATTCAGGCGGTACGCTCAGAACGAATTCTGGAACAGTTGTCAGAACTCTTTTGGTCGGTGGAAATTTTGTAATTGCTTCGGGTGGAACTTATACCGTGAATGATGTTGGAGCCACAACCACTCATTTCTTATCAGTTGGCGGAAACTTTACCAACAACGGTGGAACGTTTACGCCAATCGTTGCCAACACCGCATTACAAGCAACTTTCAATGGCACAGCCGCTCAGCTTATTAATGGCACTGTAGCATCACAAACCTTCAATTCAGTTATCGTTAATAAAACTTCGGGTACATTATCTACCGGAGGAAGCACCACTGCACTTACTTCTTCAGATTTTACTCTTTCGCAGGGTAATTTCACATCTCCTGCTACATTTACCGCTACAGGTACGGTTACATTATCAGCTGGCGTATTTACCGCTGGCACAAATACAAATGTGGGTGGGGATTTTATCAACAATGGCGGCACTTTTACACCTGGAGCCGGAACGATTACTTTCAATGGCACCGGTGCACAATCTGTTTCGGGCACCGTAGCTACACAATCTTTTGCAAACTTTGTTGTCAATAAAACAGCTGGTACTCTATTAAGTGTTGCAGGAAGTACAACACAAATCAACGTAAGCAGTTTTACCCAAACTTTAGGAAATTTTACGGCACCCGCCACAGTTACTTCTACTGGTGGTTTTACACTTACCACAGGTACATATACAGCTGGAAGTAACTTAAATGTGGCTGGTAATTTTACGAATAACGGTGGCACTTTTACAGCAGGCACTGGAACAGTCACGTTAAACGGCACTGGGCAAACGTTAGGGGGAGCTACCAGCACGACCTTCAATAACCTCACGATCAACAACGCAACTGTAACGCTCGGTAGAAATACAACTAGTAATGGAACCCTATCCGTAGTAATTCCAGGAGCTCTAGCGTTGAGTACATTTAATTACAATTCAAATGGGTTATTGAGCTTAAATGGATCTACCATTTCCGGATCCGGCACTTTAACACTTGCAGCTAATGTAACTACGAATCCTAGTGCCACTACTTCCGTGATTAGTGCACCAGTTAGTATGTCATCTACACAGACATTCACAATCAATAACGGGGCATCATCCCCCGATTTGTCAATTACTTCTATTGTGTCGGGGGCCGCTGGATTGGTGAAATCAGGAACCGGTGAATTAAGCTTGTCAGGAGCTAACAATTTTACTGGGGGTGTTTCATTAACTGACGGAACTCTCAATATCAACAATAGTTCAGCGCTTGGAACGGTTGCTGGTACCTTCACAATTACTGGAGGAACAATTAACAATACTTCTGCAGGTGCCATCACTACGTTAAATTATCCACAAGCGTGGAATGCAGATTTTACATTTACTGGTACACAAAATCTCAATCTTGGAACGGGTGCAGTTACCCCAAATTCGAACAGAATAGTTACTGTAAGCGGTGGCATACTGACTGTTAATGGTGTGATCGGAGGTGGAGCAGTTTCTTTGACAAAAGAAGGAGCAGGCACTTTAATACTTGGAGGTTCGAATACGTTTACCGGTGGCGCAAACATCAATGCGGGTATCTTGAGGTTAGCGAATGCAGGTGCACTCAATTCAACTACTCCAAATGCAGTTTCTTTTGGTTCAGGCAGTACGGGAATATTGCAACTCAACGGCAATAGTGTTACAGTTTCAGGGTTAAATACGAATGCAACTGTAGGAACTCCAATTATTGAAGACGGAATTGTCGGCACGCACACGCTTACCGTAAATGTTGTAGGATCAAATACTTTCGATGGAGTTATTAGAAACGGGGCAGCTGGAACTTTAGCAATTACAAAAACCGGAACCGGCTCTTTATCCTTGGGCGGAAACAATACTTACTCGGGTACTACTACACTGACTACGGGTACATTAAATATAAATAGTGCGACCGCAATTGGCACAGGCACTTTCGTGATTTCAGGAGGTTCGATTGATAACACCAGTGCTGGTGCGGTTACCTTAACAACGAATAATACACAATCCTGGAATGGAGATTTTACTTTTGTTGGAACCCAAAATTTAAATCTGGGTACAGGTGCGGTTACTCCAAATGCGACTAGGACTTTGATAATTAATGGCGCTAACCTGACAGTTGGAGGATCAATTGGTGGAGGAGCAATTGGCCTGATAAAAGCTGGGAATGGTCAGCTTACACTTTTGGGTGCAAATACCTATACAGGAGGTTTTACTTTAAATGCAGGAATATTAAATATCAACAATGCATCTGCCTTAGGAACGGTAGCCGGAACATTTACGATTAATGGAGGAACTATTGATAACACCTCAGCTGGTGCCATTTCTACTTTGAATTACCCGCAGGTTTGGAACAATAATTTTACTTTTACTGGAACTCAAAACTTAAACTTGGGTTCGGGTAACGTTTCAATCTCGTCCCACCGAACTATTACGGTTTCTTCTAATACATTAACAATTGGAGGACCAATCTCGTCAGCAACTTTTAATTTAACGAAATTAGGAAATGGCACTTTAAGTTTTGGAAGTAATGCAGTTGCAGTTAACGCATTAGCCATCAGCGCAGGAACTTTGACTTCCACCTCAGGAACTTTGACAATATCTGGTGATTTCACTAATTCAGCAACCTTCAACAACAATGGTGGTACAGTAGTTTACAATGGAATTGTCCCTCAGGCGGTTGCTTCCGTTGCTTATAATAATCTTACGCTTTCGGGAGTGGGCCAGAAGAATGCATCTGGTAGCTGTACTGTGGCTGGTAATTTGACTAATTCCTCTGTATTTGATCTGGGAAATAATTCGTTGTCTGTTTTAGGTACTATTAATAATACAGGGGGTATCATTCGTTTTTCGGGAGCATCAAATGCATTTGCGCTTAACTCAGGTGCAATTGAGTATTATGGTGCATCTCAGCTTGTGGTATCAGGTGTTTATAATGACTTGATAATCAATCAATCGAGCGGAGAGGCCTTATTAGCAGGAGATGTTATAGTGAATGGAGTTCTCACTTTGAGTTCAGGAAGATTGAATATTGGTCCTTACAATTTGATCTTAGGACCATCGGCCTCGATAGCTATAGCCGGCCCTTCAGCATCCAAAATGATCGTAGCAACGGGTGGAGGTGGAGAGGTAAGAAAAATGTTCACTGCCAATGGCTCGTTCACATTCCCTATCGGAGATAATACAGGATTATCAGAATATTCTCCAATAACAATAAGTGTTTCAGGAACCGGGTATAGTTCAGCTTTTGTTGGTGTTTCAGTCGTAGATGCCAAACATCCCAACAATGCGAGTACTTCCAATTTTTTGAGCCGTTATTGGAATGTAACACAATCAGGAATTACTGCTGGAGCTGCAATCGTTTCAGCAACTTATGTGAATGCAGATATAAGTGGTTCAGAGGCTGCTATGACTACGGCTGTACTGAATGGAGTATTTAATCAAACCTCTAATGCTTGGGTAAGATATTTAACAACTGCCTTGGGCGGAAATTCATTAACTACCACAACAGCCGCTCCGCTCACTTCAGGCCAAACTTCTTTTGTTACTGCTATTACGAGGGCAAACCCAACGGTAAACATTGTTGGTGGCGGAGTTTCATCATGCAGTGGAGCTTCAGTTTCATTGACTGCGAATGGGGTTGGTGATCCGGGGTTTATTTATTCTTGGTTACCTGCGGCTGGGCTAAGCTCCCCAACTGTAGCTAATCCAATTGCCTCGCCAACAACCACAACAGTTTATACAGTAACTGCTACAGATGGAAATGGAATTCAAGCGACTAACAATACTACTATTACTGTCAACCCACTGCCAACATTAACAGCCGCTACACAATCTGCCACAGTTTGCGTGGGTTCCGGTGCGGTGATTAACTTAAGCGGATTGTTACCCGGAAGTACCTCTACCATTTCATATTCAATCAATGGTGTAGCTCAAGCGCCTATTGCAGGTGTTGTTGCAAATGGTGCTGGTGTAGGAAGCCTGACAACAAGTAATCTGGCTGCAGTCAATAATGGACAGAATTTACAGATAACAGGAATTACAGTAACTAGCGCTGCCCCAAATTGCTCCTCACCTTTTGCAGTAAATACATTGCTTTCAGTTGACTCTCCCGCTGCAATTACGGTTCAACCAATTGCGAATACTACCTTGTGTGTTGGAAGTGCTTTCAATTTAAGCGTTACTGCAACCGGCACAGGATTAACCTATCAATGGAAAAAAGGAGTAACCAATATTTTAGGAGCCACTTCAAGCACGCTTACTATTCCTTCAGTTGTTTCCGCTGACGCAGGATCTTATTCTGTAGACGTTACCAGTGCAGGTGTTTGTTTGCCAATAACAGTATCCAGTGCAGCGTCTACGTTAACGATCAACACGGCTCCGGCCATTACGACTCAGCCGGTTGCGAGCCAGACGGTTTGCGAAGGCACAACGAACGTCACCTTCAGCGTAGTAGCGACCGGTACAGGATTAAGTTATCAATGGAAGAAGAACGGAGTGAATATAGGAGGAGCTACTTCAGCTACTTATACCATACCAACAGCGGCAACGGGAGATGCAGGTACTTATACGGTACAAGTGAGCGGCACATGTGCCCCGAGTGTGACGAGCACGGGATCAATCCTAGACATCAACGAACAACCCGAGATCATCACAGTTACAGGCAATCAAACAGTTTGTGCTGGCACGAGCGTTACCTTCACGGTGAATGCGGGAGTGACGACCTCGCCTACGTATCAGTGGCGATTCAACGGTACCCCGATAGGCGGAGCCACGAGCAGCAGCTACACGATCGCAACCACGACTACAGGAGATGCCGGTAATTATGATGTGGTAGTGAGTGGAGCGTGCGCACCGAGTGCGACCAGTGCAGCGTCTACGTTAACGATCAATACAGCTCCGGCCATTACGACTCAGCCGGTTGTGAGCCAGACGGTTTGCGAAGGCGCATTAAACACGACCTTCAGCGTAGTAGCGACCGGCACAGGATTAACCTATCAGTGGAAGAAGAACGGAGTGAATATAGGAGGAGCTACTTCAGCTACTTATACCATACCAACAGCGGCTACAGGCGATGCGGGCACGTACACGGTACAAGTGAGTGGCACGTGTGCCCCGAGTGTGACGAGCACGGGATCAATCCTAAACATCAACGAACAACCCGAGATCATCACAGTTACAGGCAATCAAACAGTTTGTGCTGGCACGAGCGTTACCTTCACGGTGAATGCGGGGGTTACGACCTCGCCTACGTATCAGTGGAGATTCAATGGCACCCCGATAGGCGGAGCCACGAGCAGCAGCTACACGATCGCAACCACGACTACAGGGGATGCCGGTAATTATGATGTGGTAGTGAGCGGAGCATGCGCACCGAGTGCGACCAGCGCAGCGTCTACGTTAACGATCAACACAGCTCCGGCCATTACGACTCAGCCGGTTGCGAGCCAGACGGTTTGCGAAGGCGCATTAAACACGACCTTCAGCGTAGTAGCGACCGGTACAGGATTAAGCTATCAATGGAAGAAGAACGGAGTGAATATAGTAGGCGCCACAGCAACTACTTATACCATACCAACAGCGGCTACAGGGGATGCAGGTACTTATACGGTACAAGTGAGTGGCACATGTGCTCCGAGTGTGACGAGCACGGGTTCGGTATTAAACATCAACGAACAACCCGAGATCATCACAGTTACAGGCAATCAAACAGTTTGTGCTGGCACAAGCGTTACCTTCACGGTGAATGCGGGGGTTACGACCTCGCCTACGTATCAGTGGAGATTCAATGGCACCCCGATAGGCGGAGCCACGAGCAGCAGCTATACGATCGCGACCACGACTACAGGAGATGCCGGTAATTATGATGTAGTGGTGAGCGGAGCGTGCGCACCGAGTGCGACCAGTGCAGCGTCTACGTTAACGATCAACACAGCTCCGGCCATTACGACTCAGCCGGTTGCGAGCCAGACGGTTTGCGAAGGCGCATTAAACACGACCTTCAGCGTAGTAGCGACCGGTACAGGATTAAGTTATCAATGGAAGAAGAACGGAGTGAATATAGTAGGCGCCACAGCAACTACTTATACCATACCAACAGCGGCTACAGGGGATGCAGGTACTTATACGGTACAAGTGAGTGGCACATGTGCTCCGAGTGTGACGAGCACGGGTTCGGTATTAAACATCAACGAACAACCCGAGATCATCACAGTTACAGGCAATCAAACAGTTTGTGCTGGCACAAGCGTTACCTTCACGGTGAATGCGGGGGTTACGACCTCGCCTACGTATCAGTGGAGATTCAATGGCACCCCGATAGGCGGAGCCACGAGCAGCAGCTATACGATCGCGACCACGACTACAGGAGATGCCGGTAATTATGATGTAGTGGTGAGCGGAGCCTGCGCACCGAGTGCGACCAGCGCAGCGTCTACGTTAACGATCAACACAGCTCCGGCCATTACGACTCAGCCGGTTGCGAGCCAGACGGTTTGCGAGGGCACAACGAACGTCACCTTCAGCGTAGTAGCGACCGGTACAGGATTAAGTTATCAATGGAAGAAGAACGGAGTGAATATAGTAGGCGCCACAGCAACTACTTATACCATACCAACAGCGGCAACGGGAGATGCAGGTACTTATACGGTACAAGTGAGTGGCACGTGTGCCCCGAGTGTGACGAGCACGGGATCGGTATTAAACATCAACGAACAACCCGAGATCATCACAGTTACAGGCAATCAAACAGTTTGTGCTGGCACGAGCGTTACCTTCACGGTGAATGCGGGGGTTACGACCTCGCCTACGTATCAGTGGAGATTCAATGGCACCCCGATAGGCGGAGCCACGAGCAGCAGCTACACGATCGCAACCACGACTACAGGAGATGCCGGTAATTATGATGTGGTAGTGAGTGGAGCGTGCGCACCGAGTGCGACCAGCACAGCGTCTACGTTAACGATCAACACAGCTCCGGCCATTACGACTCAGCCGGTTGCGAGCCAGACGGTTTGCGAAGGCGCATTAAACACGACCTTCAGCGTAGTAGCGACCGGTACAGGATTGACGTATCAGTGGAAGAAGAACGGAGTGAACATAGTAGGCGCCACAGCGACTACTTATACCATACCAACAGCGGCAACGGGAGATGCAGGTACTTATACGGTACAAGTGAGCGGCACGTGTGCTCCGAGTGTGACGAGCACGGGATCAATCCTAGACATCAACGAACAACCCGAGATCATCACAGTTACAGGCAACCAAACAGTTTGTGCTGGCACGAGCGTCACCTTCACGGTGAATGCGGGGGTTACGACAGCTCCTACGTATCAGTGGAGATTCAATGGCACCCCGATAGGCGGAGCCACGAGCAGCAGCTATACGATCGCGACCACGACTACAGGAGATGCCGGTAATTATGATGTAGTGGTGAGCGGAACATGCGCACCGAGTGCGACCAGCGCAGCGTCTACGTTAACGATCAACACATTACCAGAGATAACATTAAATCCATCCAACACTACAATCTGCGAAAATGGATCGACATCATTCACGGTTAATCCTGGATTAACAACATCACCAACTTTCCAATGGCAAATAAGCGCAAACGGAGGATTAACCTATTCGAATTTGATAGATGGAGGTATTTATTCTGGATCAACATCAAGTACTTTAGTGTTAACTAATGTGCCACTTACACAGAATGGCAATCTTTATAAAGTGGTTATTGGAGGAGTATGTCCGCCAACTGTTGTGAGTTCAGTTGCACAATTGAATGTTCAGCAAAACCCCGTGATTAATTCTCAGCCTACTAATAACATTGTTTGTGAGAATACGACAGTATTATTTTCTGTGAATGCTGTTGGCACAGGATTAAATTATCAATGGAGAGAGAATGGAATACCTATTACAGATGGAGGTATTTACTCAGGTTCGTCAACAGCTTCATTAAGTTTGATAAACGTTCCAGCAAATTTAAACGGTAAGCAATATGATGTTGTGCTAACAGGAACTTGTTCAAATTTGACTAGTTCGACAGCTACATTAACAGTAAACCCTCTCCCAATAGGAGTGAATGACATAACTACATTGTGTAGCGATGTTGCTTTAAATTATGACCTTCAAACAAATGTAAACTCTGCTAATGGAGTAGTAAGTTCATTTTCTTGGACCGCAACAAATAATCCAAATGTGTCAGGAGAAAGCTTAGGTGTTCAGTCATCTTCTGTTATTACCGATCTACTGACAAATCAATCTACAGTTTCTCAAGTTGTTGTATATACAATTACTCCAACAAGTATAATTGGTTCATGTCAGGGAAATCCATTTACATTGACAGTTACTGTCAACCCAGAGCCTGTTGGAATTACTCAAAATGTAATTCAATGTAGTGGTGTTCCGTCTGGAATCACGATTACATCGACATTAGGTTCTGTAACTCCTTCTGGTTTTAATATCACGACTAATCCGAACGGATTAACTCAAGTAGCAGGAACAGTAAGTGCTGGCTTAAACAAGACATCAACTGAACTTCAAGACGATGTTTGGAGAAATACGGGGGCAAATCCTGTTAGTGTGATCTATACAGTAACTCCAATTAGTTCAATAGGTGGTTGTCTTGGAGATTCATTCGTAATTACCTTAACAATAACTCCCGAACCAGTAGGTGTATCACAAACGAAGACAGTCTGCAGTGATGCAGTGTTGGGCAGTGGAGTAACGTTGACTACGAATGGCACAAGCGTGAGTGCTGCGAGCTATACGATCAACAGCATAACATTCAGCAGCGGATCATTGACTGCGAGTGCAGGCAGCCCGGTAACAGGAGCAGGCAAGGCTTCCAATGAATTGATTGATGACAGTTGGACGAACCAGACGGGCAGTGCGGTAGATGTGATTTACAATGTGAGCCCTGTTAGCAGCGCAGGCTGTGTGGGTGCATCGTTCACGGTAACAGTGACAGTACAACCGGAGCCTGTGACCACGGCCAATGTGGTGGCGGCATCGGTATGCAGTGATGTGACGACAGGTTACACGTTGAGCGTAGTTGGCGCTACGACCTATACAATCAGCACGAACAGCAATGGCTTAGTACAGAGTGCAGGCACGGTGAGTGCAGGCACGGGCAAGTTAGCGAATGAATTATCGGATGACAGTTGGACGAATACGACCTTATCGGATGTGAATGTTGTTTACACGATCACACCGGTTAGTGGAGTCGGTTGTGCGGGCGATGTGTTCACGGTCACGGTTGGAGTGAAGCCGGAGCCACGGGGCGTGAATGCGGGCAAGCAGATCTGCAGCAACAGTTCGGTGAGCTACGATTTACAGACGAGCAATGTAGATGCGTTAGGCAATGCGATGGCGAGCAGCTACAGCTGGTTGGCGGCAGACAATACGAATGTAACCGGAGAGAGCCTGACGGCACAGACGGGCAATGTGATCAACAATACGTTGGTTAACACGACAGGCGTAGATCAGGTGGTAGTATACACAGTAACCCCGACAGGCAGTGTGAGCGGTTGCGTAGGGGATAACTTTACGATAACAATAACAGTTAAGCCTGAACCAGTAGGCGTAGCACAAACGAAGACAGTCTGCAGCGATGCAGTGTTGGGCAGTGGAGTAACGTTGACTACGAATGGCACGAGTGTGAGTGCTGCGAGCTATACGATCAACAGCATTACGTTCAGCAGCGGATCATTGACTGCGAGTGCAGGCAGCCCGGTAACAGGATCGGGCAAACCGGCCAATGAATTGATTGATGACAGTTGGACGAACCAGACGGGCAGTGCGGTAGATGTGATTTACAATGTGAGTCCTGTTAGCAGCGCAGGCTGTGTGGGTGCACCGTTCACGGTAACGGTGACGGTAGAACCGGAGCCGGTGACCACGGCCAATGTAGTGGCGGCATCGGTATGCAGTGATGTGACGACAGGTTACACGTTGAGTGTAGTTGGCGCTACGACCTATACAATCAGCACGAACAGCAATGGCTTAGTACAGAGTGCAGGCACGGTGAGTGCTGGCACGGGCAAGCTGGCGAATGAATTATCAGATGACAGTTGGACGAATACAACCTTATCGGATGCGAATGTGGTTTACACGATCACACCGGTGAGTGGAGTCGGTTGTGCGGGCGATGTGTTCACGGTCACGGTGGGAGTGAAGCCGGAGCCACGGGGTGTGAATGCGGGCAAGCAGATCTGTAGCAACAGTTCAGTGAGCTACGATTTACAGACGAGCAACGTAGATGCGTTAGGCAATGCGATGGCGAGCAGCTACAGCTGGCTGGCGGCAGACAATACGAATGTAACAGGAGAAAGCCTGACGGCACAGACGGGCAATGTGATCAACAATACGTTGATCAACACGACAGGCGTAGATCAGGTGGTAGTATACACAGTAACCCCGACAGGCAGTGTGAGCGGTTGCGTAGGGGATAACTTCACGATAACAATAACAGTGAAACCAGAGCCAGTAGGTATAGCTGATACATTTACGACTTGTAGTGATGTGGCTTCAAATTATAATTTGATTAATAATGTGGCCTTACTAGGAAACAATGTGGGAAGTACCTTTAAATGGATAGCAACTTCTAATCCTAATGTTAGCGGAGAAAGTACAACTCTGCAATCAGGTTCGATTATTACAGATGTTTTAAATAATATTACCAATAGCAATTCTACAGTTACATACACAGTTACACCAACTGGAGTGAATGGTTGTACAGGATCATCATTTGTTATCTCTGTAATTGTGAAACCCGAACCAGTTGGTACATCTTTAGTAGCTCCAACAGTATGTAGTGGTTCGGCTGTTAATTACAATTTGCAATCCAATATTAATTTATCGAATGGGTTGACCACTAACTTTACTTGGATTGCAGCTGTAAACCCGTTAGTGGCAGGCGCTAGCACATTAAATGCACAAACGACTTCAGTCATTACAGATGTATTGGTGAATAACTCATTTACTCCTCAAGTGGTGATTTACACTATTAATCCTACCGGAGTGAATGGATGTACCGGTGATTCATTCACTGTTAGTGTCACAGTAAATCCGAAGGCGCAAGTTTCAGCGGGCCCTGATTTGGCACATTGCTCAAACATTTCATCCATAGCATTGCAAGGTTCGATTACGTACGCTCCAAATGGTATTGTTTGGTCTGGCGGACTAGGATCTTATTCGAATAATACGAGCACTACATCTAATTATAGTTATAGCAATCCATCAGAAATTAACCAAACGTTGATATTAACAATTACAGCCAATGATCCTGATGGAGCTGGTCCATGTTTGGCTGTTTCAGACCAAATGAATTTGAAGATTAATCCTCTGCCAATAGTTGCATTCTTCGGATTACCCGCATCTGTAGCTGAAAACAAAGCTCCATTCACAATTAACGGAAATCAAAAAGGAGGTGTATTTACAATTACACCAGGTTTGGGAATTAGTCCAACGAGCATCAATTCGTTTAACGTTGATGAAGCCACATTTGACCCAGGAGCTGCAGAGCTGTATGATGGAACACCGGCAACAATTAATACAGTAACATATACATACACTGATATTAATACTTGTACTAATTCTAGCTCACAGGCTATAATCGTTAATGCACTGACAGTTGTAAACTTTACCGTTCAGGGTGCAACAACGGATTCAAATGGAGATTTCTTGGTTTGTAATGAGCTTGGTGATGTTGAGTTAATTCCAATTGACGGTGGAAATCCGGGTAAGTTACCTGAAACGGGATTTACAAGTTTGACACCTGGATTAACTTTGAAGCAAGTTGGAACTAAATTCTATATTCCAACTACTGGCCTTGCTTCAGGAACTTATTCCATTCGTTTTAGATATAGAAATGCATCTGATGTAATATCTGACACATTCAACTCTGTCAAGATTTTATCAAGCCCTATACCTTCAATTATTGCCTCTAGCAACTGTATAGATTCGGCCATACCACTTGGTGGTTCAATTGCATTCCCTCCGATTAATCCATATCCACCAGATCTAACTAAAACTGTTTGGAATTGGAATTTTGGAGATAATATTACTCAGACTGGGCAAAATGTATCACATACCTATGCTTCTGCAAATGTTTACACTGTTACACTCAACGTTCGCACATCTCAGGGTTGCGCTGGAACAGCAACACAGAATGTACGTGTCGGTGATGTGCCAAATGTAGATTTTGATTGGTCAGCTATTTGTACGAACGATCAGACTAACTTCAAGGATTTAACGACTAAAGTTCAAGGTGCAACTCCTCCTGGTATTAGTTCTATTGTGAGTTATAGCTGGGATTTTGGAGACGGTGATATTCTAACAGGAGCGGCAGCGGCTTCTGTGCCACCGGCTACACATGGAGGACGATCATCTGGAACATACAAATTGCCTAAGCATAATTATGTGGTAAATGGCACCTATGATGTAAAGCTATCTGTAACTACGAATGATGGATGTTTCAGTACAGTACAAAGAAGCGTATTCATTCTTCCGGGCGGTACCACAGTACAACCAACGGCTGCTATCCCATATGATCAAAACTTTAATGGCACACCTGCAGGATGGATCCCTGAGGGTTTAAAGATAAGTACTAGTCCGGTTGTCCTTTCTCAGTTTAGCTGGCAACATGGGCCTGCCTCTGGACCTACTATCGCTACCACAAACGATGTTTGGTGGACAGGAAAGAACGCTAATTCGTACTATACGAAAGAACAGTCTGTAGTAAACGGTCCGTGCTTCGATTTGACTCAGCTCGAACGTCCGATGGTGGCATTAGACTACTGGTCGGATACGGAAGAAAATATTGATGGTGCTGTATTACAGTACTCAACGGATGGTGGATTTAATTGGGAATTAGTAGGTCCATTGGCGGGTGAACCCATAGAGCAAGGTGTAAACTGGTACAATGAAAAAGGTCTTCCTTCTAATCCTGGTCAAAATTCTTCTTATGGTTGGACAGGCAAGCAAATAGATTTAGTCACGAAGGCTCCTCGAAATGCGCGATACAATCTGGATATTGTTCCAAAGGCAAAACGCGGTCAGGTGAGGGTTCGAATTGCATTTGGTAGCAACGATGGAAATGAGTCATCTAATACATATGATGGATTTGCATTCGATAACTTCTTTGTCGGTGAGAAAAGACGTGTTGTGTTAATGGAGCACTTCACGAACTCATCTTTGTCTGGAAGCCTTACAGCCGATGACTACATCAATGATTTATACAATAATCAAATTGATTTGTTAACCGGTATTCGCCCGGGCGGACAAAGTGACTTTAATCACATTCAGTATCATATCAGTTATGCTGGTACTAATTCTGATCAGTTAAATGCAGATAATCCGAATGATCCGAATACACGTGCGGCCAACTATGGAGTTTCACAACCTCCTAGAACCTTCATGGATGGTATTAAGAATGCGAAGTTCGATGGAACATTTACTAAGCTGAACAAAATTGAAGTAGACAGACGTTCCTTAAAGGATCCAAAGTTTACACTCAAGTTGGATACGATTCCGGTTACTGTTAATAATAAGAGCAATTATATCAGCGTCAAGATGACGATAACAGCCGATACAATTGTAAACGTACCGCTCATCGCCCAAGTAGCTTTAGTGGAAGATGACGTAGCAACTACGGTGCCTAACCGAATTCATAAGAATGTTTTGCGCAAGCTGTTGTTTGGTAGCGACCCAACCAAACCGGATGGTATCACAATATCTACGCCTTTTGCTAAAGGAGATTTTGCAATTCGTCCTAACCCAGCCGTTGAAACGCAGCTCAATGTTCCAATTAAGGATTGGACCAAGCTCAAGCTGATTGGTTTTATACAGAATAAATTAACGGGTGAAATTTACCAGAGCACGATCTTAAAAATTGGAACCAAAAAGATTGGATCAACTATAGTAGGGGTGGAACCTGAAACACCGACAGTAGCCGCTTTAAGTCAACTTCAAATTTATCCAAACCCAGCAAATGGTAAATTTAACTTTGCGGTGCCCGGAGAATTCCCTGCCGGACATATTTGGAAAATTTCAGATCAGCGTGGCGTGGTTGTGATGAAAGGCGACTTTAGTGATGGAGCCAATGGTGTGAAAACGGTAGATGTTTCTGGGTTGATTAATGGAGTTTACTTTGTATTAATTGGAGCAGAAGGCCAGATACCGGTTTACAGAAAATTGATTGTAATGAATCAGAATTAAACAGCTTCTTTCTTAAGGTACTCCAAGGCGTCTCCAAGAATTCGACAAAAATCATCAACCAACTGAAATAGCCTTTCGGTTGGTTGATTTGTTTTAGCCAATTCCTCGATTTCTACAGCGATGGGTTTAGCTTCGCCTAAACCTATTAATGTGATCGATGACTTTATCTTATGCACACCCCTTCCAATGCCTTCCCAGTTTTTATTGTGAAGCGCTGTTTTTATTTCTGCAATGGTAATCGGTAATGTTTGAATAAAGGTTGAAATCATCTCTTTGATGAAATCTTCATTGTTATTGGAGATGCTGCGCAGATAACTTAAATCAAAGGTTTTTATAGCCTGATTTGGATTCGCTTTTAAAATAGTTTTCCCTTTCCGGTAATGTTTGTTTAGGGTGTAATAAAGATCTTCTGGTGTGAATGGCTTGGCGATGCAATCATCCATTCCTTCGGCTAAACATTTTTCTACATCTCTGCGCGTAGCATTGGCAGTAAGTGCAATGATCGGCACATTGCATTTGGGTTTAGCAAATCCTCGAATGTTCTTCGTGGCCTCAAATCCATCCATCACGGGCATTTGAATATCCATGAGCACGATGTCAAAATTATCATTACGTAATTTTTCCACCGCCACATATCCATTTTCAGCACTTTCAACAATGCTGCCCCATGTTTTTAATATAGAACTTGCATAGAGCCGATTGATGTCATTGTCCTCAACCAACAAAACCCGAAGGTTGTTGAGGTCACGATGAATGTAACTTCCGGAACCGAAACTATTTTCTTTGGTTGCTTTGAGGTCGCCTTTAGGGTAAGGGATCGTGAACGAAAACACGGAGCCCTTATCAAGGGTACTTTTTACAAAAATAGTACCGCCTTGTAATTCAACTAACTGCTTGACAATCGTAAGGCCGAGTCCGGTTCCACCGTATTTTCGGGTTACACTCGTATCTGCCTGACTAAAACTTTCAAAAATGGTATTCAATTTATCTTTCGGAATTCCAATGCCCGTATCCCACACGTCAAAGCGCAGGTGAAAGTTGTTTCGCTCCTTCTTGTTCAAGGAGCATTTTACTTTGATAAAACCATTGTGTGTAAATTTCAAGGCATTGCTGATCAGGTTTATTAGAATTTGATTCAAGCGAACTGGATCTCCTAAAAAAATCTGATTGGCTTCTTTCTCCAATTCATACGAAAGCATGATCTTCTTTTCTTGTGCCTGATGGTTGAAGGTAACAATTAGTGATTGAAGTAAATCGTTAATATTAAACCCGATCTTTTCGAATTTTAGTTTACCAGATTCAATGGAAGCCAGATCGAGGATGTCATTAATAATAACCTTGAGATTGTCGGCCGCACTTTTGATGGCGTTCAAATAAATAAGTTGTTCAGTCTCGCCTGGGCGCTGACCGAGCAAGGTGGCCATACCGGCAATTCCGTTGATGGGTGTGCGAATTTCGTGGCTGATGTTGGCTAGAAATTGCTCTTTTGCTTTTTGTGCTCGTTGCAATTCTTCGGCATCTTTTTTTCGTTGTGTAATATCTCGACAGTCCAATATCAATCCGTTGATTTTTTCTTTTTGTTTGAGATTGATAGAGTTGAACTCAAGATATTTGTATGAGCCATCTTTACACAAAAATTGAAATTCAACTCCCTCGTGATAAAGCTTCCTTTTGATTTTGGAAAAAATAGATTTAAAAGATTGTGATGAATTGGGATGAAGATAAGTAAGAAAATTTTTCCCTATCAAACTCTTTGGCTTGTGACCGAGTGTGTCTTTTACCGAGCTATTGTGATATAAAATTTTACCATCATAGTCGATGATAAAAATAATATCAGAACCATCTTCTACAACGGCCTTATAGAAGCCACCTCTTTTTACGTAGTTCGCTAATGAAGTCATGATCAGATTCCAAGCTGTTCCATTTCTTTTAGGTACCGATAAATAGATGACTTCCCAATGTCGAGCCTCTTCGCTACGTCTAACACGTTGTTATCGTATTTATTTAAGTAACTGCGAATAATGGTGTAGGTATATTCCTGCAAAGTCATTTCTTTCAGCATCATCGATTCTGAGCTTATCGGGTTGCTGAATGTAATGTCTTGCGCTTTCAATTCATCACCGTCTGTAAGCACTGCGGCAAGATCAATCACTGATTTCAATTCTCTCACATTTCCCGGAAAGGGATGTTGCATTAACTTGGCTTGTGCCTCAGCACTGATTTTGATTTTGGGTAATTGATTTTCTTTAGTGAATTGATCCAGAAAGTGTTTCGCCAACAAAATAACATCTTGCCCGCGTTCGCGGAGAGGAGGGAGATGAATAGGTAATCCGAGTAATCGATAGTAAAGGTCTTCTCTAAACTTTTTTGCCTTCACTTCTTCCTGTAAGTTGCGATGGGTAGCTACCAATACGCGCACATCCAGTTTGATGGTTTGATTACCACCCACACGAACTACTTCTTTTTCTTGTAGAACTCTCAATAGCTTCGCCTGCAAGCTGATGTCCATTTCTCCGATTTCATCCAAGAAGATGGTTCCGCCTTCGGCCTCTTCAAACTTTCCTATGCGTTTTTGCAGTGCTCCGGTAAATGCCCCTTTCTCATGTCCGAATAGTTCGCTCTCAATCAATTCCGATGGAATGGCAGCGATATTCACCGCTACGAAAGGTTTGTTCTTTCGTTTAGAGTTGTAGTGAATGGCTTTAGCTATTAATTCTTTGCCCGTGCCGGTTTCTCCGGTAATCGAAACTGTGATTTGCGACTTTACAGCGCGCTCTATGTTTTCAAAAACGGTTTTGATGGCTGTGCTATTACCAATGATGCTTTTCTCAAAGTCGTATTTGACGGAAATCTCCTGCTGCAGCCTGCCGATCTCGCGGATGAGAGAAGTTTTGTTGCGGGCATTTTTGATGGAATTTAGAATGCGCTCTTTGGCATCTTCATCTTTGGTGATGTAATCAAAGGCTCCTAGTTTGAGAAGTTCTACTGCGGTGCCGATCTTTTCTTGTGCCGAAACAATGATCACGCTGATATTAGGATCGAATTCGCGAATGGCCTTCAGTACTTTTTCACCGGGCATGTCCGGAAGGGAGTAATCCAGGGTGATGACAGAAGGTTTTTGATATAAGTGATCCAAACACTCTTTGCCCGTAGTATAAAACTCGGTTTCAAAATCCGGATTCAGACTGAGGACGTACTTTAAAAACTTAGAATAGGCCGCATCGTCTTCAACAACAAATATTTTTATTGGGTCTTTTTCGTACATCTGTATTACTTGTTCTTAAAAGTACTTGAATTGCGTTAGTTATTAGGGATAAAAGTTTTGAAATTTACTTAAATTATTAAAATAACGGTTCTTCACAAATTAAACGAATCACCTATGTTAACGCAATTGGCTCGATTAGCCCCGTCTGAAAGTGATTTACTGCTACGGGCTCCCTTATTGGTATGTATTCTGATCGCTGGCGCAGATAACGATATTGACCGAAAGGAGATACGGAAAGCAATCGATCTGGCCAATAAAAAACAGAAAAAGGCCGACTCTCATTTAATGGAGTTTTATAAGGTGGTTGGCGAAGACTTTGAAGATAAACTGAAGGTGCTCATCCAATCTTTCCCGTATGAGGCCACACAGCGCAACCCCCTGATTACTTTAGACCTGCAGGAGTTGAATAGAGTGCTTCCTAAAATTGATAAAAATATTGCTATTGAGTTCTACAAAAGCCTTCGCGATATCGCTCAAAAAATAGCGGAATCTTCCGGTGGCTTGCTCGGGATGAAATCAATAGGTAATGAAGAGGCAAAATATGTTAATTTGCCGATGATTACCGATCCATCCACGTATTAATGTCCGAACGAAATTTCTTTAATAGCTCTGCGGTTCCTTTCCGGCTTGTCTTTATCATGTGGCTGGCCTTCAGTATTCAGTTTTTCTATCAAATTGACCTTGGTGGGCTGGGTATTTTGCCCCGAACTTGGGTGGGCTTGATTGGGCTTTTTACAGCGCCCATGGTACATGGTTCGTACATGCATCTGATATCCAATACATTTCCGCTTTTGTTTTTAGGCACAGCCTTATTTTTCTTTTACGATCGCATTGCCGGGGTGGTGTTTTTTCGTTGCTATTTTATTACCAACCTGCTGGTGTGGCTCTTTAGCCCACGTGTTTCTTATCACATTGGGGCTAGCGGCCTGATTTACGGCCTGGCCTCGTTTCTCATTTTCTTTGGTTTAATCCGTCAAGATTTCTGGTCGCTCCTGATCTCGATTGTGGTGATGGTGGCTTACGGAGGAATTTTTTACGGGGTAATACCAACCGATCCGCATGTTTCTTGGGAATCACATCTATCCGGAGCGATTGTGGGGGGAGTAACAGCTTTTCAATTAGCAGATAAAAAGAGAATCAGAGAATAAATGGATGCGGCAGCTAAAAAGATATTGGATTCATTAAAGGTAAAAAAGTTTGATCCTGTCTACGTATTACAAGGCGAGGAGACTTTTTATATTGACTTGATTGCAAACTACATTGAAGCAAATGCACTAAGCGATAGTGAAAAGGGTTTCAATCAAGTGGTATTGTATGGAAAAGATGCACCCGCTCATGTGATCCTTACCAACGCCAAGCGCTTTCCGATGATGGCGGAGCGGCAGGTGGTGATTGTGCGCGAGGCGCAGGATATTCCCGATCTCCAAAAAGAAGCAGGAGCGAAGTTGCTACTCGATTATTTCCAGCGACCGGTACCCTCTACTATTCTGGTTCTCTGCCATAAACACAAAACATTAGATAAGCGCAAAGAACTCGGTAAGAAGGTGGACCAACTTACTACCTCTGCCGTATTCAAAAAGCCATACGAGAATCAGCTGCCTGACTTCATCGCCTCTTATCTCAAAGACAAAGGCTACAAAATGGAAGATGCCGCCATGCACTTGCTGGCTGAGTATGTAGGCAACGACCTCAATCGCTTGTCCAACGAAATAGATAAGGTATTAATTGGTACGGAAAAGTCGACTGTGATTACGGCTGATAATGTAATGGCTCAGGTCGGCATTAGTCGCGAGTATAATATCTTTGAGTTGCAGAAAGCGCTCATTCAAAAAGATGCATTTCAGTTAGCGAAGATTTTAAATTACTTCGAAGGCAACGTAAAGAAGAATCCGGCCATCCCTTTGGTGGCATTTCTGTTTTCGTTCTTCAGTAAACTGCTGGCAGCCTATTCAGCACCGGATAGGAGTGAACGTGGATTAGTTACAGCCCTCAAGATCAGCCCCTTTGCCGCCAAGGATTATACAACTGCTTTGAACCGATTTCAGCTCCATCAGGTCATCCTTGCGATTCACGCACTCAAGCAGGCCGATTTGAAATTAAAGGGGGTCAATGTGGGTAGTGAAGATGAAAGCCAAATTTTGAAAGAACTCGTTTTTAAGTTGATCTACTGATAGTTATGATTGCTGTATGACGAACTGTCGCGGCTTCAATGATTACTTCAAACAGTTCTCACTTTTTACAATCTGTTCATTTTATTCGGTCAATCGTTAAGTTATTACTAGCTTTGATTCCGTGTAATTCATATTATTTTTTGCACGAATGACATTTTTTAAACTTAAGGCAATATCCGTTGCCAATATCTGTTTTCAGAAAAACGAATTCATGTCCCATTATTTATTTTTCAAAGCCTCATCCATTCCAGCGCAACGTTCACTTACTAGCTATCGATTTACCAAAGGTCATTGTACAATCATCCTCCTGTTATTGCTCGGGTTAAGTGTGTCATTGCTTCGGGCGCAAGATTTAGTGTCACAAGAGCGCAGCGAACGAATTTACACTACCGCCATCGACTTGATGGAAAAGAAACAATATGCGGCTGCCCGCTCGAACTTTACAGAATATCTCAAGTTACACTCTACTGCTGATCTGAAGCGCGTCACCGCTGAATATAGCCTGGCAGTTTGTGCCTTGAATCTGTATCACAGTGATGCTGAAAAGATGTTCACGAACTTCATCGTCAATCACCCGAATCATCCGCTCACATCTACCGCCAATTTCGACTTAGCTAATTTCTTTTACATAGAAAAGAATTACAAGAAGGCATCCGGCTATTATGCTAAAATAGATTACGAGGGTCTTACTTCCGAACAGCAAAATGCAGCACACTTTGGAGCAGGGTACAGCTTCTTTAGTCAGAAGTTTTTAAAGGAAGCGCTGGATCAGTTCAACTTTGTGAAGATGCAAGGCGGCCAGTACGGTCCTGCTGCCAGTTACTATGCCGGTTTTGTAGAATACAGCCAGGGCGATTTTGAGAATGCGTTGATCGATCTGAAACGTGCCGAACAAAACGAAGCGTATTCCACCATTGTGCCATACCTGATTGCAAATGTTTATTATAAGAAGGGAGATTACGAATCCCTGTTAACCTATGCCACTACGATCCAAAACCGGCAAGGTATTACCAATGCCGATGAAATCGCTTTACTGAAAGCAGAGGCTTACTACAAAAAGAAAGACTACACTTCGGCATTAACAGCTTATAATGCTTTTTTAGGAGATCAAAAGGAGGGAGCTGATAAAGGAGTGTTGCTTCGAGCGGGCTACTCCGCTTTCGTTACCCAGCAAAATGCAGTCGCTGTACAATACCTGAAGCAATCGTTCACCGACAAAGATTCGATTGGACATTACTCATCGTATTACCTGGGCTTGATTTATCTGAAAAGTAGTCAGAAACCGATGGCCTTAACTTCGTTTGACATTGCCCGAAAATATAAAGCTGACCAGCAACTTGTGGAGGAATCTACATTTCAATTTGCCAAAGTAGCGTATGATATGGGTAGACCCGATCAGGCAATTACTGAATTCGAAAAGTTCTTAACGGCATTTCCACGAAGTGTTCATGTAAACGAGGTGAAAGAGTTGCTTTCGCATGCGTACGTAAACGCGAACAACTTTAACCGCGCTATTGACTACATCGAGTCATTGCCAAAACGCAATGCAGCTATCGATCGGGCGTATCAAAAAGCTACTTTATTAAAAGGACTGGATTTCTTTAATAAAGACAACCACGAAGAAGCTGTTCAGGCGTTTGAGAAATCGTTGCAAACTCCGGTGGATAATAATTATGTGGCAGAGGCAAGCTTCTGGAGTGGAGAAGCACTCTCTATTTTAAAGAAATACGACCCTGCCATCAGCCATTACCAACGTATTGTAGGGTTGACAGATGTATCACCAACTTGGTTGGTAAAAGCGCGATATGGCATAGGATATTGTTTCTTTAATCAACAGCACTATGATAAGGCGCTCTTTAACTTTAAAGATTTCAGTAATAAGGCGACTGTCGGTGTAGCTCACTTGGCGGATGGTGTGTTGCGTTTAGCTGATTGCTATTATATCACTAAAGCATACAATGAGGCATTAGCTAATTACAAAAAGGCGATTGAGCTAAACACTGCAGATAAGGATTATGCCCACCTTCAATCAGGAGTTATTTTTGGTATTCTTCGAAAATACCCGGAGGCATCACAAGAATTGGATATAGTAATTAAGAACTACGGGCAATCCAGTGTAATTGATGAAGCGATTTTTCAACGCGGACAACTGGATTTTGAACAAGGCAACTATGCTCCGGCTGTAGTTAACTATTCCAAATTATTGCAAGAGCATCCCACTTCTCGGTTCGCACCTTATGCCTACACGAAACGTGCGGCTTCTAACTATAATTTGAAAGATTATAACAAGACTGCCAGCGATTACATTACCGTGCTCACGCAATACCCAACGCATCCGGGAACGAAAGATGTATTGTTGCCTTTGCAAGAAGCATTGAATCTGGCGGGGCGCTCAGATGAATTTGATAAATACCTATCCGGTTATCGCCAAAGTAATCCCGATGCTAAAGGAATTGAAGCTGTGGATTTCGAATCTGCCAAGAATCAATATTCCATTGAAGATTACAAACGTGCAATTACTAGTTTAAGCAACTATATCAGGCAGTACCCTACCAGTCCACGCTTGAATGAAGCGCAGTATTACTTAGCAGAGTCGTATTACCGTACCCGCGATTTTGCAGGTGCGTTACCCGTATACTATGGATTGGTGAATGAGAAGCGATTTGAATTTATAAACCGGGTGGTTGGCCGTATTGCAGAGTTGGAGTTTAAGCAAAGCCGATACGACAAAGCCGTGGTGCAGTTTAAAGTATTGTCCAATACGGCCGGCAACAAAAAGGACTTATATGCAGCTTGGAATGGTTTGATGGAATCGTATTACTTGCTAGGCAAATACGATTCTTCTAAACTCTATGCTCAAACTATTTTGGAAAAAGGAAGCAGTTTAGTAGGCGCAGCGAATAAGGCCACGCTTTATCTGGGAAAAAACGCGCAGGCTTCCGGAGATTTTGAAACCGCTAAAGATGAATACCTGACGACCATCAATTCGGCTCGTGATGAGTTTGGTGCCGAAGCCAAGTATCGCTTGGGAGAATTGTTTTATCAAAGTAAGGATTACAAACAGTGCTACGAAACGCTGGTAAGCCTCAATACGGATTTTGCATCGTATACCGAATGGGTAGGGAAGTCGTATTTGTTGTTGTCGGATAACTTTTTGGCGACTGGCGATTCGTTCAACGCTAAAGCTGTATTGAAATCACTGATCGATAATTTCCCTAAAGAAGAAGTTAAGTCTGCGGCCAAAGCTAAACTCTTGCAGATCGATCAATCAGAGTTAAAACAAAAAGTAAAAGCGGATAGCATTGATAATGATAAGTAGAAAAATTTGCCCATCATGAGAAATTCTTTTGTCGTATTAATAGTGCTCTTGTTTACCGCTAGCGTTTCGCTTTATGCGCAAGATCAAGGTGAAATTCCGAACGTGGAGATTGTCATTGAAAAGAATCGACAAATTACACTGCCGCCTGCCACCCGCACATTCGAAAAAGTGCCACCACGGCCGGTAGAACCGATCAAGCCTGAAATCACTTACGATTTCAAGAATATTTCTTTCACAGCTTCGGATTACAATCCTTCCATTCGTCCGCATAAGTTAAAGTCACCAACCATCGACAAGCTGAATAATAATTATGTGAGTGCCGGCTTTGGAAATTACACATCACCCTATCTGGAAGGATACATCACCAACAAACGCGACAAGAATAAGTACTACGGTGCGAAATTTTTTCATCGCAGTTTTGGTAGCGGCCCCGTGGGCGATGGCAATTCAGCTAGTGGCAATACAGAAGTGAGTGTATTCGGAAAAGCCTTCAGCAGGGTAGTGGCGGTAGGCGGTGCGATTGGTTATGAAAATCGAGCCGCTAAGTTTTATGGGTCTTTCCCTGGAATTCCGGCCGTACCGGTTGTGTCCCAATCGTATTCAGTTATTAGCCTTTCAGCCAACGTAGAGAATGTAGTGGCCAAAGATTTTAACTATAACCTCACAGGTGGATTCTCTTACCTAAAAGATGATCGAAATTCTTCTGAATCAGAAATTTCGCTGAATTTGAAAAGCAACTTGAAGATAGCCAATGAAAAGTACATTGATTTAGCCGGAGATTACACCTTAATGAATCGCGACTTTTCGGGAAGCTCGCGTGCTCGCCATTTATTCCGGGTTATGCCTTCGTATACATTTTCACCCATCGAAAATTTACAATTGAAAGTGGGGCTTACGGCTGCATTCCAAAATGATACCATTGGTTCCGTAAAAAACATCAACCTCTATCCGGATGTGCGCGCTTCTTACAGTCTGACAGAAAACATTCAAGCCTATGCCGGACTTACCGGTGGAATCGATCGGGTGTCATTACATACGTTATCGCGCGAAAATGCCTGGATTGCACAAAACGTATGGTTGAATCATACTAATCGTACGTTTGAATTTTTGGGCGGTTTGAATGGAAAGTTAGGAAGCAACATCGCGTTTCAAACGGGCCTATCTTTTGCTACACTTAAAAATTTATACTTCTATCAGAATGACCTCTACAAGGGAGTGGTTACGGTAGCTACAACGAATCATCCCGAGCGATTTTTAGTTACCTATGATGATGCCACCCGAACGAATCTGTTTGCCGAGTTAGCGTATTCAAAAACCGCATTGGTTCGATTATCGCTGCGAGGCGATTACTTTGCTTATTCTACGGATAAGATTCAGAAGGCGTGGCATCGTCCGTCATACAAGCTCAATTTCTCGGGCTCATACAACATCTACAACAAAATTCAACTTATTACCGACTTAACAGTACAGGGCGGAATGAAAGCAAACTCGATGGAGTTTAAAGATAATGTTACTGGGTATGTCAACACGGTTGTTGATTTGCCGGTAGCTACTGATCTGAATTTGAAAGTCGACTATTCATTGTCTGACCAGGTACATTTGTTCATTCAAACCAACAATGTTTTGGGTAGCCAATATCAAACATATTTATTCTACCCGGTGCGCGGGTTTCAGGCACTGGCGGGCTTTAGTTGGAGCTTTTAGAATAGCTTTTTCAAAAGAATTTGCGTTATTTGTAAGTTAATATTGAGTTAAACTTCAACCTTAAGCTTATGTCGTTCAAGACCGAAGACGAAAACAAGAACAATCAAAACGAAGATAATTTTGGTTTGCCGGATTTAGATTATAAACCGCTCGATCAACTAGAAGAAAAACCAGAAGAAACCAAAGTTGAACCGATTGAATTCGAGTCGGGAGATACGGTTACTTTGCACGAAGAGACTGCGAGAGAGGAAGAGGTGAAGTACAACAAGCATGGTTTTATACCTGAGCCGGATGAACCCAAATCGAATGCGAAAGTGGTAATCGCGCTGATGATTGCAGTTGTCATTGGCGCAGCCGGTTTTCTGGTGTGGAAGTATGTAATTCAACCTGCCAATGAGAAAACCAAAATGGAGCGCTTGGCAAAGATTGAAAAAGATAAGAAAGCTAAGGAAGCAAGAGAACTTGCAGCAAAACAAAAAGAGGAAGAGGAGCGTCAACGACTGGCTGCCGAAGCAGCCGCTAAGGCAACTCCAGCCGAAGGAACTATTGAAAAATTAACGGACAGAACCGGTAAATACTATGTAGTGGTGGCAAGTGCGGTAGACGCTGATTTGCTGATGGATCATGCCAAGAAGCTAAGCGCGAAAGGAATAAGCACTAAGATTATCCCTCCGTTTGGTAAAGCAAAATTCAGCCGTTTGGCAATTGGAGATCACGATACGTTTGATAATGCACAGGCTGCTGCAAACACTTCCAAGGCCGAGTATGGTAATGCCGTTTGGGTGATTAAGTATTAGCCTGTACTAGCAATCGATTTTTTGCGTTATGCTGAGAAATTGGCATACCTGTTTGTAAGTATATTTTTTAAACTCTATCTAATATGATTTTAGCGCAGATTCAACCTCAGGCAGATCAGTCAGTTTCTGTCATTGATCTGGCACTGGCCGGTGGACCTTTGATGATACCAATCGTATTGTCTTCCTTTTTTGCAATCTACATTTTTGTGGAGCGTCTCCGAACGGTTAATAAAGCCAACGAAAGCCCCGATGCCTTTATGGGCAAAATCAAAGAATTGGTATTGAAGGGAGATATTGTGTCTGCGAAGATGCTCTGCAATCAACACGATACCCCGGTTGCTCGGATGATCGAAAAAGGGTTGGCACGTATTGGCAGCCCACTCAAAAACATCGAAGCCTCCATTGAAAACGTAGGTAAGATTGAACTATTCAAATTAGAGAAGAACCTTTCCGTACTCGCCACTGTGGCTGGGGCAGCTCCTATGATGGGTTTCTTAGGAACGGTAATCGGTATGGTGCAGGCTTTTATTGCGATTGCCCAAGAAGAAGGTTCAGTAAGTCCAAAGCTTCTTGCTGATGGAATCTACACCGCGATGATTACAACGGTAGCCGGTCTGTTGGTGGGTATTATTGCTTATCTGGGATATAATTACCTGGTGACACGCGTTTCCAAAGTGGTGCACAAAATGGAATACTCGGCCATAGAGTTTATGGACTTGTTACAAGAGCCTCGCTAATTCGAATTACGAAATTTCAACTCAATGAAACTTCAAACTCAAAACAAAGTAGACCCGGCCTTTAGCATGGCTTCCATGACGGATCTGATCTTCCTCCTGTTGATTTTTTTTATGCTGACGTCTTCGTTCGTTACGCCATCCGGATTGCCTGTGAATTTACCAACGAGTAAGCCTAGCGCGATGGAAGTGCAGAAAGTATCAGTGACTGTTACCAAGGATCTGCAGTTTTTTGTCAATGATAAGAAGGTGACAAAAGCAACGTTAGAATCTGAATTGAAAAGTAAAATAGGCGGCCCGAAAGGTGTTGTGGTTTTGCACATCGATGAAAGTGTTCCTACAAGGGAGCTGGTTTTTGTGGCCGGCATGGCCAATTCAATGAATGCGAAAGTTTCTATCGCAACCAAACCGAAATAAATTATGAAAGCGGAAGAGGAGAAAGAGAAAAAGAACAAACAAATAGCATTGCTTACGAACCAGCACAGGAGGAGAACGCCCAGCAAGATCAGCCACAAGAAGAAGTAAAAGATACTTCCACACCGCATGAAACTGTTACCTCCAACGAAGAAAGCCCCGTAGTGGTAAAGGAACAAGAGAAGAAGCCGGTTATTGAAAAGCCAAAAGAGAAAATAGCCGAAGCCAAACCTTCTGAACCTGTTAAAGAACCAAAGAAAGATCCCAAGCCGGATCCTGCTACGCAAGTTCCGGTAGCTAACAAAGGCGCTAAAGTTCCCAGCCAAGGAGATGATCCGGGCAAAACAGGGGATAAGGGAAATCCGGAAGGTAAGCCCGATGCAAAAGCACTTTATGGTAAACCGGGTGGTGGCGGAGGTGGAGATGGCTTTGCTCTTGCCATGTCGGGCTGGGCGTGGGCAGACGATCCTAAAATTCCGGATCTTCCGGACAATGAAGATGGCATGATTGAGTTTGAAATAGAATGCGATGAAAATGGTGATATCGTCAATATCTTCACCAAACATCGCGGACTCAGTCCACGTGCAGAGCAACTCTTAAAAGACGAGATTCGCAGAAA
>JBGAUU010000158.1:0-6055 GCA_044228465.1 Cyclobacteriaceae bacterium
ACGGGAATTGAAGAACACAAGAATTACGCACTCGATTTTTTCAAAGCCGCCAAATGGATTCGGGAGAATCTTCCCGGAGCGCATGTGAGCGGTGGCGTGAGCAACGTGTCTTTCAGCTTTCGCGGAAATCAAATGGTGCGTGAAGCGATGCACTCGGCTTTTCTATACCATGCGATTAAACATGGCATGGACATGGGAATTGTTAATCCTACGATGCTCGAAGTGTACGATGAAATTCCAAAGGAACTGCTGGAGCGCGTGGAAGATGTGTTGCTCAATCGGAGAGAGGATGCCACCGAGAGATTGTTGGAACTGGCCGAAACCGTAAAAGGTGCAGGCAAGAAAAAAGAAGTTGACGATGCATGGCGACAAGGCACTGTAGAAGAGCGATTGACGCACGCGCTGGTGAAAGGCATCATCGACTTTGTGGATGTGGATACGGAAGAAGCGCGACAAAAGTATGGCCGACCGCTGCACGTGATTGAAGGCCCGCTGATGGCTGGTATGAACGTGGTCGGTGATTTGTTTGGTGCCGGTAAAATGTTTTTGCCACAGGTAGTGAAGAGCGCACGCGTGATGAAAAAATCAGTGGCGTACTTGACTCCTTTTTTGGAAGAAGAAAAACGCTTGAGTGGTAATTCCGGAAAGCCTGCAGCGAAGATATTGATGGCAACCGTGAAGGGCGATGTGCATGATATCGGAAAGAATATCGTGGGGGTGGTGCTGGCTTGTAACAATTACGATGTGGTAGATTTAGGTGTGATGGTGCCCACCGAAAAAATCATTGAAGTTGCGAAGCGCGAAAAAGTAGATGCCATCGGGTTGAGCGGATTGATTACGCCTTCATTGGATGAGATGGTTCATGTTGCTAAAGAGATGCAACATCAAGCATTGGATATACCGTTGCTGATTGGCGGAGCTACCACTTCTAGATTGCACACGGCCGTGTAGATGCCATCGGGTTGAGCGGATTGATTACGCCTTCATTGGATGAGATGGTTCATGTTGCTAAAGAGATGCAACATCAAGCATTGGATATACCGTTGCTGATTGGCGGAGCTACCACTTCTAGATTGCACACGGCCGTAAAAATAGATCCGGTGTACGAAGGAGCTGTGGTGCATGTATTGGATGCATCTCGGTCTGTTCCGGTAGCGAGTGAACTCATCAGCCCTACATCGCGCGATGCCTTCAAGGCAAAAGTGAAGCAAGAGTATGTAGAATTGCGCAAAGACCACGAAGGTAAACAGCAACTTAAGAACTACATTTCGTTAGCGGAAGCACGCAAAAATCGGGTGGCCATAGATTGGTCGGCAACTGCTACTTATCAACCTGCTTTTATAGGCAAGAAGGTGTTGGTTAATTATCCATTAGAAGAAATTGCTAAATACATCGACTGGACTCCATTCTTCCAGACTTGGATGTTGTTTGGAAAGTACCCTGCCATTTTTCAAGATGAGAAAGTAGGAGCAGAGGCCAAGAAATTATTTGACGATGCGCAAGTCATGCTTTCGCGGATCATTGCCGGACGAAAGTTGACCGCTAGCGGAGTGGTTGCCTTTTACAAGGCACAGAGCACCGCTACCGATGATGTATTGTTGAAAGACAAAGAAGGAAAACCACTCACAACGCTTCACTTCTTGCGTCAGCAAAACAAGAAGGCAAAAGATTTACCAAATTTCTGCTTATCTGATTTCATTGCTCCGGTAGATAGCGGCAAGGAAGATTACATCGGCATGTTTGCCGTAACTGCCGGAATTGGCTTGGAAAAAATGATCGATGAATTCAAAGCCAAGCAAGACGATTATTCAGAGATCATGGCCAAAGCATTGGCCGATCGTTTGGCGGAAGCATTTGCTGAATTGCTTCACGTAAAAGTGCGCAAAGAATATTGGGGCTATGCGCCTCATGAAAATGCAGACATTGATACGTTGATCAGCGAAAAGTATCAGGGTATTCGTCCGGCACCGGGTTATCCGGCTTGTCCTGATCACACCGAGAAGAAAACCATTTTTGAATTACTGAATGCTGAGAAGGAAGTGGGTATTACCCTTACAGAATCATTCGCTATGTATCCCACCGCAGCCGTGAGCGGGTATTATTTTGCTCATGAAGCGTCTCGTTATTTTGGATTGGGTAAAATAGAAAAAGATCAAGTGATCGAATACGCATCCCGTAAAGGAATGACACTGGAAGAAGCCGAGCGTTGGTTATCACCTAACTTGGCTTATTAAAAGAAATGAAACGAACAACGATTTAAGAAACATATGAAAGTAGTTGATCATATAAAAAACGCCAACGGAAAAACCCTCTTCAGTTTAGAGATACTTCCGCCTTTGAAAGGAGAAAACATTCGCACCCTGTTCGATAACATGGATCCGCTGATGGAGTTCAAACCTCCGTTCATTGATGTTACTTATCATCGTGAAGAATACGTGTACAAGAAGAAGGAAAACGGTTTGCTGGAAAAACGTTCTACGCGTAAGCGGCCGGGAACTGTAGGCATCTGCGCGGCCATTCAAAATCATTACAAGGTAGATACCGTGCCACACATCATTTGCGGTGGCTTTAACAAAGAAGAAACCGAGAATGCGTTGATCGACTTACACTTTTTAGGAATTGACAACGTGTTGGCCTTGCAAGGTGATGCGATTAAATCGGAAGCCCGCTTCGTTCCTGATCCGGACGGACACAAGTATGCCTCAGAATTGGTAGAGCAAGTTGTGAAAATGAATCAAGGCCGCTTTATTGACGAAGAGTTGGAGAATGCTTCACCTACTAATTTTTGTATTGGGGTGGCTGGATATCCGGAAAAACACTTTTCAGCGCCAAACCTGAAAATTGATTTAAAGTACTTGAAGAACAAAATCGACTTGGGAGCGGAGTACATCGTCACCCAGATGTTTTTCGATAACCAGAAGTTTTTCGAATTCGTTGCCAAGTGCCGCGAGATAGGAATTACGGTGCCCATCATCCCGGGCATTAAGCCGATCACTACGAAAACACAAACAAACGTTCTGCCTACCATCTTCCATATCGATTTACCGGAAGAGTTGGCGGATGAAATTGAGAAATGCAAGGACAATGCAGCCGTAAAGCAAGTAGGAATTGAATGGACGGTAAAGCAATCGAAAGAGTTGATAAAACATGGTGTGCCACTGGTTCACTTTTATTCCATGGGCAAATCCGATCCGATTTATAAAATTGCCAAGCAGTTATTCTAAGGTTGCTTTCAACTCATTTGCAAATAGACGTCATCACTTTGGTGTCTATTTTCATTTGGAGCCTTTGCGCTTGCTTCAGGTCGCTGCAAGCTTCTTTCAGTTTGCCCAGTTTATGATAGGTCAGCGCCCGGTTGTAATAGGCAAGACTATAATCAGGATACAATGAAATAGCGATCGTATAATCTTCAATAGCTTCGGCATGCCGATTCATTTTGGTCAACAAATTTCCCCGATGAAGCCATGCACTTTCATAGTCCGATTTGATGCGCGTAGCGTGGGCGTAGTCAGCCAGAGCCCCCGGATTATCCTTCGATTTCTCCTTAGCAACCCCACGCTGTAAGTAGTTATCCGGTTCGTCTGAATCCAGTGAAATGGCTTGGGTAAAATCATCGATGGCACCTTTCCAGTTTTTGAGCTTCAGCCGAACATAGCCCCTTTCAGAGTAGGAGAAAGGCAGCTTTGGATTTTTGGAGATCGCATCCGTCAACTGTTTTTCCGATTCAGTTAAGTTGCCTTGAAAACCTGATAGCACCGCTACGTTGTGAGTGGCAGTCGGGTGATCATCATCCAATGTAAGTGCTTGTTTAAAATCGGCTAATGCCCCAACGGTGTCTTTAGAAGACTGACGGATCAATCCTCGATTCACATAATAGTCTGCAGTTGATTTCTCTAATTGAATGGCTGAATCGAGGTAAGCAATTCCTTGTTTGTACTGCTTTAGTTTCCATTCAATCAATCCCAGATAATTCAGGTAAATGGCTTTCGAATTGCCCTGTGTTGTGATGACCTTATTGCCCTGTCCACTCTTATCTGTTTGAAAGAACACGGTATTGGTTTCTCCGGGTGGTAGTGATAGTAGCTTCTTAAAATCATCTTTTGCAGCAGCCCATTGCCCATTATTGTACCTGAGTAGACCTCTGGTCAATATCGCATCTGAATCGGTCGGCTTGGCTTCTAGGTAGATATTGTAGTCGGTAATCGCGCCTTTGGAGTCGCCTAACTTTTCTTTAGCAAAACCCCTTAGCGAATAAGCGTCCCAGTAATAAGGGTCAATTCGCAGGCATTCATTGAAGTGAGCGAGGGCGGTTCGAAACGATTGATTTTGGATCGCTCGTTCTCCCAACGCATATAATTCTGCCGGTGTTCGTTGCTTCTGGGCAACGGCCATCTCAACCGATAGCAGAAAGAGAATATAGATGGTAAAACGCATAACCCGAATGAATCGGAAGTAAAGTAAAAATTCGCGCATAGAAAGCTCAACTATTTCCATTCAATTCTGTTTACAAGCATATGGAAACCACAAAAAAAGCGAAATCAAAAAAAACGAGTTCAAATCCATCCGAGATTCAATCTGCTTACCGCGATTATCTCTTAACAAATGGTAAGAAACCGGCCTCTGTTTTTAGCTTTTGCAAAGACCTTCAAATCACAGAAGCGGAATTTTATGCACACTTTGCCTCATTCGAAGCTATTGAAAAATCAATTTGGCAAGGGTACATTTCCACTACGGTGGATCGATTAACCAGCGATGAAGCGTACGTTCAATTTACCGCTCAGGAAAAGGTACTCACTTTCTATTTTTCGCTGGTTGAGCTATTGAAAAACGATCGCAGTTTTGTGTTGCATCAGCTCTCGTCCATAAAGCCTCCTGTATTGTTGCCCGATTTTATCAAAGGATTTAAGAAGAGTTTTGAAGAGTGGATCAACTCGGTATTGGCGGAAGCCAAGAGTACTGGAGAAGTGGCAAAAAGACCCTTCTTGGATGATCGTTATCATCACCTGTTTTGGATGCACCTGTGGTTCATTTTACAATTTTGGGCGAAGGACCAAAGCCCCGCTTTTGAGAAGACCGATGCTGCCATCGAGAAATCAGTGACATTGGCTTTTGAGCTTATTGGCAAAGGTGTTTTAGATAATGCGCTGGACTTCGGAAAGTTTCTGTATCAGAACTCAAAAAATTAGAACGAAAAAATGGCCAAGCAAAAGGAGCAAACCAGCATCCCTACCACGAAAGTACAGCGAGCCTCCAAATTCATTTCTACGGGTGCAAAGATCGGAACGAATTACTTAAAGCATTACAGTAAGAAACTGGTCAATCCAGACCAAACAAAAGACGAACTGCACGCCAATAATGCAGCGGATATCTACAACTCCCTCAGTCAGTTAAAGGGCAGTGCATTAAAAGTTGCTCAAATGCTGAGCATGGATAAAAATCTGCTGCCAACTGCTTATCAGGATCAATTCGCGATGGCGCAATACAGTGCTCCGCCATTGTCATATCCGCTGGTGGTGCGCACATTCGAGAAAGCCTTTGGCAAGCGACCCAACGAAATCTTTGACACCTTTTCTACCAGCGCTTCAAACGCGGCTTCGATTGGTCAAGTACATCAGGCAACATACCAGGGAAAGAAATTGGCTGTTAAAATTCAATACCCAGGGGTGGGAGATAGCGTGAAGAGTGATTTGGCGATGGTGAAGCCGATCGCCCTGCGCATGTTTAAGCTCAATGTTTCTGAATACAATGAGTTTATTGGGGAAGTAGAATCTCGCTTGTTGGAAGAAGCCAACTATGAATTGGAGCTGCAGCGCTCTATTGATCTTTCTACCCGATGCAAAGACATTCCTAATCTCTTTTTCCCAACATACTATCCCGAGTTCTCATCTTCACGCATTCTTACAATGGATTGGGTGGAGGGCCAGCCATTAGGTGAAATACTTAAGCAAAAAATCCTCACGGCTGAAGAAGGGCAGAAGCTTGGACAGGCATTGTGGGACTTCTATCATTTTCAGATGCATACGCTTCACTCGTTGCATGCCGATCCACATCCGGG
>JBGAUU010000031.1:0-41438 GCA_044228465.1 Cyclobacteriaceae bacterium
AATGTTTGCGCTAGCAATAACTTTTTCCACCGGTATAAAAGGTGCTTTTGATTATTCTGTTTTTAGCGCAGCTGCAGCGGCATTCGCATTAGGACAAATGAATGGTGGTTTTCTCGAAATCGATAGCTTAAAAAGAAAGTAATTCTAATTTTATGATCGATCGTAACTTGACTCGGAGCGCCAAATACTTAAAGTTGAAACCAGCATTACAAGTCGGATAGAAATGATAACGGAATAAACATGAATACAGAGCTAAGAAAATACGTAATGCCTTTTGTTTTGGCAATCACATTATTAACGATGAATACAAATTTGGTAGCCCAAAATCCAACCACCTACATGCGAATGGCTAAAATCTCAGTGGACAGCACCAAGTTAGACGAATACCTGGTTGCACTAAAAGAACAGATGCAGGCCGCACTCAAACTTGAAAAAGGTGTGTTGGCCTACTCCGCAGTGCAGGATAAAAATAATCCTTCGCACATTACGATTCTCGAAACGTATGCGAGCATGGAGGCGTATCAGGCACACATTCAAACACCACACTTTAAGAAATACAAAGCGGCAGTCGCTGGGATGGTAACAAAGCTGGAGCTGACGGACGTGATTCCTATTGGAATTCAATCAAAAGTGAAGTAAACGTTTAGCTCGGAGTAGCTTAGAGTTAAATGGAACCGACTGCAACCCAACATTGTTAGATAAATCGGATATTTGAGGCCAACGCCCACTAATTAAGCCAAATGACACTTCATATCAAAAATATGGTTTGCAACCGCTGCATCATGGTAGTGAAGTCTGAGTTGGAGAAATTAGGCTTGCAACCCACCCATGTTTCGCTCGGAGAGGCTACATTATCAGCTAGTTTGGCACCTGTTGAAAAAACCACGGTTGATGCAGCTTTGCGGAAGGTAGGCTTTGAAATAATCGATGATAAAAAAAGTCAACTTATCGAAAAAATAAAGACTGCCATTGTGGAGTTGGTGCATCATCATAATAATCAACTAAAAACCAATCTTTCCGATTATTTGAGCATGAAGGTGCATCATGACTATAAGTACATCACCACACTTTTTACCGAGGTTGAAGGCGTTACGATCGAGAAGTATTTTATTGCGCAAAAAATAGAAAGGGTGAAAGAGCTGCTGGTGTATAATCAACTTTCGCTGAGCGAAATTTCGGATCAACTACATTACTCCAGTGTGGCGCACTTGAGCGCCCAGTTTAAGAAAGTCACCGGCTTAACCCCCAGCCACTTTAAAGGCATACGCACTAATAAACGAAAGCCACTCGATGATCTTCGGCTGCAATGATCTCTAGGTTGTTATCGGGAAATTGATTAGCAATTTCCCTGACCCTGAATTTCATGTAATTCTTTTTGAAAATAGTGTAATGTTTATGGATTCATTTCTTGTCAACTTTACGCAGTAATTAAATCAATCAACATGGAAAGCGGCAACACCGAAACGTATTATGTTCCATTGGAGGGATTAGCGAGCGCGCATGGTGCGCTCATTGTAGACAATGGTTTGAATGGGGTGCCGGGCGTTTCCAAACACAAAGTAGAACTAAACAACAGCCGGGCGATCGTTGAGTTAAGTCAATCGGCTTCGCTAGCGGATGTTGTCAAAACCATTCGGGGGTTAGGATATGGTGTAACTTCAATAAAGAATGTTTTTCCCGTGTTGCAAATGTCTTGTGCCTCGTGCGCAATCAGTGCAGAGAGTATGGTCAAGTCTCAAAAAGGAGTTGTAGAAGCCTCCGTCAACTTTGCGACCGAAAAGCTTACGGTGGAATATCTCCCGAACATGATTACCCCGCAAGCAATGCAAGTGGCGGTTCAATCCATCGGATACGACTTAATGATTGAAAAGGCGGCTAATGAAGCACGTAGTTTAGAAGCACTTCATGCTGCAAAGTTCAGTCAACTGAAACGGAAAACCATCGCGGCATCAGTGCTTTCTTTTCCGGTACTCATCGTGGGTATGTTTTTTATGGATATTACCTACGCCAATGAGATCATGTGGCTTTTATCTACTCCGGTGGTGGTATGGTTGGGCAAAGATTTTTTTATCAACGCATGGAAACAAGCAAAACATCGATCGGCCAATATGGATACGCTGGTAGCACTCAGCACGGGTGTCGCTTATCTGTACAGTGTGTTTAACACACTTGTGCCACAGTTTTGGCATCAACGTGGACTGCACGGCCACGTGTATTTTGAAGCGGCCGCTGTAGTGGTAGCATTTATTTTGTTGGGAAAATTATTGGAAGAAAAAGCAAAAGGCAGCACTTCATCGGCCATTAAAAAATTGATGGGCTTGCAGCCAACTGTTGTTAGTATGATCAATCACGATGGAGTGGAGATAGAAACATCTATTGAGCAAATAAAAGTTGGTGATCGCATGCTTGTTAAACCCGGTCAGCGAATTGCGGTGGATGGAGTTGTGATCAGTGGAAATTCATACGTAGATGAAAGTATGTTAAGTGGCGAACCGGTGCCTGTCTTGAAAAAGGAAAATGATAAAGTGTTTGCCGGCACCATCAACCAAAAGGGAAGCTTTACATTTCGCGCCTTGCAAATTGGAAGCGATACCATGCTGGCTCAGATTATTCGTATGGTGCAAAACGCGCAAGGTAGTAAAGCTCCGGTGCAGAAGTTGGTGGATAAGATTGCGGGTATATTCGTGCCGGTGGTCATGGCGATTGCAGTTTTATCTTTTATTGCGTGGTGGCTATTGGGAGGAGAGAATGGCATCACACAGGGATTGATTGCATTCGTCACTGTGCTTGTTATTGCCTGCCCCTGCGCATTGGGGTTAGCAACGCCCACTGCGATTATGGTTGGAGTAGGTAAGGGAGCAGAGAACGGTATTCTTATAAAAGATGCAGAAAGTTTAGAGTCTGCAAAGAACATCCATGCAATCGTGCTGGACAAAACAGGAACTATCACCGAAGGAAGGCCTACGGTAACTGACATGATTTGGTTAGGAGGTAATCAACAGCAAAAAGAAATCTTGCTCGCGATGGAAAAACAATCAGAACATCCCTTGGCGCAAGCAGTAGTAAACTATTTGCAAGGCGAGACCGCAGGAGCGATTACAGATTTTCAAAGTATTTCCGGGAAGGGTGCAAAGGCAACCGCATCAGACGAATTATATTTGGTAGGAAACAGAAAGCTCCTGATTGAATACGGAATAAAGATAGATACCGAACTTTTGGAAAAGGAAAAAGTGTGGAGTCTTGAAGCGAAGACAATCATCTGGTTTTCTAATCAGAAGCATGCGCTGGCAGTGATTGCAATAACGGATCAAATCAAGTCTACTTCCGCAACGGCTATTAAATTACTTCACCAAATGAATATTGAGGTGATCATGCTCACCGGTGATCATGAAGCGACCGCCAGCGCCATTGCCGCACAAGTTGGAATTACGAAGTATCAAGCCGAAGTGCTGCCAGAACAAAAAGCAGATTATGTTAGAAGTCTTCAAGCTGCAGGAAAGAAAGTGGCCATGGTAGGCGATGGCATCAATGATAGCGCTGCTCTCGCGCAAGCAGATGTAAGTATCGCCATGGGCAAAGGAAGCGACATTGCTATGGAAGTTGCTAAAATGACTATTATTTCTTCTGATCTCGCTAAAATTTCGCAGGCCATACATCTGTCAAGAAGAACATCGACTACGGTTCGTCAAAATTTGTTTTGGGCCTTTATCTATAACATCATCGGGATACCTATTGCTGCCGGTGTTTTATTCCCATGGAATGGTTTTCTTCTCAATCCCATGATTGCCGGTGCAGCTATGGCCTTGAGTAGTGTAAGTGTGGTAAGCAATAGCTTGCGCCTGAAATGGATTAAATTGTAACAGAAAATGGTATAAGTCATTTACAAAATCCTATAACATAAGTAAGCTGAATATTGATCAGCTTTACATCGTCAAAGTCAAATGATTACTATGAATATGGAAACAACAATAGCCAAAAATAAGAAAGAAGTTTACCGATTTAAAACAAATATCAATTGCAGTGGCTGCGTAGCCAAGGTAACTCCTGCGCTCAATGGTGCCAAAGGCATTGAACATTGGGAGGTTGATACGAATAATAAGGAAAAGATTTTGTCCATTCATCCGCAAGATATCTCCCGACAAGAAGTGATCAATGTGGTGAAGAATGCCGGGTTTAAGATTGAGGCTATTGATTGAAAGGATAAGCATTGATTGGGTTAATCCTTTTTCTCATTGTGTGTTTTTGAGGCCATAGTTGATAAGAAAATGGCAGAAGAATATTTTTGAAAACGCTGCTACCCACCAAACAACTTTCCCAAAAATCCTTTCTTTGATTTCCTTTCGTGGATTGCATCCAGTGCGGTGCGCAAGCGTACAAGCGAAGCCATATCTTTATTGATAAACTCTGCCGCTCCTTTTTTCAAGGCCTCTGCTTTTACCGATTCGTCCACCAAGGTAGTATGGTAAATCACCGGTGTGGAGCTACTCTTCTTTTTAATTAAACTTAAGTAATGCAAACCGGTCTCTTTTCGATCAGAGAAAAAGTGATCGAGCACTACGGCAAATGGTTTTTCATCTAGATGTGCCAATAGTTCGTCCGGGTTCGTAAAGCACTTTACTTCATACGTACCCAGCCCTTCTTCAAAATGATGGCGTAATAGTTTTTGTTGGGTTAGGTCATCTTCAACAATAAAAACTAGATTTTTCATGGGGAGATAAAGTTAAATTCATAGGGGTGGTTATTTCGGTGTAGCGCTTAATAGTAATTTGAGCTTCGCGATTTCGGCTTCATTTTTTTCAGAGTGAATGGTGCTTACAATACCTTCTTTTTCGCGCGTTGTCAACCGCCAGCTTAAGGAAGCACGAGCATTGTTTTGCCGAATGCTATCCATCCCTTGCAACAAATCCACATAACTTTCAGCTTGGTATTGGATGTCGATGCGCTCGATGGGCGCCTTGAGCCATGAATGTGCTTGCCCAATTAGTAAATCGCTGGTGATGTCTTGAAAATTCTCAAAGTTATTATACACTGAGCTGATCGGTTGCGTAATCGCATCCACAATGGTTTGACCTTTGGCGGCTGAAATAGTATGCAGCTTGGGCGAATCGCGAATAGAAACAAACACTACTCCATCTGTATTTTCATCAATCCACTCTTTAAATGCGTAAACAAAACGCACCGCATCCGATAAACCGAAGTTGTCAGAAATACCGGCATCCATCATTTGAATGGGTGGATCAGTAGGTAATGTGGTATTGGGTGTGATGTAAGGAAATGTGGCACTCATCCGCAAGGCAGATAAGAAGCGTAAATTCTGCGAGCCCTGATCTTTGAAGAATCGCTGAAAGTCAACGCCACTTACTTTTTCAGAATGATAGTTTTTGAAATTTTCTAATTCTGAATTCATGAACGAAATCGGTCGAGAGGCGATATACATTTTGCGGCCATCATTAATCACCGTAGGTGTTAAAATCACCATGGGAATAATTCCTTTCGTTTCATATTCATTGTATGAAACTATCGGACGGTCCATCAACCCTTCGGTGATTTGATTAAGCTGATCTTCAAAAGTGTATGCTCGGTCGCGCTGGTACCACTGATCAGCATAATTAAACTTGGTGAAACCAACGAAAAGATCATTCGCCAGCAAGCTGAAGATAAGCGGGTTTAAATTATCCGTAGAAATTTTTTGTCGATGGATGGCCGCGTATGGTTTGATAGGTTCACCCAACGCTTCACGCAATTTTAACTCTCTGAAATAACTGGCACCAATCAACCCGCCCGAAGCACCCGTGATGAGCACGCTACTCTGCATCAAGTTTCCTTTTGTGATGCTATCGGTGTGTTGCAAGGCATTTAGTGTCCACAAGGCGGCTCGTTTGCCACCACCACTCACACAAAGCAAAACCATTTTTGGTTTTTGGTCAGCGGGAAATTTATAGCGCCAGTTTTGAAGTTGTGCGAGTGTAGCTTGCTTATCCTCTGCAATAGCCGCACTATCAATTTGCGCTTGAATGGATTCCGCATTGTAGGGTGCCTCCAGCACGTGGTAGTCAAGACCAAAAGCCTCATACTTTTTGGTGAAGAAATCTTCACCCACGAGATAATTAATAGTTAAGAAAACGACTAAGCCCACCGTAGCCGACCAGCCGCCAAACCAATAGGAGAATGCTCCGAATAACATTACAAAGATGGTGAGGAAAATCATGAAGCTGGCGGCAGCGGGCAATTGAAAGGCAGGATAATCTTTGAAGAGTCCTAACAACACCACCATCAGAAAAATAAACAACTCGATAATCACGAGATTGAAATGGTTCTGATCAAATACCTGCAAAACGGTATTACGATCAAAGAAATTCAGATCTTCTACCGGCTTTACCCTAAGGTTGCTACTAATATAGGTATCCACACGCACTTGCTTCTTGCGTGCAATGTCCAGCTTCTTCATGGCACTGGCGCGGGTAACCGTTACATTTTGTTTAATCTTTTCATCAATACGGCACACCATGTATTTAAAAATGTCTTTGTTGGTGAACCGGAAATACAGCGAGAAAAGGATGGTCATGAAAATGTATCCCACAAAAAAGCCGATCAATCGCCAGATCAACTCACTGGTGGTGCAGTGTTCGTTATCAATTTGAAAACGAACAGCTTGGTAGAGGTAGGTAACTAAAAATAGGACAGGAATGATACTGTTGTTAATGACAAATTTGCGGAACGGCCGAGGAAGTGTGCCCACAAACGAAAACCGATGGCCATCGGAAATGTAACAGGTAATGTGAAAGGCCATGGCAAACCCTGCCGATAGAAGCCCCATCCAGAAAAAGCTAGTGAAGCTAACACGATTCAGGTATTCGGGATCCAGAAAGAGGTAAGGAATGCCCAGATATTTCCCGAAGTTGCCCGTCATCATGGCAAACAGCAAAATCCAGCAAAGCATTAATACAATGTTTCTGCGGATGTTGTTGAATAGCAACTGAAGCGGAAACGAATAGTAGAACTTAGGCCAAAGCAGGTAGAGTTTGCGCATATACACTTTCTCGAATGTAACAAAATTATCAATGCGTTGGGCAGCTTCTAAATAACTTTTCAGTTGAAAGGTTTAATTTATTCTCACCGAAAAAAATCGTAAATCGTACGCTTAATCCTTTCGATCTGTCAGCGCCATTTCATATTTACCGCTCTTCTGCCGGTTCCGGAAAAACCCGGATACTCGCCCGTGAATACATTCGACTTGCTCTGAAGCGGCCCGAGTATTTCAGGTTCATTCTGGCGATGACATTCACCAACAAAAGCACGCAGGAAATGAAGGATCGCATCCTTCGCTATCTCAGCGACTTTGCCAAAGGAGAGAGTCAAGACTTGGCTGAAGAGATTATTCGTGAAGAGGCTAAAGAAGGCACGATGCTTAAGCCGACCGACCTGCGCAAAAAGAGCGAAGAGGTGCTCACTTTGTTGCTCCACCGATATGCGGAGTTTTCCATCAGCACCATTGACGCATTCTTCCAACGCATCATTCGGTCCTTCACCCGCGAAACCGGTTTGTTGGGAAACTTCCGGCTAGAGGTAGACAATGCGTTTGTGATGGAAGAGGTGATCGATATATTGGTGAGCCAGTTGTCGACCAATGCGGACTTGCGCGGATGGTTGTTGGAATTTTCGATGGAGAAACTGACCGATGGCAAAGATTGGGATGTGCGAAAAGCTCTGCTGGAATTTGCACAGAAAATCGAGAAGGAAGATTTTAAAGCCATTGAAGAAAGTGTATTGCAGGTAACCGAGGATAAAACGTTTTTCAGATCATTCCGCAAGCGACTCAACGAACAGCGAAATGCGATTGAGCAGACAGTGTTCGGTCAAGCGCAGCAATTGATGCGCGAAATGGTTTCTCAACAATTAACATCGGATGATTTCAATGGAAAGTCCAAAGGCATTTTTTCTTACATTAACAAGCTGTCAACTAAAATTGAGCTGCCATCTGATACAGTTTTTGAAGTTGTTCAGCATGCCGAAAAATGGCCGCACAAATCATCGCCACGTTTTCAAATAGTTCTTTCGCAAGCAAAGAATAAGTGGCAGCCGCAGTTGGCGGAGCTGATCTCATTTATTGATCAGAATTTAGAACTGTATCATTCCATTTCTTCCGTCATCAGGAATTTATATGCGTTTGGTTTGATTTCAGACATCTTACGCACGCAGCGCAAATACCTGAGCGATGAAAACCTGATGCTGCTGTCCGATGCTTCGCAGTTCTTGAATAAACTCATGAATGAGCAAGACACTTCTTTTATCTATGAAAAGGTAGGTTCGTTTTATCGGCATTTTTTGTTGGATGAATTTCAGGATACCTCCGGACTGCAATGGAAGAATTTGTTACCACTCATTCAAAACGGGATCGCACAAAATTATTCCAGCTTGATCGTAGGCGATGTGAAACAATCCATCTACCGCTGGCGTGGAGGCGACCTTTCCATTTTGCAAAGTCAACTGCAAAAAGACATTCATCCTTCGCTTACAGCTACACATGAGTTGGATACTAATTATCGCAGTGATGGTGGAGTAGTAGCCTTTAATAATTATTTCTTTCAATCGGCAGCTGAGTTAATTGCCTCGCAGTCGGAGTCTACGTTTGCGAAAGAAGCGTATCGTGAAGCAAAGCAGAAAATAGCAGTTAATCCGGACCAAGGATTTGTGCGCATTCAGTTTTTGGAAGAAGAAGACGATGATGATTCATTTTTGGATCGTTCATTAGCTCGATTACCTAGGTTGATTGAAGAATTACAAGAGAAAGGCGTTCCGCTGAAAGATATTGCCTTTCTAGTGCGCACGAATCGAGAGGGACAGCAGATTGCCAATCGTTTTATGGAATACCGTGCTTCCGCAGAGGTGATCGAAGGTTGCCGCTATGATGTGGTGTCAAACGAATCGTTGATGGTTGATCGCGCCTCGTGTGTGTTGGTGTTGCTGAGTGCGTTGCGGTTACTGGAAGATGTAAACCATCAGATTGCTCGTGCGCATCTGGCTTACGAATATCAGAAACTGTGGCCGACACAGGCATTTATAGATTGGAATGAAATTTTCACCGATTCAAAAACAGCCGCATTTAATAAGTGGATGCCGGCCGCATTTATTCAACAACGCGAACGGTTAGCCGCACTTCCGCTTTTTGAAATGGTGGAGAACCTCATTCAAATTTTTAATTTAGGAAGTGTAGGCGAAGAGGTAATTTACTTGCAATCTTTTCAGGATATCATTCAGGAATTTTCGCAACGGGAGAAGAATGACCTCACTTCGTTTTTAGCCTGGTGGGAATTAAATCGGGAAAAGAAATCCATACAAGTAGCCGGAGGTGTGGATGCAGCACAGATCATTACGATTCATAAAGCCAAGGGACTTCAGTTTAAATATGTCATCATTCCTTTTTTAGATTGGGAGCTCGGTGCCGGATTTAAAGAAGTATTGTTGTGGTGTAAATCTGAACATCCGCTGTTGCAGGAAGCCGGATATATGCCAATTCGTTATGTGAGTAATTTGGTGAAAACCGTTTTTCAGGAAGACTATCATAAAGAAACACAGCGATTAAATCTGGATAACCTCAACTTGTTGTATGTAGCGTTTACGCGAGCGGAAGTAGGGTTAATCGCTTTTGCACCGGACAAGCGAAGTTCGAAAGAAGGAAAGTTCGCTACTGTTGGGCAACTGGCGTATGAAATTGTGGAGCATGATATCCGCTGGGCAACACATTGGGTGCCGCAAGAAAAGAAGTTAGAGATCGGTGCAATTCAACCGTTGAAAACAAAAACAGAAGATGCGCAGCAAGTGTTGTCGCTAAAAAATTATGTGGTCACTCCCTGGCGCGATCGCTTGCAAGTGCGCACCAGTGGCATGGAGTTCTTTACCCCCAATGAAAAGCGGGAGAAGATAAACTATGGAATCTTCTTACATGCCATTCTTTCGAAAGTCCGCACAAAAGAAGATGTAACACCGGCTATGCAACGCGCCATTCAACAAGGTGTGATCAATGAATCGGAACGAAGTGAGTTGGAAGAATTAGTGCAGTGGGTAGTAAACCTTGCGGAATTGCAACCGTGTTTTGATCCGCAGGCACAATGTAAAATGGAAGCGACTTTATTAACTACCACCGGATTTGAAAAGCGGATAGACCGTGTCGCCCTGTTGGGAACGAATGCGTATGTCGTAGATTATAAAACCGGAGAGCGTACCAGCAAAGATGTAGCGCAGGTAAAAGAATACATGCAGCTTTTAGGCGGAATGGGTTGGAAGAGTGTGAAGGGCTACCTCGTTTATGTACAAGAAAAAAAATGTGTAGAAGTTACAGGGTAAGATGAAGAGTTTTTTACAGGAGTTAGCCGATCAGGTGAAAGTGGAATATCCGGACTGGGATCAGTTGAAGGTGGTATTCCCCAATCGCAGAGCGGCATTGTATTTTAAACAAGAGCTGGCGAAAGGTTTAACCACTCCGAGATGGGCACCAACCATCATTACCATCGAAGAATTAATTCAATCTTACTCTACAAGTCAGGAAGCTGATAAACTGGAATTGATCCTTCGGTTATATCAATCCTTCAGACGCGTAACAGGCAGCATCGAAAAGATTGATCAGTTTTACTACTGGGGTGAAATGCTGCTCCGCGATTTTGATGAACTGGATAAATACATGGTGAATGCGGAGTGGCTCTTCCGTGACATCAGCAACCTGAAAGAAGTCGATCAGTATTTTGATTTTTTAACCGATGAGCAGAAAGAGTTTCTCAAAGAGTTTTGGCAAAGTGTAGAGTTCAGCACGGAAGAAACACGCACCCGTTTTTTGTCGCTATGGCAAAATCTCTATCCCGTCTACGTAGATTTTCAAATACATTTGAAAGAAGATGGCATCGCTTACGCGGGAATGATTCATCGCGATGTAGCGGAGCAATTGCAGAAAGAGAAAGCAACCACACAGCATCCCGTCATCTTTGCAGGGTTTAATGCACTCACCACAGCCGAAGAAAAAATAATGAGTTGGTTTGTCGAAAATCAACAGGCGCGTGTATTTTGGGATGAAGACGAATTTTATGTGAGTGCCGATCATCGCGAAGCAGGTTCATTCTTTCGTTTGTATCGTACACATCCGGTGTTAGGAAAAACGTTTCAGCCGGAGCCGGTTTCTCATTTCAGCAAACCGAAACAACTGCATATTTATGGTGTACCGCAAAAAGCAGGGCAGCCTAAACTATTAGCACAGCAATTAGTAGATGAGAAATTGCTGGCAAATGGCGAGAGCCACGTAATCGTCCTGCCGGATGAAAGTTTGTTGATGCCACTGTTGTATTCACTTCCTATGGGCATTCAATCAATCAATGTCACGATGGGTTATCCGCTCATGAGCACACCTTATTTTTCACTAATTGATTTTTTATTTGATCTGCATCGCAACAAACGGAAAGAGGAGTTCTATTATCGCAACATCCTTCCGGTATTAAATCATCCTTATCTGCATGCACTTGCTCCGGATGTAGTGGTGGAGCTAAAGGATTTCATTACGAAGAATAATCAGGTGTATTTGGACGAACATTTTTTTCAGTCGAAAGGATGTGAAAGAAGAAGATTTTATCGGATACTTATTGGAGGTGGTAAATCGCGTAGCGACTTCGTCTTCGCAAGGTTTGATGGACAAAGAGTTTGCTTTTTATTTTCATCGGATCATCACGCGCTTGCAAACGTTACTCAACAATGAGTCGATGGAGTTGGTGATGTTGCAAAAGTTATTCCGGCAAATCGCGCGCGCAGAAAAAATTCCATTCAGTGGCGAGCCGCTGAAAGGAATTCAAGTGATGGGTGTGCTGGAAACGCGTAATTTGGATTTTGATCATGTACATGTGTTGTCATTGAATGAAGGTCTGTGGCCTGCCTCTCCACGGCAAGGTTCATACTTACCACACTCGATTCGTAAGGCGTATGGATTGCCTACGTATGTGCATCAAGATGCGATGTATGCATATCTATTCTACCGGTTGCTTCAGCGGAGCGAGCATGTCAATTTATATTATAATACCGAACCGGATGTGTTAGGAACGGGAGAGATGAGTCGCTATCTCTACCAGATTATGTACGAAGCGCGCTGGCCATATACCAAGAAGATTTTATATAGTTCGGTTTCATTGCGACAAGCGAAACCCATCAGCATTCCAAAAGATGCGAAAGTGATGGAGCGACTCCGGCAGTACAATAAAAAGGAGTTAACACCCTCCGCACTCAATACTTATCTCGAGTGTCGACTACGGTTTTACTTTAAAAATCTGATTGGTTTGCGTGAAGCGGAAGAAGTAGAAGAAGCAGCCGATGCGCGCATATTTGGAAACTTGTTTCACGATGTGATGCAATTCTTCTATGCCGATTTAAAACCAGCGAAAGGAAATTGGGAAATACGTCAAGAGCATTTTGCCGAAGTGGAAAAGAAGCTAGAGGTGTTGGTAGACCGCGCTTACCGCAAGCATTTTCGTTTACAGGATAGCAAAAAAGTAAATTACGATGGGCAGCAGTGGATTGTGAATGAGATGGTGAAGAAAATGGCACTCGAAGTTTTAAATATCGACATGTTGGAGGAGGAAGGATTCCATACACCTTTTACACTAAATACAAACTTTGCTGTTTTGCTAGGCGGTAAGATTGACCGTGTAGATCTAAAAGAAAACGTAGTTCGCATCATCGACTACAAGACGGGTAAAGATGAAAACGATTTTGATTCTATTGAATCGCTCTTTAATAGACAAGATAAGAAGCGCAACAAGGCTGCCTTTCAAGCTTTGTTTTATGCATGGGTCTATTCGCGGAGAAAGAATAATCAAGAGTTGCAGTTGCAGCCGGGGCTGATCAACCGGAAGGAGATTTTCAAAGCAAAATTTGAATACGGATTAGTAATGGACAAGCATCCGCTAAAAGATGTTACGCCCTTTCTTCCTGAATTTGAAAATCATTTGGTGCAACTACTGACAGAACTTTTTGATCCCCGTCAGCCATTTGATCAAACTTCCGATGAGAAAAAGTGCGGCTATTGTCCGTATAAAGAAATTTGTGGAAGATAATACGCTGGCGTCCGACCGCTCATTATCCAATTGTGCAAGCGGTCAGACGCCTTTAAGGTGTCAAGACACTTAGCGAGTGTCAAACATCTTAACAGTCCTTTTGATTAACCACGCTTCTTCTTCGGCATTCAATTCTTCATCAGAAAGAGGACGATCATTCAGGATATCATCTTCGCTTCTTAGTAGCATTTCTTTTTCTTGCGCGGATATTTCGAAATGATCAGTTTCTATGCAGTGTATTGAATTCAGACGTCAGACCGCAAATTATCCGATCTGCATAGCAGTCGGACGCCTTTAGCTGTTGACACCTTCCGCTTAATTCTGACTCGCTACCTTCTCCACCCACTTCCTCGCATTTACAAATGCTTCAAACCAAGGAGATACTTCGTCTTTTTGTTTGCGATCCGTTGGATAGTAAGGCCAATTCCAGGCAAATAAACTTCGTTCAATATGCGGCATGATAGCCAGATGTCTTCCATCGGTAGAGTGTAATGCAGCCACGGCAAAATCACTGTCATTCGGATTGCCGGGATATTCAGGATAGGTAAACGTAGCTGCAATTTTATAATTCAGCGAAGTGTTTTTTAGTTTAAACATTCCTTCACCATGTGCCAGCCAAACACCGAGTTGTGCACCGGCATACGAAGAAAGCATTACAGAATTATTTTTTGGTACAGAGATGCTTACAAACGTAGATTCAAATTTACCCGACCCATTGTGATGCATTTTCGGATGTTCACTCATAGCAATCTCTCGATACACCAAACCCAACTCCATCATTAACTGACAGCCATTGCATACACCTAAGCTCAATGTATCAGGCCGTGCGTAGAAATTATCTAAAGCAGCTTTCGCTTTTGGATTGTATAAGAAAGATCCTGCCCAACCTTTCGCAGAGCCTAATACGTCTGAGTTGGAGAATCCACCCACAAACACAATCATATTTACACCACTCAAGTCCTCACGACCGGAAACTAAATCGGTCATATGAACATCCTTTACGTCAAATCCTGCGAGGTATAATGCATACGCCATTTCGCGATCGCCATTCACACCTTTCTCACGAATGATGGCTGCCTTGATGCCGGATGCCGTTCTGCGCTTCGGGTTTACATCATACGAATCAAACGTGCCGGTGAAGTGCGGTTGAAATTTGTAGGAGAGTAGTTGTTTGGAATAATTTTCTTTTCGCTTTTCAGCATGACCCTTTGGTCTTTGAATTTTATCTAACAAATAAGAAGTGTGAAACCACTTTTCGCGTAGCGCATCAATGTCAAATGTTACATTCGTTGCCTGACTTTCTACTTGAATGGTGCGCGTGTTCGTTACCTGTCCAATCACTTGATACGATAGATTAGCATCTTGCAATTGGTTGATCACTTTGTCCGTTTCCGAGACCTGAATGACAACACCCGGATTTTCACTGAATAACAAACGAATAATGTCTTCTTTTCTGTTCTTCACATCAATTTGCAAACCAACAGTCGGTGTAGCAAAACACATTTCGAGTAAGGTGGTAATCAATCCTCCGGATGAGATATCGTGTCCGGCTAAAATTAAATTCTGATGAATCAGTCTTTGAATCGCGTTAAACGCACGACTGAAATAATCGGCATTTTCAACAGTAGGAGCGGTGTTTCCCAACTGATTCAATACTTGTGCTAAACTGCTTCCTCCTAATTGCAACGCTGCATTCGAAAAGTCAATATGGATTAACACAGATTGTGGAATGGGCTCCAGTGCAGGTGATATCGTTTTACGAATATCGTTCACTTCGGCAACTGCAGAAATGATCACTGTGCCGGGAGCATACACCACTTCCCCTTTCGGATACTTCTGCGTCATGGACAAAGAATCTTTTCCGGTTGGGATATTAATACCAAGCGCACAAGCGAAATCGCTTACAGCTTCTACAGCCTGATACAGACGTGCATTTTCGCCTTCATTCTTTGCTGGCCACATCCAGTTCGCACTAAGCGAAACACCTTTCAATCCATGTGTGAGTGGCGCCCATACTAAATTGGTGAGTGCTTCGGCTATCGCCAGTTTGCTGCCGTCAGCGGGATTGACTAATGCGGCAACCGGAGCATGACCAATTGAAGTGGCAATGCCTTTGTTACTTAAAAAATCAAGCGCCATGACAGAGACATTGTTCAACGGAAGTTGGAGTACACCACACGTTTGTTGTGTTGCTACCTTTCCGGAAACAGAGCGGTCCACCTTATTTGTCAACCAATCTTTGCAAGCAACCGCTTCCAGTTGTAATACTTGCTCGAGGTAATGGTGTATCTGCGATGGTTGATATTGAATTTCTGAAAAGGTTGATGCTTTCGATTGATCCGTGAGAATCGTTTTCGGAGATGAACCAAACAAATGATTCATTTTCAAATCCACCGGATGGATGGAATGATTCGCGCGTGTAAATTTCAATTGATGATCACCGATCGCTTCCCCAACTACATACATCGGTGCGCGCTCTCTTTCAGAAACACGTTTCAGTGCTTCCACATCCTTTTTCTGAATCGCCACGCCCATGCGCTCTTGCGATTCGTTGCTGATGATTTCTTTCGAAGAAAGCGTTGGGTCGCCAACAGGGATTTTGTCAATCTCAATCGTGCCTCCGGTTGCTTCCAATAATTCAGAGAAACAATTCAAGTGACCACCGGCTCCATGATCGTGAATCGATACAATCGGATTTTGATCAGACTCCACCATCGCGCGAATCGCATTCATCACGCGCTTTTGCATTTCCGGATTCGAGCGTTGGATGGCATTTAATTCTAATGCGTTTGCAAATTGTCCGGTAGTTACTGAGGATACAGCCGCACCACCCATGCCAATACGGTAATTGTCACCACCCATCATCACAATCTGATCACCCGCTTTCAGTTCTTCTTTTTTGGAATCTTTCTCTTTGCCAAAACCAATACCTCCGGCTTGCATGATTACTTTGTCGTAACCAAACTTCTTGTTGTTCTCAATATGTTCGAAGGTGAGCAAGCTTCCGCAGATGAGCGGTTGACCAAACTTATTGCCGAAGTCGCTGGCACCATCGGAAGCTTTGATTAAAATTTCCGCAGGCGTTTGATACAACCACTTGCGAGGTTCAATATTTTTTTCCCAATCGCGATTTTTTTCCAGACGAGAGTACGAGGTCATGTACACCGCTGTTCCCGCCAAGGGCAACGAACCTTTTCCACCTGCCAGACGATCGCGAATTTCGCCACCTGATCCGGTCGCTGCTCCGTTGAATGGTTCGACAGTAGTTGGGAAGTTGTGGGTTTCTGCTTTCAGCGAAATCACGGAATCAAAATCAGTCACCGCAAAGAAATCAGGTGCATCTTGACGTGCAGGTGCAAATTGTTCGATGCGCGGACCTTTGATAAAGGCTACATTGTCTTTGTAAGCCGAAACAATGTAGTTCGGATTTTCTTTGGATGTCTTTTTAATTAATTGGAAGAGTGTCGACTTTTTCTCTTCACCATCAATCACAAAAGTTCCGTTGAATATTTTATGGCGGCAGTGCTCGGAGTTTACTTGGGAAAAACCAAACAGCTCGCTATCGGTAAGCGAGCGGCCTAGTTGGACACTGACATCTTTTAGGTAATCAATTTCTTCATCGTTTAAAGCAAGACCTTCCTCTTCGCTGTATTTTTTAATGTCGGTAATTTCCAACACCGGAGCTGGTGTGTGGTGAATCGTAAAGACGTCTTGATCGAGCACTTCATATAAGTGCTGCAACATGCGGTCGTAAGCGGGAGTTGCTTGCGCGGATTCAAAGAACTCTTCAATCCGCTCAATTCCTTCCAAACCCATCGTTTGGGTAATTTCCACGGCATTGGTACTCCAGGGTGTGATCATTTCCTTGCGGGGACCGATGAATTTTCCCGTTAAGGCTTTGTCCGAAAGTGGTTTAGCACCTCCAAACAGCCAGATCAGTTTTTCGAAATCAGCAGTAGAAAATGGGTTTTTGTGGCCTACGGCAAAGAGCACGTTGGCTTCGGAGCGAAAGAAAGCAATCATTTTATCTCACGTAAGCCCAAAATTAATAGGAATTATTAAAAGTGAGGCTATTATTTTGAATATTGCGCGTCCTATTTCACTACTAAATAGTTGCTTATGATGAAGTTGATGGTCAGTTTTTTCTTGTGTGTAATTTGCCATTGTTCATTTTCTCAAGAATCGATTATTGTTTTGCGCGACAGCGTAAAAGTTAAAACTGAATTGATTTCCGTATCGGATCTTAATTTATTTACGAAGGCAGGCACTTTTGGCCTTTCTGAAATTTATACTGTTCGATTCGAAACCACTGCTGATGCAACCGCCAAAGCGCAGGTGGTCGATAAACTGTTAGAAAACGGAGTGGTGGTTTATGCAGCCAATAAGAAACTGGATTCAAAGTCGGCTAAACCACTGCAGCCAACCCTCCCACAAGCAACGGCTCCTTCCAATAAGCCTGAAGTATCGCAAACCGAAACAAAGACCGAGAAAGATGACGATTTGCCCACCGGTAGTTTTGGAATAGGTTTTGGCCAAGATTATGGAGGAATTGGTGCGCGACTCACATTTTTGCCGGATCAACATGTCGGAATTTTCGGTTCGGTGGGCTACATATTTGCCGGGGCAGGATATAACATAGGTGCAATGGCGCGCATCAAACCAGAGGGCAGAACAGTGCCTACCTTTAGTATGATGTACGGATATACTGCTGCGATCAAAATAGCGGGCGCACCTCAATATGATAAGCTATACTATGGATTTTCCATAGGAGCGGGTATTATCAGTAAGAGCTATAGCAACCCTGGAAATTATTGGCATTTTGGATTGATTTTGCCATTTCGCCCGAGTGAGTTCGATGCTGATTTTAATGCGCTCAATAGTAATCCAAATATTACGGGTTTGGAGAAGCCATGGCCAGTAACAATTAGTGTCGGATATCATTTTAGTTTTTAGAATATCAGATCACAACTTCCATTACCTTAATCATTTTATCTTTTGATTTCGAATAATCAAATTAGGCGGTCGGTGTACACGCGAGTTTCCAGTATTTCCGGTTTTATCTTTTTTATAGCTTTTAGCGCGTTCTCGCAAAAGCAAACTGTTTTTGAACCACTCCAAACTTATTCCAAATCAGATCAGGAGTTAATCCAAAAATTAAAACAACAGGTTGATGAAGAAATAAAACTAACACGCTCATCAAGACACTATGAAATTAATAGTGTTTATCGAGCCATTGGCAAGCAAATGCGTTTGCTGGTTGAAAAAAAGGAATTTATTAAAAATGATTCGATCCAATCATATGTCGATCAGATTGTGAGTCGACTGGTGCGCTCTAATTATTTAGTGCATCCGCCCAAATTAGTTCTGATTCAAAATAGCCCTGATGTGAATGCGCTATCTGCAGCCGATGGCACATTGATCATATATATTGGATTAATTGCAAGAATGCGCAATGAAAGTCAGTTGGCGTTTGTAATGGCGCACGAGATGGCCCATTTTGAATTGCAACATGTACGTCAAAAAATTACAGAGTCAATTGAAGGAGATTTTTTGAAACAGGAAATGAAAAACCTCACGAATCTGGCCGTTGGTGAAGGGTCAGTAGATAATTTACTCAATCTGAAAAAACTTTGGTACTACCAAGGTTCTAACAACCGGAGCAGAGAGCGGCAAGCGGATTCATTAGCATTTGAAATGATAGATAGAGCTGGTTATTCCAATCCAGAAGCAGTCGCAGCATTAGCCTTGTTAGATCAATCGAAACTGATGAAACCCGACTTGGAGTTTATGGCACAGTTGGATTTGCTGGATTACCCGCTGAAAGATGAATGGTTTAAGAAACGGCCAAGTATTTTCAGCAGCCAGCGTGAAGATATGTTCTTTGATCGCGACTCAATGATCTCCCATCCGGATCTTCAACTTCGAAAGAAGATTTTGAACGACCGGGTAATTGCTTCGGATGACCCTGTAAATCTGCAAAGTGATTCATTTGTAAAAAAGATGATTAAACTGGCTACGTTTCAGCGTATTGAAAGTGCGTTTGTAAAAGATCGATTTGATCTGTGCTTTTATCTCACTTTAAAACTTCGCTATCGACTGCCGCATGATTCCTATTTGACCGCGATGGTTGCCAAATTACTTTCTGAGTTTTGCGAGCGAAGACAATTTGCCTACGACTATGCACTATCGCTTCCGGATTATACCATTGGATATAATGAAGAGCTTAAAATGGTCAATGAGTTTTTACACAATATAAAAACAGAAGAGATGGGTGAGTTGGCCTATTATTTTCTCAATTCACCTCAAAACTTTGATCTGAACAACGAGAATCATTATTATATTCTATGGCGAACTTGTAGCATCACCGAGCGCAAGGAGGAAAGAAGAAATGTGCGTACGAAATATGTCGATCGCTTTCCGGACGGTATCTACAAAAATGATATGATCATTTTTAACGGCTATAAAACCAAACTTCCCAAGAAGGCCACATTTGTGCGCTAGAAACCGATCAAAACATGAAGCTACTTTAATAAGTATCCTTGTGGGTCTGCTCGGGATATTAAATCCTGATGACCACAGTTGATCTCTATAGCCTGAACGATCTTAATTTTTTTTAGGAACGAAGCCATGTTTTGCGTAGCCACTACCTTATCATATTTGCCCGTAATCAAATAAAACTTCACGTTGCTTTGATTGATTAATGCAGCAAGTTGATTTAGATTAAATTGAAGGTGTCTGAAGTTTACCCATGAATTGTAAACCCGCTTTCTTTTTTCTTCTGTATTCATTTGCGACTCGGCAAAACGCAGTAATCCCGCATCTACTAGTTGGAGTTTGCGCAGCAATTTGGTTATTCGATACAAACGATTCGGATGAAGAATCATGCTCTTAAATAAGGCACGAATAGCAATAGGGTATGTGGCGAGACTATACCAGAAACTGGTTTTAATTCCGTCCGGTGCCAGAAGAATAAGATGGGTTATTTGTGGATGAAAAGACTCATACGTGGCCAGTGCAAATTTGCCGCCCATGCTGAATCCGGTCACAGCAAATTGAGAAATACCTTCTTGTTGTAAGAATAGCCCCATGATTTTTTGCCAATCTTGTTTTTCAACCGCATACTCGCTGTGCCACGTGCTGGAGCCGTGAAAGAAAAGATCAAATGTATAGCAAGTGTAGTCATCTTGAAGCGCGTCCACCCAATTTTTAAATGCTCGATGATCTTGCCCGAAGCCGTGGAAGAGGAGAAGTCGCTTTTTTCCATGACCACTTTTGGCAAAGAACAACACCGAATTTTTGTACACAATTTGCCCCACAAAAATTATCGTTAATTTGCCTTTCTGATCAGCGTGATGACTGTCGTGCTGAAAGATAACAAGTAATCAAAAATAAATTGATATGCGATTTACATTCCTTCTGTTTCTCATCTTCCCGAGTTTGTTGTGCGTTGCACAAGAGTCAGCAAATTATTTAAAGTACAAGAAGAATTTAAACTATCGAGATGGATACATTATTGACAGCGAGGGATTACAAGTAGACGGTTTAGTGAAAGAACAAAATGAAGACAAAATTGCCTATCAGGTCATTTTTGTGAATAAAGAAGGCGTGAAAAAGAAGTACAAGCCTTCTCAAATTCAGGGGTATGGTTATTCGGTTTATAAATTTGTTTCGGGTAGTAAAATGTTTTTGCAAGTAGTAAGCGAGGGTAAACGGATTGGTATTTACAAGGCCTTTACTTCTACCACCTATATGACCATAAGACCAGGTTCTGGCGTAGGGACGTTTAAAACAGAAGCAGAGCGGTTTTATTTCAAAAAAGTGAATGATACTAAGCTTTACGAATTTCAAACCAAGCATTTGAATTCCATCAGCTTGGGTAAATCAAACAAAATCGATATGAAGTTGGCAGAATACTTTGCGGATTGTGAATCATTGAAAACACGAATCGCAAATGGTGAATTGACAAGTAATGATTACAATAAAATCGCCTACCACTACAATTACGATTGCCAATAGATTGAGTAACAACCTTATCGTTAATTTTGGAAGAAACCTAGTTTTCATATAACACCAATCTTTTCTTCACTTTTGTAAAATATTTTATACAAGCCTACCGTCTATGATGAAAATTGAGCGTGGGCAATGGATTTGGCGATGCAACAAATTAAAGAAAACACATTTCTGAAGGAGAAAGACAAACTGCTTGGATTTATCCGTAGCAGAGTGTCATCGGTGGAGGAGGCGGAGGACATCCTTCAGGATGTGTTCTTTCAATTTGTTTCGGGCTTCAATTCCATCGAATCGTTAGATCGGGTCACTTCATGGCTGTATAGCGTAGCGCGCAACAAAATCATTGATCGCTATCGCAGAGATGCCGTGCGCCCGCAGCAAACCGATTTTGAGTTGATTTCGGGTAAGGACGATGATGCGCCACTTACGCTGCAAGACATTCTTCCCGATCTCGATAATACACCGGAAGCGACATTACTCCGCGAAGCCATTTGGGATGAAATCATGGAAGCGCTGGCCGAATTGCCGGCAGACCAGCGAGAAATCTTTATTCAAAATGAAATTGAAGAAAAGGGTTTTCGGGAAATATCCGAGGCAACCGGAGTATCGATTAACACCTTGCTTTCGCGAAAGCGATATGCGATACTCGCTCTGCGCAAGCGATTGCAACGGTTTTATGACGACACGATCAACTGAAATTTTAAGCAAATAAATCGGGACATACAGTAATGCGAAGTCCCATCAAAAAAATTAAAACATTGAATAATCGAATTATGAAAAAGGTATTGTGGATTGGAGCGATGGTGGGTTTGGGTGTATTGGCTATTTCGGCCTTCACCTTTATAACCATGTATTTATGGAATTGGCTGGTGCCGGATTTGTTTCATGGCCCGCAAATCGACTTTTGGCAAACGCTTGGCTTGCTTGTGCTCAGTAAAATTTTCTTTTCGGGTTTTGGTAAAGGAGGTCACCGACACAATAATAAATGGGGCGGCTACTGGAAGGAAAAATGGCGCACCATGACCCCGGAAGAAAAGGAACGCTTCAAACAAAAGATGAAAGAAAAATGGTGCTACCGTGCACCAGAGTCATCTGATACGAATGCAAACGGTTGATCTTGTTTCTTTAAAATTTCTAGAAAATAAATAGTAAAAAAGGCCAACCTTAATCAAAAAGGGGCGTTTCAAGAAACCGTGGAAACTTTGGTAATATAAAAAGTTTCCATAGTTTCGCGCCCGATTATGGAAGATATCGAAGTAAAAGACAAAATTTTGGCCGGTACGGAGGCGCTATTCATGAAGTATGGAATACGCAGTGTGTCGATGGATGATATTGCCCGACACCTTTCTGTTTCTAAAAAAACACTCTACCAGTACTTTGCCGATAAAGATGAACTCGTCACAATCATGTCGCAAGAACACATGAAACGCGATATTCAAGAGTACGAGCAAATCACCAAAGCATCCGAAAACTCAATTGATGAATTGAGTAGAATTTCTGTTCGGTTGCGCTGCGATATGGAAGAAATGAACCCGTCCTTACTTTTTGATTTGCAAAAGTTTCATCCGAAAGCATGGGCGCTCTGGCAACATCACAAAAGTGCGTTCATTATGAGTTCAATTGTGCGCAACCTCAACCAAGGAATCAGCGAAGGTTATTTCCGCGAAGATATTCATCCAGAAGTGCTTGCTTTAAGCCGATTGATATTAATCGAATCTGCTTTTGATGAGCGCATTTTTCCAAAAGAGAAATTCAATTTAGTAGAAGTACAATCGCAATTGTTCGATCACTTTGTGTACGGTATCTGCACCGACAAAGGCAGACGACTCTATCAGAAATATAAAGAACATTCAGAGCAACCTAATAAACTATCCAATAAAACAACTAAGCATGAGTCCATTTTATAAATTATTTATTTTCATAGCTGCCTTGCTGTTGGCAAGGGCAGGCTATGCGCAACAAGAGCCAACACCAACGCCACAAGCGTTTACAGTCGAGCAATGTATTGACTATGCGTTGAAGAATGCTATTAATATGCAAAATGCAACCCTCGATCAACAGATTGCGGCTGCCCGAGTAAAAGAGACAGTGGGACTTGGATTGCCGCAAATATCCGGTACAGTTTCTCTAGTTCATAATACGCAACTGCAACGCTTCTTCACAACTTACACCGGAACTGGTGGATTTTTAGGCGACCTAAGCACAGTACCCAATATTCAGGTAGGTGATGTGGTGGCAGCGCAGAATTTCTTTCAATTGAAAAATTCAGGAACTGCCTCTGTCACGGCCAATCAATTGATCTTTAGTGGTTCTTACTTAGTAGGGTTGCAGGCATCGCAGACGTATAAAGACTTAGCTTTCAAAAACGCCAATCAAACCCGTGAAGAAATAGTGCAAGGAGTAAAAAAGGCATACTATTACTTACTCATCAGCAAAGAACGCCTCTTGCTGTTTGAAGCGAATATGGCGCGTGTACAGACTTTGTTAAACAACACGATACAACAAAACAAAAATGGTTTTGCGGAAGACATCGATGTTGATCGGATTCGGGTAACGTACAATAACTTAAAAGTAGAGCAAGCAAATTTCTTAAACCTTTATGAGGTAAGTTCTTGGCTGCTGAAGTTTCAAATGAACTACCCGGTTGATCAGCCCATTTCAATCTCCGGAAGTATGGAGGATATGAATACAGATCTTCAGATCGATCCGGTCGAAGAAGGTTGGGATTATAAGACCCGTGCCGATTACAAAGTGATGGAGGCGAACTATAAACTGCAGAAACTAAATATTAAAAATCAATATGCAGGTGCACTTCCTACGATTTCTGCATTTGGAACAATTGGATACAATACCCAATCAGGCGACTTTGGCGGTTTATTTTCTACCAATAGCAAAATTGCTGATCAGGGTGGTTTAGGGCCCGATAAGTGGTATGATTATTCATTGGTGGGAGTTACGATGAATGTGCCCATCTTTAGTGGCTTTCAACGCCATCATAAAATCCAACAAGAAAAACTGACTTTATCAAAACTGGACAATGGATTTAAGTTGTTAAAGCAAAAGGTTGATTTGGAAACTCGCCAAACAACCATCAATTTCAAAAATGCTCTCAATTCATTAGCTGCCCAAAAAGAGAATATGGATTTAGCGAGTAATGTGGCGCGTGTTACCAAAATAAAATATGAACAAGGTGTTGGATCTAATTTTGAAGTAGTAGAAGCCGAAAGTTCACTTCGTGAGGCTCAAACTAACTATTACTCCGCTTTGTTTAATGCCATCAATTACAAGATCGACCTCGATAAAGCTTATGGCCGATTAATTACAACAACTAATTCCGAATCAAAATAGAAAACCCACTCTTATGAAAAGATATAATTACCTAATGTATTTCTTAATTGTAGTAGCTGCTGTGTTTGTAGCGGCTTGCAATCCAAGTAAAGAAGATCAACTGAAAGAACTGAAGGCAAAGCAGGCAGAACTTGTAAAACAAATAGCCACTTTAGAAAAAGAATTGGCCGGTGGTAAGCAAGAAACGGCTCGCATGAAAGAGGTAGTAACTGCCGAATTAGCTCCACGCAAATTTGATAAGTATGTACAAACTCAAGGAGCAGTAGAAGCTACCGACAATATCCTGATCAGCGCTAAAACAGCCGGTGTGATCACCAATGTATATGTACGTGAAGGCGATGCAGTAGTGAAGGGTCAGACCTTAGCACAAATTGATAACACGCTCACGTTGCGCAGTATTGATGAAGTTAAGTCGGGTTTAGAATTGGCTAACACCATTTACGCACGTCAGAAAAACTTGTGGGAGCAGAAAATTGGAACAGAAGTGCAATACCTGCAAGCGAAAAACGGAAAGGAGAATTTGGAGAAAAAACTCGCTACCCTGGAAGAGCAATTAGATATGTCTAAGATCAAATCATTGATTACCGGAGTGGTCGATGAAGTTACCGCCAAAGTAGGACAAAACGCTGCGCCTGGACAACCCGCGTTCCGCGTGATCAATAATAACAACTTGAAAATTACAGCGAAGATTTCCGAGGCCTATTTGACTTCTGTAAAGAAAGGAAATAAGGCAGAGATCAGTTTCTCCGATTATGATAAGAAGCTGGAAGGTCCGGTGAACTTTGTGGGAAGAAATATCGACCCGTTAAGCCGCTCATTTGCAGTAGAGATAAAGGTTCCGTCAAATGCTGATTTGCGCCCTAACATGACTGCCGTTGTAAAAGTGATCTTTAACTCGGTGCCAGCTGCACTTTGCGTTCCAATTAATGTCGTTCAAGACATCAACGGTGAAAAGATAGTGTACGTAGCGGAAAATAAAGGCAACCAATTAGTCGCTCGTAAGAAGGTGGTAAAAATTGATGGCGTGTACGATAACTATGCACAGGTAACTTCCGGACTCGCCAAAGGCGATAAAATTATCACTGTAGGTTATCAAGGTTTGAATGATGGTGAATTGATTAAAATCTAGTAGAACCAGATGAAATGGCAATAGGATGCGCTATACCCAACGGTATGACAATCCCAGCCATTCCATGTGACCCAAAAAATAAAAATTAGCACATGAAAGACTTAGAAAAAGAATTTAAACCCACCAGTTGGGCTATCGATAATCGGGTGGCGATTTATGTGGCGGTGGTTTTTATCTGCTTAGCAGGTATGATCACGTACAATAAGTTACCAAAGGAGAATTTTCCCGAAGTAGTTCTTCCGCAAATTTTCGTTACATCTATTTTTCCGGGAGCTTCTCCAAAGGATGTAGAAAATCTTGTTTCAAAACAAATAGAGAAACAGGTAAAGTCGATTGCCGGTGTAAAAAAAGTGACCAGCAATTCCGTGCAGAGTTTTTCTACTGTTATCATCGAGTTTGAAACGGACGTAGAGGTAAAAGAAGCCAAGCGCGAAGTGCAGGAAGCAGTAGACAAAGCTAAAGCAGACTTGCCTCCGGTTCCTTCCAGTTTGTTAGATGATCCACAGGTAATTGACATCGACTTGTCCGCACAGCCAATCATGTTCATCAACTTATCCGGTGATTATGATTTGCAGACTCTGAAGAAGTATGCAGAGCAAATGCAAGATCGCATCGAAGCATTAAAGGAAATCAGACGTGTGGATATTGTGGGTGCGCTCGATCGCGAGATTCAAATCAATGTCGATTTGTATAAAGCGGCTTTGGCCGGAGTTAGTTTAGATGATATTAGCAATTCCATCAACTTTGAAAACCGAATAGTTTCCGGTGGACAGTTGTCAGTTGGCGGCATGAAACGCTCGTTGAGTGTAAATGGGGAGTATGTAAATGCGGAAGAGATTGCCAACACAGTTGTAGGTTCTATTAAAGGTGGAAGTGTTTACCTGAAAGATGTAGCTGAAGTAATTGACTCGCACAAAGAGCAAGAAAGCTTTGCACGTTTGGATAAGAAAAATGTAATCACACTGAATGTGGTAAAACGCGGAGGAGAAAATCTGATTGCGGCCTCAGATCAAATCAATTTGATTATTAAGGAATTCCAAACATCGATCTTACCACCAGGTGCCAAGATCACCATCACAGGAGATCAATCAGATAACACACGGACGACCCTTCATGATTTGATTAATACAATTATTATCGGATTCGTTTTGGTGACAATCATCCTTATGTTCTTCATGGGAGCAACCAACGCGATCTTCGTTGGTCTATCAGTACCACTTTCCAGTTTCATCGCATTCTTGTTCTTTCCAATGCTGGATTACACGTTGAACCTGATGACGTTGTTTTCATTCTTGCTGGCTCTTGGTATTGTAGTAGATGATGCAATCGTAGTTATTGAGAATACACACCGAGTCTTCGACAATGGTAAAGTACCCATTCGCAAGGCAGCCAAGATTGCCGCAGGCGAGGTATTCATGCCGGTATTCTCTGGTACAATGGTGGTGTTGGCTCCGTTCGTTCCGCTGGCATTCTGGCCTGGCACAATTGGTGAGTTCATGGTGTATTTGCCCATTACATTGATTGTTGCTTTGTTGGCTTCTTTGTTAGTGGCTTATATTATCAACCCTGTATTCGCTGCCGATTTTATGACGGTGCACGATCACGACCATGATCGCAAGAAATTAACCAAAGGGTACATGATTACCGGTGTGATCTTTGCCGCATTGGCTGCTGTTTGGTACCTGACCAAATCGTATGGGTTGGGAAACTTTACCGTATTCGTTTTTGGGATTTATTCTCTGTACCGTTTTGTATTAGAAGAGTTGATCTCCAAATTCCAGACAAACGGATGGCCTAAAGTTCAGAACGGTTACAAGAATATGATTTCCTGGTGCTTGGAAGGAGCTCGTCCATGGATAGTAATTGGTGGAGTGTTCTTCTTGTTTATCTTTTCACTTGTATTTACCGGAATTCGAAAACCCCCGGTCGTTTTCTTCCCGCAAGGCGAACCAAACTTTGTTTACACGTATATCACTTTGCCTATAGGAACGGATCAGCGTGTGACAGATTCAGTAACGCAAGTTGTCGAACAGAAAGTGATTGACGTAGTGGGGGAGAAGAACCCAATCGTTGAGTCTATTATTTCAAACGTGGCCATTGGCGCATCAGAAGATCCTATGGCGGGCACCAATGCGCAGCCTCATTTAGGAAAAGTAACTGTGGCGTTCGTAAATTTTGCGAAACGTGATGGGCAATCCACGAAAGTATACTTAACCAAGATTCGAGAAGCGATTAAAAATATTCCTGGGGCAACGATTTCAGTAAATCAGGAGCAAGGAGGTCCACCTACCGGAAAACCGATCAACATTGAAATAGCTGCGGATGACTTTGAAGTGTTGGTAGCTGCGGCAGATAAGACCAAACGCTACTTGGATGCGCTGCAAATTCCGGGAGTGGAAGATTTGAAATCTGATTTTCAGAATGACAAGCCTGAGATTACGATTAAGATCGATCGCGAAAAAGCGAACCGTGAAGGAATTGCTACCGGAACCATCGGCTTGGCGCTGCGCAATGCAATCAACGGTGCAGAAGTTTCCAAGTTCCGCGATGACAATGATGACTATCCCATTCAAATGCGCATACGGGAAGATCAGCGTAATAATATCAACACATTGATGAATATGCCGATCACCTTCCGTGATATGAGTATGGGCGGTGCGGTGCGTCAGGTACCGATGTCAGCAGTCGCATCGATTGAATACAGTAACAGTTATGCAGGTATTAAACGGATTGATCAGAAGCGCGTGATTACGCTATCATCAAACGTGTTGGCCGACTTCAATGCGAATGAGGTAGTGGCGCAAATACAAGAAAGTTTAAAATCATTTTCGAAGCCGGATGGTGTTGAAATTAAAATGACGGGTGAACAGGAGCAGCAACAAGAGACGATCGATTTCTTAGGTGTTGCTGCTATGTCGGCCTTTGGTTTGATTTTGATGATCTTAGTAATTCAATTCAATTCAACCAGCAAGCCTGTTATTATCTTAATGGAAATTCTGTTCAGTATCATTGGTGTATTGATTGGTTTCTCATTGTTTAAACAAGAAATCTCGATAGTAATGTCAGGTATTGGTATTATGGCCTTAGCGGGAATTGTGGTTCGAAACGGAATTCTACTCGTAGAATTCACCGACTTACTCTTGTCGCAGGGAGTGGAGTTGAAAGCGGCCATCATCGAAGCTGCTAAAACTCGAATGACTCCGGTATTGTTGACAGCCATGGCAGCTACTTTAGGCCTGGTGCCCTTGGCCATCGGTTTGAATATCGACTTTGTTACATTGTTCACCGAATTCAATCCACATATTTTCTTTGGTGGTGACAACGTAGCGTTCTGGGGACCTTTATCATGGACGATGATCTATGGTTTGATCTTCGGAACGTTCCTCACCTTATTCCTGGTGCCAGTAATGTATTTGCTGGTAGCTCGTTTAAAGATGCGACTATTGAAGAAGCCTATGGCGCATGTTCAAACTGAGGCACATTAATGATAAGAGAATAAACTAAATGAAGTCATCTTACGACTGTGGTTGTAAGATGACTTTTTCATTATGACCGCACGACTTATGACCCTTTTTGTCTTCACAATCATCTTTCTGTTGATCGACTACTACTTTTTTCAAGGAGTATTGGTAGTCAGTAAAAATTGGGTACCGTTGTGGAGGAATATCTTTCGCTATGGATTTTGGATACCCACCATTCTTTGCATTGCCGCTTTATTTTGGTGGGCCTTTGATGATCCATATAAATATAGCGCCAATTTTCGCAATTGGATTATCACCGGAATTGTCGCCACCTACTTCTCAAAAATTGTTGGCATACTTTTCTTGCTGATAGACGATATCCAACGAGGTGTTCGTTGGTTCATTTCTCTTTTTCAAAAAAGCACTCCAACATCTTCCGCAGGAGAAGTATTATCCCGGTCAGAATTTTTGTCACGCACAGCCATGATTGCCACGGCTGTTCCGTTTGGTGCATTTGCCTACGGAATCATTTCAGGAGCCCATGACTATCGCGTTCGCAAAGTGTCCATCAAGCTGCCCAACTTACCTAAAGCCTTTGATGGCTTACGCATTGCACAAGTTTCAGATATTCATTCAGGTAGCTTTTGGAATAAGACAGCCGTCAAGGGCGGTGTTGAAATGATCTTAGCTGAAAAGCCCGATGTAATCTTCTTCACCGGAGATTTAGTCAACAATGAAACACCCGAGGTAAAACCTTACATCGAAGTATTTGATAAACTGAAAGCACCATTGGGTGTATTCTCCATCACCGGCAATCACGACTATGGCGATTACAAAGCTTGGACAACGAAGGAGATGAAGCAGCAAAATTTTGCCGACCTCATCGCAGCACACAAAGAACTTGGCTTTGAATTGCTCATGAATGAAAATCGATTTCTCGAACAGGGTGGAGAGAAGCTCGCTATTTTAGGTGTTGAAAATTGGGGCACACGTTTTTCGAAACATGGCAAACTGGATGAAGCCTATCGTGGGAGCGAAGAAGCAGCTGTAAAGTTATTATTGTCACACGACCCAACTCATTGGGATGCACAGATTCGTCCGACCTATAAAGACATTGATGTTACTTTCTCCGGCCATACCCACGGAGCACAATTTGGTGTCAACATAGGTGATTTCACTTGGACACCCGTGCAGCATGTTTACAAGCAATGGGGCGGATTATATCAGGAAGAAAATCAATATCTGTATGTAAACCGCGGCTTTGGTTATTTAGGTTATCCAGGTCGCGTGGGCATGCCACCGGAGATTACCGTATTTGAATTGAAGCGTGGGTAGGTTATTGCTTCGTTTTCATCATCTTTAAAGTAAAGAAGCCCAACACGGCTATCACGATTCCCATTATTACCCACAACCATAGTTGATTTTCAATTAAGGCCGAAGGCTTCATCGTTTCGGCTTGCAACCTTTCTTCATTGGCTAGTTCCAGATTTTTCTTCGGAGCAGGAATTTTATCTTTGAACAACTCTAAATCATATTGTGGCGCAGCAAGGCGTTCGTTTCCGTAATAGAGATAAGAAGTGCCCTCATTTTTCATTCTCGAAGTCAACTTCACTTGTGGAGAACGTACCACCATGGATTGAACATCAATCGGAAGATTATCACCATTATAAATAGTCAGTCGCAGCTTTTGAGCAGGTGTATATCTAAAGTGGAATTCATTACTGGTAAACGAAGTAATGTATCCGCTCACCAGTTCGTCATAAAAATACTCCCAGCCCTTTTGGGTTTTGGTGCTATCGATTAATCGCTCCAGCCTAAATGATCTGTAAAAATCGTTGGGTTCATTCATCACCACGCTCAAGTAATTGATCAGTTGATACTCTTTTAAATCGATATTTATTACGGTTTGCCCTTTTGATTTCAAGTGAGTGGTATTCCACGTAAGTGCAGGCACCGTAAATACACCCGGCTCGATCGATTGGTTTTTAAATGAAGCCGATTGAAAGGTGAGGAGCCGGTCGCACGCCAACTCCAATCGGAGGTAACGATAGTGCACTTTTGAAAAAGTAAGGCGTGCAGAAGTAAAGTGCATGTTTTCATTTTGAATGGAAATGATGCGTTGACGATCTACTTCAAACCACTCTTTTTGATTTTCGCTTCCGGCAACAGTTACTATGCCATCGTAGTTTTCCTCCAGAAATGATAAATCAATCTCATTGACGTATTGATCTTTTTTCAATTCAAACGTGATGTATTGCTTTCCGTCTTTCTTCGCCAGATTGAATGCGCTTAATGATTCGGTGACCTCGGATAGAATAGACACTTGCACCTTGAGCAAATACGGTGCTTCGGTTGTATCCGACCCGTTAATTTGAATGATGCGTAGATCAGCGAAATCAGTTTGGCAATGGCGGATCACACCATTTGGTAATGTAATTCCATGCCATCCGGCACTATCTACCCCGGTTAAACCACTTCGGTATTTAAAAGAATTTTTTTGGGCGTTGCCCGAAATCGAAATGAATAAAAGCAATAGGGAAAGAGCTATGAATATCCTTTTCATCTTATAGATTTTTGTCTTCAGTTGTTTCTATATTGGGTTGTTCGTCTTCCACTTTCTCCTCCGCAGTTTTCTTCACTTTATTGTACAAGAAGGAAGAAATCAGCAACAATACACCCAATATGATCATCACAATGGTTTTGGCAATGGTGCTCATGTCTGCCATGTCGTAGAAAAACAACTTTAGCAACGTAATACCAAACAAGACGATGGCCAGCGTGCGCATCGGTTTATTATTTTGTTTCAATCCACCGACAATCAGGGCAAGTGCGTAGATACCCCATAAGATACTCAGCCAAAGTTTGAAGCTTTCATTGATGCCTGCCAATTCTAACCAATGAACTACTTCGCTGCTCAACAAAATCAATGTAAACAGATGAAATAGAACGAACTCAATTTGTTTGATTGCCGCAGGAAAAATTTCTTGACGGATATGCTGCCGATTTAAATAAACCAGTGGAACGATCACTACGAGGATGATATAGCGGATTGCAATGTGCCAGACATCCCTGAAGAAATAAGCCGCATCGGTTTGTAAAATGTAACTGCTTCTTAAATCCGCCAGTGACGGTAATCCATTGATGACAAACAAAAAAAGGGTAAACGCATTATAAGCCGTCAGGGAAAGTGTCAATGTTTGGTTTCCCAACCATTTTTTGTTGACTAGGGTCAATACTATTCCAAAACAGGTTGAATAAATCAGAAGCCAAAGCGTTTTGAATTCAAGTAAATCGGTATCTAAAACAGGGTAAGCATTATCCGCACCTTGTCGTAACATTAAACTCGATTGATAGTAGCGCGTTTGCCAATAATTACTCACTTCATGATAAAAGCTTACATACAAAAAACAAAGGAAAAGTGTACTCAGTCCAATTGTAAAATAATGTTGCAGCAAACCCTTCGGTTCAGGGTACTTTGTATTTCTGCTCAACTTCAAAATCAAACCAAAACTGGTCAATACAAAAAGTGATGTAAAGAAATAGATATTCAGAAAAGGAAGAATGCTCGAAGTACTTTCTCCGGAGTAATTGCTATACGCCTTCCAATCTTCCGCCAAACTTCCGGCTGTAATCAATATTACGACATAGGATAACCATTCATAAATGCGCAATTGTTTGGTGCGGCCAATCCAAAACAAAAGAAATGCTTCTGCCGCCCAAGTCAACGTTACCCAATTTCCATCTAGCTGAACGGGTACAGAAATGGTTAAAAACACCAACACCATTCCCGCTAGCAAAAAGAATGTGTCGCGCGTGGCGCCTTGTTTTTTATAAATAATAAAGCACGAAACAAAATGAAGCACCGCATTGAATACCGTAAAAATCCCTAGATAGAAATCTCCGGTTGGATAATCGCTGATTGCAGAATATCCAAAAGTATAAAACAAAAATGAGTTGAATACCAGTATGGCAATGTCATCCATCTGCAAGTTTTCCGCCTTCACCAATTTGTAAGCTAAAAATGTTGTATAAAAAATCACAAAATAGATCAGTGCAAACGTTAAGCTTATCCACAGGTGTTCAGTTGAATTAAATTGATCCATATACCAAGCGGTATAAATCAACCAGGTCAATCCAAAGGCAAGATAGTAAAGCACCTTCCAATCTTTCTTAAAGGCTAGTACCAGAATACCTACATTCACAATCGTGACATACGAAAATAGAATCACTACACGCCCCGAGCCATCACTCAACAAAAACGGCACTGCATATGCACCTACTAAGCCGATAATCGCAATCACCTTTTGATCATAATGCACAGATGCAAAAACTGTAAATCCGGTAAATAATACCATCAATAAAAAAGCCATAGACTGTGGCATCAAACCAAAAATGTCATAAGCTGCGTAGGTAATAAAATAAAATGTTGCCATCGCACCGCTCAACAACACAGCACTAAATGTTTTATAGTTAGGCTTAATCCGCAAAGCAACAACCGCCAGTGCTATTCCGGCAGCGTAGCCTAAAATCACCCGTGTAATCGGGCTCAGCAAATTGTGGTCGATGGAATACTTCACACCATAACTCACTCCTATTACCAAAATAACAATACCAATTTTATTTAACAGATTCGTGCCAATAAACTCTTCCCATTCCGTTCTTTGATTTTTGAAATGCGGTTTTAGCGGACGCTCAACCACTTTAGGCTCATCAATTTCCCTGACGATGGGTTTGTTTTCAACGGGTGTAATCACCGTTGGTTGAATCGTAGGCACCGGTGTCGTTGGCTGATCGGAGACAGGTGATCGAAGCGTATCAACTTGCCTTTTCAGCGATTGAAGTTCTGATTTCAACGATTCATGATATTTCAGTAGCTGGTCAATCTTTTTTCGAAGCACTTCTACCTTATCATCTTTCAATTCATCCATGGCAATAAAATTAACCCTGCAAAATAGCCAAAACTTTTTTATCATCTTTTGGGGGCATGGCCAAGCTGCGCAAGGCCACCGTGCTTTCCGCTACAAGTCCTCGTGGCGCGAAACGCACCACTGTGGGCTTTTCGCTACAATCACTTGCCCACGCCAGCACAAATGTATCACGCTTGATTAAAATCACCTTACGCTCTTCAGGCTTTGCTCATTCAAATAGGTAGAAGGCGATTTGCCCGTTACCCGTTTAAAGATGCGATTGAAATTCGAGATATTCGTAAACCCCGATTGAAAGCATACATCTTGAATTGAATTTTGCTGATTCATCAGCAATCGACAAGCATTACTCACACGCACTTCGTTCAAAAAAGTAGTATACGTTTTTTGTGTACGCATTTTAAAATAGCGACAAAAGGCTTCGGTTGATAAATGTGCAATTTCTGCTACTTCTTCTAAATATACCTTGCGATAACTTTCTTTAAAGGTAAATTGAATAACATCATTCATGCGCTTGCCTTCTATAGGTTGTGTAGCACTGTAAGGCGATGTAACACTCAATGATTTTAGATGCCTTGAATGGGTAAGTACTTGAAAGACCTCCACAAAAACAGCGAGGCGATCTAGCCCTTTTTTGTTTTTAATACCAAGAATGATTGAAGTCAATTTTTCTTTCGTTGAGCCGATAACCTGATAACCTCGAAGCGAAGTCTTAAAAAAATCTCGGATGACTTTCATCTCTGTCAAATTCCAGAACCATTCGCCCACAAACTGCTGATGAAAGTACAGCGAGATCGCATGTACTTTTTTCTTCGACTTCGTTTTCCGATAATACACTTCATCATTACGAAATACGTGTGGCTGCTCACTCCCGATGATGAATAAGTCATTTGCCTCGAAGCGTCCTAAGTAATCGCCTGCCACCAGCGTGCCTTCGCCTTTTAAAATTAGCATGATCTGCAATTCGGGATGTTGATGGAGTTGGTCATAAAAGTGCTCTCGATAATCTTCTTGAAAGCGAAAGGCTTCAGAAGCCGTTTTGGGAACATTGAAGGGAACTACTTTCATCTTTTTCCTAATCTGATTATATATTGATTGAATGTAACCCGATAAAGCTACAAAATATGTCAAAATAGTACAGATACTAACTATATTTTGCGGCTTCCTCCTTAAGGCTTCAATCTATATTTGTATTGAACATTAACAAACCAGTTGTATGACAATTCAATGGCAAGGAGTTTTTCCGGCACTGACTACAAAGTTTACATCCGATGATCGGTTAGACTTACCGCTGTTCGATAAGAATTTGCAGGCACAGTTAAAGGCTGGGGTGGATGGCGTAATTCTTGGGGGTACATTGGGTGAAGCCAGTGTACTATCCAATGATGAAAAATTTGACTTGGTGCGCTTTACGGTAGAAAAAGTAAATGACAAAGTCCCAGTGGTAATGAATATTGCCGAAGGCAGTACGCGCGATGCCGTTAAATTAGCACATGAAGCGGAACGCTGTGGCGCGAAGGGCTTGATGATGTTGCCCCCCATGCGTTACAAATCCGATCACCGTGAAACGGTGGCCTACTACAAGGCTGTTGCTGATTCGACCAGCCTGCCCATTATGGTTTACAATAATCCGGTAGACTATAAAATTGAAGTGACGCTGGATATGTTTGGTGAGTTGGCAGCTTGCAAAAACATTCAAGCGGTGAAGGAGTCCACACGTGATGTATCAAATGTTACCCGCATGATCAATCGCTTTGGCGATCGGTTCAAAATATTATGTGGAGTGGATACACTGGCCATGGAAGAATTAGTGCTTGGTGCGCACGGATGGGTAGCAGGTTTAGTGTGTGCCTTTCCCGCTGAAACCGTAGCGGTGTATCGCTTAACGAAAGCAAATCGAATCGAGGAAGCATTGAAAATCTACCGATGGTTTTTACCTCTATTAGAATTAGATATTCATCCAAAATTGGTGCAATACATCAAGTTAGCGGAACAAGAAGTTGGACTCGGTTCTGAAAATGTGCGCGCCCCACGGTTGACGCTCATAGGCGATGAGCGCGAGCGCGTATTGGCGATTATCCGTGATGGAATCAAGAACAGACCTAGTTTATAATCAGGTCACGTTTATTAAAAAAAAAATGGAATACAGCGATACTACCTTAGGAGATATAAATGCTGCTGTGCAACGATCGCACAGGGCATTTATAGCCTACAAAAAAACGGACCCAAAAAAGAAGGCAGCATTTCTGCGTGCAATTGCCGATGAGATCGAAGCATTAGGCGCTGAACTGGTTAGCACCGCTATGCGAGAAACACATTTGCCCGAAGCACGAATCATAGGAGAGCGTGGAAGAACCACTGGGCATTGTCGCATGTTTGCCGATTTGATAGAAGAGGGTTCATGGGTAGAGGCGCGAATTGATACCGCTCTTCCTGATCGCACTCCTGTACCCAAACCCGACATTCGAAAGATGTTGGTGCCGGTTGGGCCGATTGTTGTTTTTGGAGCAGCAAATTTTCCGTTGGCCTATTCAACAGCCGGTGGCGATACGATTTCAGCATTGGCTGCCGGTTGCACCGTAATTGTAAAAGCTCATCCTGCACACGCGGCTACTTCAACACTAGTTGCGCAGGCAATTGATCGTGCTGCTACTAAATCCGGAATAGATGATAAGGTTTTTCAACATGTGTATGGACAGAATTTTGAAGTAGGCAAAGCATTGGTCGAGCATCCGTTGACGAAGGGAGTAGGCTTTACCGGATCGCTCGCTGGAGGCAAGGCATTGTTTGATTTGGCACAACGCAGACCGGAACCCATTCCGGTGTTTGCCGAGATGAGTAGCATCAACCCGGTTGTTTTATTACCCGAATCGCTTTCACAGCAGGCAGAAAAAACGGCTGACATGCTTGCGGCATCCATTACTCTCGGTGTAGGTCAGTTTTGTACCAATCCGGGTTTGATTTTGGCAATCGATAATCCGGCTCTTGAAAAGTTCATAGCGGTTCTATCCGCTCGGATACAAGCGAGTGCTGTCGGCACTATGTTGCACGAAGGCATTGCAACTAATTATGCGGCAAAACTCAAACAGTCGCTAGCACAACAGGGTGTGAAGTTGGAAGGCAAATCTTCGGCAGTTTCTGAAAATGTAGCCGGGATGCCCGCAGTGGCTTCCATATCTGCTACAAACTTTCTTGCCAATGAATTGCTAATGGAAGAAGTCTTTGGCCCATATTCGTTGATTGTTAAATGTAAAGATTGCGATGAATTACTGCTCGTAATTGATCATTTGAGAGGTCAGTTAACTTCAAGTGTAATTGGTGATGAAAATGAATTGGTAAAAAATTCGGATCTACTTCAAATACTTCAAGAGAAAGCAGGTCGCTTAATTATCAACGGTGTGCCCACCGGTGTGGAAGTCTGCCCATCAATGCAACATGGAGGTCCATTCCCTTCAACGACTGATTCGCGCTTTACATCGGTCGGTGTAGATGCCATTAAGCGATTTGTTCGTCCCGTATCATATCAAAACTTCCCGCAATCATTATTGCCAATGGAATTAAGGGATGAAAATCCATTGGGTATATGGCGGTTGATCAATAGTGAATTGAAGAGATGAAATCGTTGTTAAGTCAAAAGCTATTTGGCTAAGGTAGCATGAATCGATTACCTAATTACGATTAACTATTAATGGAAAAGAAATGAATATTTTTAAATGTATTGATGCTCATACCTGTGGCAATCCGGTGCGTGTGGTAGCAGAAGGTGGCCCTGTTTTGCAAGGAAAAAATATGAGTGAGAAGCGTCAGCATTTTTTGCGTGAGTATGATTGGATTCGCAAAGGACTGATGTTTGAGCCACGCGGGCACGATATGATGAGTGGAAGTATTTTGTATCCACCTTCCAACCCGAAAAATGACGTAGGTGTTTTATTCATTGAAACAAGCGGTTGTTTACCCATGTGTGGGCATGGCACCATCGGTACAGTAACCATTGCAATCGAAGAAGGATTGGTAATTCCAAAAAGTCCTGGTGTTCTGAATTTGGAAGTTCCGGCAGGTTTAGTTCGAATTGAATATAAGCAGGAGGGAAGAAAGGTAAAGTCCGTAAAGATCCGGAACGTAAAAGCGTATTTAGCAGCAGAAAATATTCAAGCTACTTGCCCTGATTTAGGTGAGTTGAGTTTAGATGTAGCTTATGGTGGAAATTTTTATGCTATCGTAGATGTGCAGAAAAATTTCAATGGAATTGAAAACTATACAGCCGATCAATTAGTAAGTTGGAGCAGAGAACTCCGCAAAGACATTAATAGAAAGTATACCTTTGTTCATCCTGATGATTCGACAATTAACGGATGCAGTCACATCTTATGGACGGGCAAAGTGATTGATCCAACATCTACGGCACGCAATGCCGTTTTCTATGGCGATAAGGCCATTGACCGTTCTCCTTGCGGAACCGGTACTTCTGCGCGCCTTGCTCAATGGTACACGAAAGGAAAACTAAAACGAGGAGATGAATTTATTCACGAGAGCATTATCGGATCAAAATTTATCGGTCGTATCGAAGAAGAAACAGACTTGCATGGCAAGCCCGCTATTATTCCGAGTGTAGAAGGGTGGGCAAAAATCTATGGACACAATACGATCACCATCGATCCGGATGATGATCCGTATGCTTATGGGTTTCAAGTGATTTAAAAAATTATGAAAAAGAAAGAGTGTCCTTCTTGTGCCATGAATATAGATGAATCGTGCAAGGAATGCCCGATTTGTGGATATGGGTTTATCGAACAAAAACCTTGGATAAAGTACATCGCTATTCTTCTCATAATTGTTTTCTTGTTAATCTATTTTGTTTTGTAGAGATTTTTAAAGTTGTAGAAATGCAAGTTGGTATTATCGGAGGCGGCATCATTGGTTTAAGTTCGGCTTACTACTTACAGAAAGCCGGACATCAGGTCACCATCATTGACCAAGATGATTTGCAAATAGGATGCTCAACCGGAAATGCCGGAATGATTGTGCCAAGTCATTTAATACCACTGGCTTCACCGGGCATGATTTCCAAAGGCATTCGCTGGATGTTCAATCCGACAAGTCCATTTTATGTGAAGCCACGATGGAGTGGTGATCTGATAAAGTGGGGATATCATTTTTATCAACACGCCAACAAAGAGCACGTTGCGAAAGCTGCGATCGCTCTCAAAGAAATTAGTTTGTTTAGCAAATCCATGTATCAGCAGTGGGCAAAAGAGTTGCCATTTGATTTTGAATACCATGAACGTGGTTTGCTGATGCTATACCAAACCAAAGAAGCTGAGCATGAGGAAAGCGAGACTGCTCACTTTGCCAACAAGCACGGAATTGAAGCACATATTTTATCTTCTTCTGAAGTGCAGCAATTAGAACCTCATGTAAAAGTACAAGCGCGGGGCGGTGTTTTTTTTCCGGGCGATGCACACCTTACACCTCAATTGCTAATTAGCCAATTAGTTGAATATTTAAAGCATCAAGGTGTTGAGTTTAAAACGAGGACAACAATTACTGAATTTAAAATAGAGAATCAGAAAATCCGTGAGGTTGGCACGACTGCCGAAAGATTTTCATTTGATGAAGTGATTCTCGCGTCCGGTTCCTGGTCGGCAGTTATAAGTAAAAAACTGAATGTAAACTTGCCCATGCAAGCCGGTAAGGGATACAGTTTTCTTACGCCTATTGAAAAAAATATTCAAGTGCCGTCCATTTTTTTAGAAGCCCGTGTGGCCGTTACACCCATGGGAAATGACATTCGGTTTGGTGGCACGATGGAAATAGCAGGAGTGAATCATGAGATCAATATGAAGCGTGTTAAGGGGATTGTTGATTCCATACCGAAATATTATCCTGAAATGAATATCAATATGCCGGCTCAAAGCAATGTGTGGCACGGGCTACGTCCATGTTCACCTGATGGGCTTCCTTATATTGGTAAGAGTAAACAGATCAAAAATTTGACGATCGCTACAGGTCATTCCATGATGGGATTGAGTTTAGGACCGGGCAGCGGAAAACTAGTTCAGCAAATTATCGATCAGGATCAAACATCTATTTCCATCTTCCTTATATTGGTAAGAGTAAACAGATCAAAAATTTGCGATTAGGAGAAAGGAAAACTAGTTCAGCAAATTATCGATCAGGATCAAACATCTATTTCCATAGAGTCATTTAATCCTGATCGATACAACTAAGCTATCTGCGTATTAAAAGTTTAATTGCTTTGTTTCCTTGATTGCTATTCAATTGAACCAGATATAATCCGTTTTCATGGCCGCTAAGGTCTATTTCGTATTCATGCTCTCCTTTCTCTCGAACTTGTTGTGCTACTGAGTAGATTTGCTTACCAGATGCATCGACTATAGCCATTGCTACAGTTGATTTTTCAGTAAGTGTAAAACGAACCATCGCTTTTCCGGTGGATGGGTTAGGAAACACAGATGCCTCGGGCAATCTGGATTCAGTCGATGATGTAGGAAAATTGTTGGATAAAAATGTTATCAATCGACCATCCCCACCCATTCGTATTGTATTATTCGATTTTAAGCGGAACCGAAATAGCAAGGTATCATTGGCAGCAAATGTGTTTCGAATATTTATCTCTTGATTGATCTCGAGGCTTTGTGTACCGGTTTGATTGGAATTATAGGCCGTAAGCCAATTCGGATTAAACGATGAATTATATCCATCCTTCAATGGAACCCAGGTAACGCCATCTTTGGTAGCTTCGACAACTACATAGTCTTTAAATTCCGCCTGACCAAATTTTACCCCATCAGCGGATGGTTGAACAAGAGTTACATCTCGGAATGAGAAATTAGAGTTTGTGTTATTCACAATCATCGGCACAAGCAAATTTGCACTGATGTCGGAATCACTGGTATACGGATGAGGTGTTTGTAAACTGGCATTGCCTGCTCCGAATATCTGAATGAAAAAGTTGTTTAAATAGAAATCACTGACGTCTGTAACAAGACTGTAGAATTCTTCGCAGGGTTTAAGCGATAAGTTTTGCGAAACGTTGATTGCTGAACAAAAGGGCGCCTGTTTTTATATCCGATTAATTGTGTATCAACACTTCCAACAGGAACATTGGTCACCTTTAAGATGTAATCACCAGCGGCAAGATTCTTAAATGTGCCAAGTCGTGTGGCTTTGATAAATACTTGAACAGAATCTAAGGAACCAATTTGAAACTTAATCAAAAATTTCGATTGTGGACTTGTGCCGGCAGCGAGTATAATCGGATTACTAATAGTGCTGTTTTGAGATTTCACCACTTTGGCAGTCATTATTCCTCTGCCATGTGTGGCAAATTACAATTTGATCATCTTGACCTTTTATATCCCATACCGACACATTTGGAAAATCTTCGAGCAAAGCCCATGTGGCGCCATTATCGAGCGACTCGACAATCCCGATTTCGGTTCCTGCCATATGATGTTTG
>JBGAUU010000032.1:0-40858 GCA_044228465.1 Cyclobacteriaceae bacterium
GCCCAGCGAACAAAAAGTCCTGTAAGGTAAAGAAGACCCGCTAGCGCCAGCGTCTCTTTCACAATTCCTGATCCCCAAAAGACAACGGAAGGAATACAGAAAAGTGCTACAGCTGATCCATTCGCATATTCTTCTTTCCAACTCCGGATTTGGAAATACAGAAACCAACTTGCTAAAAAGGAAATCAACGAAAAATAGATTGCGCAAACCCAGTAATTATTTCCACCGATCCAGCAAAAGAAACTAATGAGTTTCACCATCGCAGAAGTGCGATCCTCAAAGTACAACCAATGTGTTACGGTGGCAGTATATTGACTGGTGACCACAAAATCGACATACGCACTGAAATCTTTCCGCGCCAAGCCCGCCACTTCGCATCCCGTTTGAAAAAAACTCCATGTATCATTTGCCGGAGCATAGTGCAAATAATAGTATCCTAAAAAGATGGCGCCTGCTGCCTTGGTGATAAAAGCAAACGAAAACAAAATGGGTTGTTCTTTTCCTAACTGCCGATAAAAAAGGTAGATAAAGCCAAGAATAAGAAGGAGGTGGAGCAACATCATGGTTTAATCAATGAAGTGCCCACCGCACAGTTTAAACATTGTCGTTGGCTACAATAATGATTGTATTGTTCTATCAATGCCTGCGAATCAAAAGCCGATTGCACCTGCAAACCCAGTGAATTCCAGTACGAAATGATTCGGTTCTTTTCTGCGGGCAGTGCCTGTAACCAGTTGATCGCTTTTTCCATCAGTGCCTCGTTGTCGGTTTGCTTGCTATAAGCTACTAATATCGGAATGACCGCGTTAATCATCAACACTAATTTACTTTCTTCGCCCAAAGCATGCTCTTGCCGCCTCGATGGCTTCGCAAAATGATAATGGGTTTGCCAATAATCGGATGGATTGGCATCCAGCAATGCTTTCCACTCTTCTTTGGTTCCTTCGATGATTTGAGAAAACAAGCCGCTTTGGCTTTTTAATAAATTAGCGAACTGTGCGATTCGTAAGGTGGGAAAATTGGCGGGACGCAGGCGCAGGAATTTCCATTGGGCAGGATTCAGTTTGGAATCAGCAAGCCCATACTTGGCACTGAGAAACTGGTATTCTTTAAATAAGGCGGTGATGTATTCATGCTTGGTTTTGGTTTCCAGCATGCCGGCGTGACCAAACAACAAAGCTTCAATCTGCAATAAGTTATTTGCATGCTTGCGTATGAGTTTATTAGGCAATGCTTTTGCCAACAGAAAAAACGGCTCCGAATTAATCTTAAACCCAAAACAACTGGCGAGCCATTGGTAAGTCGCCTCTTCCCAATCTCCCTGATTTTCGGTCAGCAACTTTTTGACTTCATTAGCTTTGAATTCAAAGCGCCTCATCATGGCCTGATCGAGCATGGAAAGTTGCGTGATAGGAGGAACATCCGCCAAGGCAGACTGGCAAGCAATGTTCATACTACTGTTCACCAACTTCGCATACTTGTTCCATAATTCTTTGCTTACGCGATGTTTTAGTTCTACGGTAGGAATAGTTGTACCATCGCTTCTTACAATCGATTGATTGTTTTCCCACACCACATGAAGGATCACATTTTCATAAGCTCCATTTCCGGAATGTTGGTGTGCCAGCCAATCGGAAGATTTGATGTGTATTTCAATACTGCCGGCCCATTCCAGTTGATCAATTTTAATTTTAGCCTGCAGAAAGTCAGGGCCCGCATCGCGATTGTGCGAGCCGGTTTTAAAAATCGTCAGCTCCTCTCCTTCAGTGGTGCGTAACTCATTTTTGTTGAAGTATTGAAATTGCCAGACATAGTGAAGAAAGGATTCGTTCATACCCATTACATTCTTGGTGATTCAATTTTCTACGAAAGCAGAAAGGCACGAAGAAATACAAGAGGGGAATTTCGGAATTCCAAATGCCTGTATAACAAATATCAGAATTTATAATTTAATAATACTCCGGGGGCTTTAACTATCACAATCCTCCGAGGTCTTTAGCCTAGAGATAAAAAACCTCTACGCCCTCACAATCCTCCGAGGTCTTTTATCTTCCGCATAAAGGCCTCGGAGGATTTTATATAAAGACGGGTAATAAAAGACCTCGGAGGATTTTATTTAGGCTTTAGCCTAGAGATAAAAAACCTCTACACCCTCACAATCCTCCGAGGTGTTTCATCTTCCGCATAAAGACCTCGGAGGATTGTATTTTTATAAAGACCTCGGAGGATTATACTTAAATACTCTCGAGGATTAACTTACCGCAAGTACTTACGCAAATAGGTTTTCATTTCCTGCTGCACCTTCTGCGCCTCGCGCGCGGCCGCTTCTGCAAAATCTTTTCCGGAAGATGCATAGATAATCGCGCGGGAAGAATTCACCAGTAACCCGCATTGTGCATTCATGCCCACATGCGACACGGCTTCCAAGTCGCCTCCTTGTGCGCCTACACCCGGCACTAAAAAGAAATGATGGGGTGCCAACCCTCGGATCGCGCCAATCTTATCAGCGTGAGTTGCTCCTACCACGTACATCATCTGGTCGGCTGTGGCCCACCGTTGGGATGCATACAATACTTCCTGAAATACATACTTGCCATCCAATGTTTCCAACAATTGAAAATCATGGCTGCCGCTGTTGGAGGTATGCACCAACAAAATCACCCACTTATCCTGAAAATCTAAAAACGGTTTCACCGAATCTTCTCCCATGTAAGGTGCTACCGTGAGCGCATCAAAATTCATCTGCTCAAAAAACGCCTTGGCATACAAAGCCGAAGTATTGCCAATATCTCCGCGCTTCGCATCGGCAATGGTAAAGCACTCTTTCGGAATATAGTTCAACGTCTTCTCTAAACTCGCCCAACCTTTCGCGCCCAGCGCTTCGTAAAATGCGGTGTTGGGTTTGTAGGCCACACAATAATCTTTGGTGGCATCGATGATCTGCTTGTTGAATTCAAAGATCGGATCTTCGGTCGATAGCAAGTGGGACGGAATCTTACCCAAATCAGTATCTAAGCCTACACACAAATACGATTGCTTCTTCTGAATTTGTTCAAACAGTTGTTGTCGTGTCATAGTAACAAATTAAAATAAAAAAGTCGGGAAGCCCCGACTCTTGATTACTTAATATTAAAGGGATGTTTATCGCACATCGGTAACTTCTACGCCCGGAAATTTCTTAGCATCGAAGGAGAAGAATGCATCCTCCACTTTTACGTTGGGAACAAACTTCGTAATAATGTATTTGTAACGGTTGCCCGATTTGTCAAACATGGTCCAGCTTTGAATGCTTCTGTCTTTCTTTGAAATCATCATCTTGATTTTGAAGTACTGCGCATTTTTCTTCTCGGGTACCAAATCCACCTCATCGTTGCCCGGCTCCAGCTTATCGCCTAAATACAAATACTTAAATCCTTTCTTATAAATGTCAAATATCTTGATCGGGTTGATATCATCGGATTTCGGATCGAAATTATCTACCGTCACCTCTTTTGCAGATGGCAAATACGTCCACACGGTAGTTCCATTATTAATAATCACCTGATCCTCCAGCTCCAGCTTAAACTTCTCTCCCTTCACGGTGATTTTTCCTTTGAACTCTTCCTTTATCCCCTCGGATTCATTAACCAATGTCGAGGTCAGATTGGCTTCAAACGAAGGAATGGCTTTGTATTTCTTACTCATGGCCTCCAAAATCTCCAGCGCATTGGGATCATACTGGCCAAAAGCGGCAGAAAGGGTTCCCAAGCTGAAAAGGGCGGCAAAAACTAACTTTTTCGTGATTGTCATAAAATATTAACTGTGTCTTTCCTTTAATTCATTCAATAATTGTTCCAAACTTATCTCATCCTTCACTAAAACTTCGCGGGCTTTCGATCCTTCGAACGGACCCACGATTTTAGCAGCTTCCAACTGGTCAATTAAGCGCCCAGCGCGGTTGTAGCCCAGTTTTAGCTTCCGTTGGATCAACGAGGTACTTCCCTGCTGGTGCATTACAATCAGGCGGGCAGCCTCCTCAAACAGGGCATCACGCTCCGATAAGTCCACCGCACTCACCCCTCCATCATCTTCGCCCTCAAATTCCGGCAACATATAAGCGGAATCATAACCGCGTTGCGAGCCGATGTATTCGCACACTTTCTCAATCTCCGGTGTATCCACAAACGGGCTTTGCAAACGAATCACATCCGATCCCAACGACAACAGCATGTCTCCCATCCCCACCAATTGATCCGCACCGCCTGAATCCAGAATGGTGCGCGAGTCTACTTTAGATGTAACACGGAACGACAAGCGTGCCGGGAAATTGGCTTTGATCACACCGGTAATGACGTTTACCGAAGGTCGCTGCGTGGCCACCACCAAGTGAATACCAATCGCGCGCGCCAACTGTGCCAGGCGTGCAATCGGAGTCTCCACTTCCTTGCCGGCCGTCATCATTAAGTCGGCCAACTCGTCAATTACCAATACAATATAGGGAAGGAATCGATGGCCCTCTTTCGGATTGAGCTTACGCGATACAAACTTGGCGTTGTATTCTTTCAGGTTACGGGCACCCGCATCTTTCAAAATCTCGTAGCGGTTTTCCATCTCAATACACAATGAATTGAGCGTGTACACCACTTTCTTCGTATCGGTAATAATAGCTTCTTCACTATTCGGCAACTTGGCCAGGTAATGGCGCTCAATCTTGCTGAACAGCGACATCTCCACTTTCTTCGGGTCAACCAACACAAACTTTAATTGGCTGGGGTGCAGCTTATATAATAGAGAAGTCAGAATTACATTCAAGCCCACGGATTTACCCTGACCGGTGGCACCCGCTACCAGCAAGTGGGGCATCTTTGCCAAATCGATCACCATCAGTTCATTCGAAATTGTTTTTCCAATGGCAATTGGCAAATCTCTGTCCGACTTTTGAAAACGCTCGGAGGCAATCACCGAGCGGATGCTCACCATCTCCCGGTTTTTGTTCGGCACCTCAATACCAATGGTTCCCTTGCCGGGGATTGGGGCGATGATACGAATACCGAGTGCCGACAAGCTCAGGGCAATATCATCTTCCAGGTTTTTGATGCGCGATATTTTGATGCCCGCCTCCGGCACAATTTCATAGAGCGTTACGGTCGGACCGATCGTAGCTTTGATACTTTGAATACCAATCTTAAAGTTGGTGAGCGTAGCCAGAATCTTGTCTTTGTTCTGATTCAATTCCTCCTGCGACACCTGCACTTTGCCTACTTCATATTCATTGAGCAAATCAATAGGCGGAAATTTGTAATTGCTTAATTCTAACGTGGGATCGTACAATCCTTGTGCTTCCACCAATTTCTCCGCCAGCACTTCTGTATCTTCTTTGGGTTCTTCAATGGTAAACAGCGGCTCGTCTTGCTCTGCGTGTGTGGGCTCTACCTCCAACTGAATTTCCGGAATTGCGGTCTTTACTTCTTCCGGCTGCTTTACTAACAACACAGGCTCCGGCTCTTCTTCGGCCTGTGTAGGCCAATGATCACGGTCATCGGTGTAGGTAGGCTTCGCATCTTCGGTGGCGGGCACCGGAGGCACCAACGCATCGTTGCCCATCGGCTTGGGGTCTTTCACCTGAAACGCGTTGATGGCAGTTACATTGAAGAAATAGATAATAAAAACGAAGAGGGACAATACTAAAATCAGGAAAGTGCCAATCCCGAAAAGGCTATCCGAAAGTTTCGCCAGTTCGTAGCCCAACCCTCCGCTTAAAAAGCTCACTTCGTTTACCCCTACCATGATGTGCGTAAGGTAGCCTAACAGCAGACTCAGCCAGAGTCCGGCAAATACAGACAGGATGAACACCGAAAATATCGGAAGCAGCTCGCGCTTGAAAACCAGTTTGAATCCCAGCAAAAACAAAATAGGTGGTATGAAAAAACCGGAGACGCCCATCCACTTGAATATCAGATAGTGAGAGGTGACCGCGCCATACAATCCCAGCCAGTTTTCGGCTTCCTTGCCCGATTCAATCAAACTGGAATTCCAAAGGGCTTCCACCACACTTTGGTCGGCCTTGCCGGTAAATAAATAAGAGAAAAACGCGGTAAACAGGTAAATACCCACGATCATCAGGAAAAATCCACATGCCAAGGCGAAGCGGGGGTCTTGGAAAAACGAGAAGTTGAACTTCATTTTAGATTTAGCCGCCTTCGGCTTCTTCTCCTTCTCGGGCTTCTTGAATGTATTCGACTTATAGGTATTTTCTGCCATTTCAGATTTGGGCGTAAAACTAACTAAATAACGCGATACTTTTTTCGATTCAGCGGCTTTGAAAACGCGTAAACCCGGTTTCGGTAAACAGGGAACTAATAATCTTGTTACTTTGTCGGGTGTAGAAAAAATACCAATATGGAATTAGGCATTGGCATGTTTGGCGATAACCATTACGATGAGAAAGGCAAACCGCTTTCCGCAGGTGATCGCTTGCGCGAATTGATAGAGGAAGTCAAGTTGATGGACGAAGTGGGGATTGACTTTTTCGGAATTGGCGAACACCATCGCCCGGACTATGCCGTGTCGGTGCCGGAGATTGTGCTCGCAGCTGCTTCTTCTGTTACCAAAAGAATAAAGCTCGGCAGCGCGGTGACGGTACTGAGCTCTTCCGATCCGGTGCGCATCTACCAAAGCTTCGCCACCCTCGATCAATTGAGCAACGGACGGGCCGAGTTGGTAGCGGGTCGCGGAAGTTTTATCGAATCATTTCCATTGTATGGATACAATCTCAACGACTACCACGAGCTGTTCGAAGAGAAACTGGAGCTGCTCCTCAAGATCAATCAGGAAGACACCATCACGTGGAAAGGAAATTTCCGCGCAGCATTACAAAATCAGCCGATCCTTCCTCGTGCCGTCAACAATCATTTGAATATTTGGGTGGCAGTGGGTGGCACACCCGAATCAGTGGTGCGTGCCGCCAAATTAGAATTGCCCGTGATGTTCGCCATCATCGGTGGAAACCCGGCACAATTCAAACCCCTGTTTAAATACTACCGCGAGTTGTACGAACATTTCGGCCACGACCCAAAAAAATTACAAGTGGGCGTGCACATGCACAGCTTCTTTGGCAACAACAGCAAACATACTGCGGATTATTATTATCCGGTATACTCTGCGCAGATGAACCGCGTGGGGGCCAGCCGTGGTTGGGGGCCTTTTTCAAGAAGTCAATATGAACAAGGCCGCACGATGGACGGTGCTTATTTGTTTGGCGATGCGAACGAGGCCATCGACAAAATCTTATACCTCCACGAGATGTTCGGCCTCACCCGCTTCTCGGCACACATGGATGTGGGCGGGCCTTCGCACGATATGCTCATGAAATCCATCGAACTCTTCGGAACAAAAATCGCCCCGAAGGTGAGGGAGGCGATTGGGGTGAAATAATTATTATCTGTGTTTTAATCCACCCTTGGCAAGCCCTCTTGAATGAAAGAAGGAATCAGTGAATTCATTTGCGCTATCCAATCGCGCAAGCAGGTGAAATAACCCGCTGCGCAAGCGCATTAGCCCTTTTGCCGCATTCCAAACCCTTTCGCAGAAAGTCCAAAAGCCTTTGCTTGGTGAAATTTCTTGTATTTTCAATGCCACGGATTATTCAGGGGTTGCCACTGTTTAATTGTTTTTATATACAAGTAATACGTGGGTAGTCTAAAATCATTTTTCTATACAAATGAGCAATTTTTGCATTGCCACCAATTATTCGTGGCAACCCACACATATTTCGTGGCTATTTAACAATTGCAATTTTATTTCTAAATTAGACTCGAAAATAGCCACGGATTGCTTGTTCGTAGCCACTTGTGATTCGTGGCATTTCCAAAATCTCGGATCCAAATGGATCAGACTATCGAGCGAAGTCGAACTTGATCCAGGGCTATTAACCTGTTTCTCATGAACATCTCAAAACAAATACAATACACTTATGTCGAAAGCAGGATACCTACCCCGCGGTGATAAAGAGCGGGTGATTTGGCTGAATCACTTCGCCACCAAGCTGGCAGTACATGCCGCTACGCTTGGCCTTCCACCTGCAGACGTGACGGGCATCGCCAACGATGCGGCCATGTTCTCTTACCTGATGACACAAGTTGAAATGCACACGAAGGCTAAAGAAATGCGTGTCAACTACAAGAATCTAATTAAAGACGGGCCGATCGGTGCAAATGCAGGTGTGCTGCCGATGCCGGTGCCTGCTATCGCTCCGCCTGCGGTGGTTGCACCCGGTATCTTTCCGCGGCTGGCCATGTTGGTGCAGCGCATCAAATACAGCCCCACGTATACCGAAGCCATTGGCAAAGATTTGGGTGTGATCAGCAAACAATCGTCTGGCGACACCACTCTCCTAAAACCAAAATTGAAGCTGGTGATGAAAGGCGGGCAGGTTGAAGTACAGTGGGTGAAAGGCATTGCTGATTCCATTCGAATTGAAAAAGACGCGGGTGCAGGCTGGGAATTTTTGGCGGTAGATTCTATTCCGCATTACACCGATAAAACGCCCATCACATCACCGGCCACTTGGAAATACCGTGCCATGTACATTCAGCGCGATGCACCCATCGGGCAATGGAGTGACACGGCAAGTATAGGTGTGAGTTAGCATGAAAAAAGAATACGAACGCAAGAAAATGCGAAGGTATTTTTTGTGTGGGTGAAAGGAACGCATGACGAGGAGAATTGCATGGTTCGTGCGCTCTTTTTTCAGCAAGTGTATCGTGCTATTTAAACACACACGTTATCGATGAAGATGTAGAATGATTTCTATTATTTTCTCAGCGCATTTCCGTAAATTGTTGTTGAAAACACAGCTTATCTGTTGATATGAAAAAGACGAAAGAAAAGATCTTAAAAGAATTGAAAGCGAATCCGAAAGCGATTGCTTTTCTTTCTCCTTATGAGGCGGGAAGTGCAGAACGATTTTTGGAGAGCTTCGCAGGCACGAAAGAAATGCTTCTCAGAAATGGAGAATTCTGGCGCAAGTATGAACATAAAGATGTTTATCGCGATCGGGCAGAAGATCTTTACTGGATCATCGCACAGAAAAAACTCTTCAACTTACAATGCCAATGGCGTGCAGGCAAAATAGAACTTCCGGTTATCAACTCGTGGGAGTTTCTGTATTGGGAGCAAAACATTAATAGTTGTCCCTACATAGAGGATGCAACCCCCGAAGAAATAGATGTGTTGATTAAATACTTGGAATCGGCACCGTATTATGAGATTGATAATTTACCGGATGAATGGCAACATTATGATGAGTTTAAAGACGAAGAAACCGGTATAGGTGCAGGTGACTATTACCCGGATTGGTACCATTTTTATGATACTCATTTTGGCACACAAAATCTGATCCTATTGCCCGACATCAAGGGTGAAGAAGAAGATAAATACCGCGCCATTTGGCGTAATCGGAACGGATATGATCGAGGAATACCTGAGCCCAGAAAACCCCTCATTGAATACGGTCCGGAATTCACTGAAAAGTTTATCCGCGAAGTGGAAGATTACCAGTTGCTGGATTACTACCGGCTTTATAATGCCAACAATGAAAATGATTATGAAACAGAACAGTTAGAAGATATCATCGAGCGTTTCTTTAAAGAGCCCGAACGGGTGCCTATTCCGGCAGGTCTATTTCCGGATGCTATTTTTCAAGCCGATCATCTCCTAACCGTAAAATACGTAAAGGTGTTGCTCCCTGATATTCATCAAAATCACCTCGATCGTAAAGCCATGGGTATTTCATACGAAAGGAGATCTTTTGAAGATGACCTCACGCATTTTGTTCAATCGCAGATAGACTTCGGTAAAAAGCAATTAGGAGAACTATAGATATGTCTGCCAATTAAACATCGGGCAGACTTGGCGGCTGATTTGTTTTAAAAGAATAAACGGTTTGAATACCTCAAGCAGTGATTCTTTTAATAAGGTCAAGAGATATACCCGGTGTTTATTACGTGAAATATATCAGCCGTTGAATCGCCTTCATTTCTTCTCTCCACACTGCGAAGCCTGAAAACAAAACTTTTCACCGCCAAGAGGTATGTTTCCTTGCTTATTCAAAATGCCGCCCAATTTTAGGTTTGCAATGGCAGGTTCATCATTGGTAATCGTAGCGAAAAGAATGTGATCAAATGCACGATCGCTGGTAGGGTCTTGTCCGCCACCGGTAGTGCCCATCATGATGTAATCGCGTTGGTTGCGTTCGGTGTAAGAGTATTTATGTTGATGCCCGTTTAGTACCGTGTATTTTCTGGATGCTAATGCGGCCTCAATGCGTTCCATGCTTCCATTTCCGGTTCGCTGCCATACCGGTTTGTGCATCAGCACGAATGTCCAGCGCACATGAGGATGATCTGCAATTACTTTTTCGAAATAGGCAGATTGCGCATCGCTGATTTCTCCCGTTACGCGCTCGGGCATACGATAGTATTCGGTGAGTTGTGCCAATTCAATCTTTCCACTATCCAACAATTGGATGGCACGCTTGCGCGCTTTGTAGATCTTCCACATTCGTTCTTCCGGATAATCTTCGGAGTCGAGCACCATAAATAAAGCATTCTTGTAAACAAAGTGATAGTAGCGTTTGCCGTAGCGGTGTTCCCAATACTTGCGCATGAGGGGGTTAGTGAGGTCATGATTTCCTCCCAAATGAAAGATGGGTGCATTGGCTTTGCGCATGCGTTCATCAAAATGATCGTATTCTTTTTTTAACTGAGCCGTGTCTTCCGTCCCTCCTTCCACCAGATCGCCAATGCTCAGAATGAAATCCGGCTTCAACAGTTTTATTTGCTCTACCGCTACTTCGAGCACGCCCGCTCGCTCTCCGCTATTCAAGTCACCAATAACAGCAAAAGTAAAACGATCGCCTGGTTGAGAAGGTGGCTGAAATGACCAGGGTGTATTCAATCCCACTACATCGTGCTTGAATTGTTTTGGCGAACATGCCACGAGGCCTACGGCCATCATAAACCAAATCATCTTTATTGAATGCTTGCCCATTGCGTTGTTGATTTGATATAAAGATATTGATAAGACAAGAAAGTTTTAGTTGCTCTCTGATTGCCTCTGATTTTCGATTTATCTGTTGATGGGTTTGTGGCAAATAAAAAAACCCTTGAATCATTTCTAATTCAAGGGTCTTAGAGGTTCCGAGCGGATTCGAACCGCTGTAGGAGCTTTTGCAGAGCTCAGCCTAGCCACTCGGCCACGGAACCATTTTATGAGTACAAAGCTAAAAAAAACAGTGGGAATACCACGAAGTATAAAAAAAGAAGGTGGCCGAAACCACCCTCTTTTTGTGTAACTAAATTAGTTCGCGTCTCCTTCTGACTTTGCCTTAGCGGCATTCATCTTTTCTTTCAACGCGCTCAACGCTTCGATATCACCCAAGGTAGATTTCTCTACTTCCTGATTGATCTTATCGATGCTCTTTCCTTTCGGAGCAGCAGCTTTCTTAGGAGCGGCAGCTTTCGGAGCTTCTTCTGCAGACCAAATGGCTTTCATGCTCAATACAATTCTTCTGTCTTCTTTCGAAAACTCAAGAACTTTGAAATCATGCGCTTCACCGGCTTCTACTTTACCTCCGTCTTCTTTGGCTAAGTTTTTAGCTGAACAGAAACCTTCAATTCCGTAAGGCAATTCCAATGATGCACCTTTATCATTTTTGCTGATGATGGTACACTTGTGAATCGAACCCACAGTGAAGATTGTTTCGAAAGTATCCCAAGGGTTTTCTTCCAAATGTTTGTGGCTTAATGCCAATCTTCTGTTCGCAGAATCTAATTCCAATACTTGCACATCGATGCTGTCTCCCACTTTTGTGAATTCAGATGGATGTTTGATCTTCTTCGTCCAGCTTAAATCAGAAACGTGTACCAAACCATCGATACCTTCTTCTAATTCAATGAACAATCCGAAGTTGGTCAAGTTGCGAACGATACCTTTGTGACGAGTACCTACGGCATACTTGCTCAAAATATCTTGGCGAGTCCAAGGATCTTCAGACAATTGCTTAATGCCTAATGACATCTTGCGCTCTTCGCGATCGATGGTCAATACAACAGCTTCTAATTCATCGCCTACTTTGATGAAATCTTGAGGATTGCGCAAGTGTTGTGACCAGCTCATTTCACTTACGTGGATCAAGCCTTCAACACCCGGTTGCAATTCCAAGAAAGCACCGTAATCCGCTACGTTTACAATCTTACCTTTTACTTTAGAACCAACTGCGATGTCACCTGCCAAAGATTCCCAAGGATGAGGCGTTAATTGCTTCATACCTAAAGAGATTCTCTTCTTATCGCCATCGAAATCCAACACCACCACTTTTACAGTTTGGTCGAGTTTCAACAACTCTTCCGGATGGCTGATACGTCCCCATGAAATGTCGGTGATATGCAATAAACCATCTACACCACCCAAGTCGATGAACACACCGAAGTTGGTCATGTTTTTGATCACGCCTTCCAACACCTGACCTTTCTCGAGGTTGGTCAAGATCACGGCCTTTTGTTGCTCAAGGTCTTTCTCGATCAACACTTTGTGAGATACTACTACGTTGTCGTTGGTGTTGTTGATTTTCACCACTTTCACCTCAATCGACTTATTGACATAGATATCGAAATCGCGGATTGGCTTCACATCGATTTGTGATCCAGGCAAGAACGCCTCGATACCAAATACGTCTACAATCAAACCACCTTTTGTTCTGCGTTTTACAAAACCTTCGATGATTTCGTCTTTCTCTAAAGCACGTTGTACATAATCCCATCCTTTTACCAACTTGGCCTTTCTGCGAGAAAGAACCAATTGACCCATGGCGTTTTCGCGCTCTTCGATGAAAAGGTCAACTACATCACCAATTTTCAGGCTAGGCATGTCTTTGAATTCAGCCAATGGCACTAAACCATCTGACTTAAATCCGATATTTAAAATCACATCGCGGTCATTGATACCAACTACGGTACCTTCTACCACTTCGCTTTCATTTACAGAAGCAACAGTGCCACCGTACAATTTGTCTAAATCATTGCGTTCGTTTTTAGAGTAGCCTTCGCCAAAGCCTTTGCGATCATACGCATCCCAATCGAAGTTTTCCAATGAAACATTGGAAGTAGAAGCTCTGCGTGCGGTAACATCGCGTACCATACGGCTGATGCCTTCTTCTTCAGCTGCTTTTTTCTCGAGTTTAAGCTCTGTAAGCTCATCTTTTTCGAAAAGCTCTTCCGCGGCTGCGCCTTTTACGGCTTTTTTCACCGGAGCATCGTCAATGACTTGCTTCGCCTTTGTTTTAGGCTCTTCGGCTCTTTCTTTTGAATCTTTTGACACTTTTGCCATTTGAATTTGGCCCTGATTTACATGCTACAACCGGGCCGGATTGCAACAAATTTGGTTAAACATTCTGCTTCAAACCAATGAAACAGCCCCCCAGATAGCTGAGGGGCTGCAAAGGTAATTAAAAATTTGAATATGGATTACTGAAAATCCTCCGGTTTGAGGGTTCCGACAGCATAATCTACCAATACCTTTTGGAACAAAAGGCGGTATTCCGCCTGCGCTTTATCGGTTTGGGATTGAACGAAGGTTTTATTGGCGTTCGAAAAGTCTACAAAATTGGTAATACCCAAATTGTAGCGTTCGGTTTCCAGATCATAAGCCATCTTAGCCGCATTTAATTGCTCCTGACTTACTTCAAAAGTCTTAGAGTACAATTTAAAATTTTGATACGCTCGAAGGATATCTGTTTTCACCTGCACCTCCACATTTTTACGAGTTAGAATACTGTTGTGATAGGCGACTTTCTGCTGAACGAATGCTGCTCTATTTTGAAAAGTTTGGTTTCCACCAAGAATGGGCAAATTCAATTGTAGACCATAAAACTTACGGAGGTTATCGTTTTGAAACTGATCGGCAAAAGGGCGTACAGTTGGATCACCGTGTGGATTATTATAAGCAGAATACAAAGTTCCGAATGCCGAAATAGTTGGCGTCATGGCAGCACGTGCGCTGCGCATGCCATACTTGGCTGCGTCTTCATTCTTTTGAGCACGCATCAAATCGCCTCTGCTTTTGGTGGCCGTTTCGAAAAGTTGCTGCAAATCCATGCCTTCGATAGTAGCTTTATTTACATCCCAATCAGGCTTGGCCACATCAAATTCTTCTGATGGATCTTGCAATAAAATGAGCGTAAGTGCAGCGCGGTCGTTGGTCAAGTTAATCTCCGCCTGAAGAACTCGGATTTCTGCACCTCTGGTTTGTGAATCCTGGTTGTATTTGTCTACAGGAGATTTAGCTCCCAAATCAACCTGAGCGGTTACTTGCTCTAATTGTCTTTTTAATGCCTCCCAATTTTCATTCGCAATGCGCAATAGTTCTACATCCAATAGTACCTGCAGATACGCTCCTGTTACAGAATTGATAACATCTTGTGCAGATCTATTTACGTAATAGGCTTGCGCATCTAGGAGACTCGATCCTTGCTTAGCTCTGTTAACCTGACCAAAGCCGTTGAATAAATTGATGTTGGCATTGAAGGATGCAGAAACTTGATCAAAAATACCATTGATCACTTTTCCTTGTTGTTGATTGAAGGTATTACCATCAATTTGCTGCGCGGTACTATTAAACCCAAGTGTCGGCCCTAAGCCCAAATAATTAGAAGTGCGCTGAATTTGATTGTACTCAAGGTTATTCTTTTGCTGATTCAGATTGACCGAATTTTTCAATGCAATTTTGATTGCCTCTTGAAATGTTAAAACTCGTTTTGTTGAAACTCCAGCCGGCTGTGCAAAAACACCGGCACTCATCAAACAAATCCAACTTGCTAAAAATATCCTCATTGCTTGCGTTTTAATTTATTTTACCAATTCATCTGATTCAATCGCACCATCTACCACTTTCACTACACGCTTGCTTCTCCGTGCATTTTCTTCGGAGTGCGTCACTTGAATGATGGTAATCCCTTCTTCATTCAACTTCTGAAAAATATCCATGATCTGTTTGCCTTGGTCAGAATGCAAATTTCCGGTAGGCTCATCGGCCAAAAGCAACTTGGGTTCGCCTACAATGGCGCGCGCAATGCCTACTAATTGTTGCTGCCCACCCGAAAGTTGCTCCGGAAACAGATCTTTCTTCGCTACCATGTTAAAGCGATCGAGCATTTCGGCCACCATGCTTTTGCGTTGGCCTCCACTCACACCTTTGTAAAGAAGCGGGGTTTCAATATTTTCATAAACCGTCAGTTCATCGATGAGGTGGTATGCCTGAAAGATAAAACCGATGTAGTTTTTGTGCATCTCACTTTTTTGCTTCTCGCGCATTTTGTGCACGGGTTCATCAAAGAAGTAATACTCTCCGGCAGATGGCTCATCCAGCATGCCGATGATATTCATGAGTGAAGATTTGCCGGCACCGCTGGGCCCCATGAGGGTAACAAATTCACCTTGCTTTACTTCCAAATCGATGCCCTTCAAAATAAATGTGCGCTGAAAACGAGAATCAATGTACTTGTCGATGTTTTTGAGTTGAATCATAAAAAGGGTTAAAGTAGAACTCGATCAGTTATCAGCAATTACTCACATACTTGGCGAATAATATGCCAATCGTTATTTAGTGCCTTAGACGTCAAAAAAACGATATTCGTTGCAATTCAGGCGTTCGCTTGTGAAAAAAGGTGTCCGAAAGCGGATGATTTGAATCGATAAAATAGATGTGAGAATTGCTAAAAAACCAGCGGAAAGAGGATAACATCTACTCGCCTGTTCATTGCGCGGCCACGGTGCGAGTCGTTGGAATAGACCGGGTTTTCATACGCCCAATTCTTCTGATGAATAATTCGCTCCGGAATGTCTTTTTGAAGCAGCAAATCCAACACCGCCTGACTTCGCATTTTTGAAAGCCATTCGTTGAAACGTTTCCCTCCAATGGGATCAGTGTGACTAATCAACTGAATTTCGTATTTGTCCAATAAGTTAGGGATTGAATCGAGCCAATGTGCGAGCTCAGTGGCCTGCGCTTCATCAATATAGTAACTGCCTCCATTAAAATAGATGCTCTTGCGGATTTCTTCGTCCTGATTTTGGGCAAACCCCGAAATCGATATGAACAAAATCAAGATAGCATTCAGAAAACGCATAACAAGTTGTTGTTACTAACGGTAAGAAGAGCGCTTATCAAAGATACCTAAAGATTCTATTTCGAGAAATTTGTTTGTACTTTTCCGAAAAGCACTCAAATATGTTGAAGTTTCGAATTTTTTCCTTCCTGATTTTACTTGTCATTCTTAGCAGCTGCGGCAACCAAATCATTTATTACGGTAGGTCGTATGCGCCTACGCAAAATGTAGACATTTACTTTCGTGAATCGGATGTGAAAGAACCGAATGAGATCATGGGAAAAGTGACACTGGAAATGTCGGCACGGAAGAGTTCAGATAAAATTCAGCAAAAGCTTTTGAAGCGCGCCCAAGAGAAAGGTGCTGATGCCATCATCTTCGATGATATATCCCTTACCACTACCGGAAGTACAACCGGAGGGGCTGCTGCCGGCACCGGTGGGCGCAGAGGTTTTTTAGGAATATTTGGAAGCAAAACCAAGTATGAAAAGGGGCAACAAGTAAAAGGCACGCTTCTCAAATACAAAAAGAATATTTAATAGCGCAGCCAAGTAACCTTCACCTGTTTGCCTTTTTCTATCACAGAAACAATCACCAGATTTCCGTAGTCGCTGTCGTCAAAATTTTTGTAATCTGATTTTCCTGTCAGGTAATTGATGATGGCCGGAGTGGTATTGGAATGCCCTACGACTAACACGGTGCCGCCTGCATGTTTTTGAAGCATCGCATCGATTTCTTCCATTTTAGCGCCATCATAATTTTGGATTGGAAGTGAACTTGTTTTGGCAAACGGTGCTGCCGTCATCTCGGTGCGCTTGAATTTGGTTGAATAAATGGCGTGAACTTTTGTTTGTGCCAATAACGAAGCTAAGGCTTCCGATCGCTTCTTTCCGGCTTCCGACAATTCCGGATCTTTCGAACCGTCTGCCATCTTTTCGGCATGGCGTACTAAAATAAACGTGGTAATTGCATTTTGCGAAAAGCAAGATGAGATTGCTCCAACGCAAATAATCAAGAGGAAAAGTCGCTTCATAGTCGATATCTTAAAACACCTTTTAAAATTATTTAAACCGATCACTCACCTCCTTGGGAATGATGCATCCCTCCTTTTGTCGCGTATCGGCCAAGTGAAAAATCTTCCATTGACCATCTGCTTGTTTATACAAGTGAAAAGCATCTACACCGCAATGACTGAATTTTTTGCCGATGTAAAATGCGTAACTCGCCCAGGCTTGCGCAAAGTTTCCGTCAATCGAAATCTTCACATCCCATATCGGTTCATTCCACGTTTCAGGATGCGGAGTGCCTACGGCTTTCAGGAAATCAGCAATACCGGATTCATTTCGTATAAACGGTTGGCCCGATTTGTCTTTTCCGATGGCGGCCATGGTTACGAGAGGGGCAAAAGCACTGTGCACCATAGAGCTATCGCCCGCACTCATGCCTGCAAAAAGGCGGTCAATGGGTTGACGTACTTGGAGTTCTTCTTTGTTTTGAGCAAAAGAAACCTGTAAGGTGGCTTGAAGAAGCAATACAATTGCGATTAATTCCTTCATAATAGACTTGATTTTCGAATCAAGATAAGCCATTATTTGTGGGTCTAAAACCCGTTTGTATAAGATTCTATTATTACCCGATAATGTCTTAATTTTACGGCCATAAGTAACCACTTATGACAAAACACCCCTTCTTCATTCTTTTGTTTCTATCGTTTGGTGCTTTCGCAAATCCAGCTGACAGTTTGGAGAATGCTCTTAAAACTGCCAAAGGTGATTTAAAAGTCAAGACCCTCAATGAGCTTTTCCGGGTGTATATAAACTCCGATCCCGTCAAGGCCATTGGCTACACGCGCGAGGCGTTAACATTGGCCACCGAAATTGAAGATAAAAAAGGCATGGCTGCCTCCTACAATAACTTAGGAGTGGCTTACCGAAGTCAGGGTGCACTAGATAAGTCGTTGGAATATTACCTGATTGCCATGCGCATCTATGAAAATCTAAAAAATCAAGATGGTATTGCCACCATTAAAAGCAACATTGCTACCATCTACTCCATGAAAAAAGATTATGGCCAAGCAATGAAGTACTTCGAAGAGTCACACAAACATTTCATGGAACTAAAAGATCAGTCCAAGTTAATTGTGGCGATGAATAATCTGGGAAGCCTGCACAGCGAACTCCAGCTTTACGAGCAATCGTTAAAGTATTTCACTCAAGCATCGCAACTAAGTGAAAAGATGGGAAAATTGTATTCTGATCCACTCAATAACATCGGAAATTTGTATTACAAACAGGGCAACTATAAGCAAGCCATCGAGTATTACGAGCGTGCGATTGCATTGGCAAAAAAGGAAAACAATCAAATGACCGTGTTGAATATCATGGTAAATATGGGTGAGGTTTATGCGCGCCAAGGACAAAGTAATAAAGCAGAACATTATCTGGACAGCGCAGCGAAACTGAGCAAACAACTGCAAGCCTATGTTTATGAGCCTGCTATCTTAAAAAGCCTAGCTTTCAATTATTCAAAGCAGGGAAAGATGCGCGAAGCCTATGAAACATTTGTGCTGTACGATCAGGCCAAAGAAAAAATCAACAGCGAAGAGAGTAACCGTAAAATAGCTCAAATGGAAATGGCGCTAGACCTTCAGGAAAAAGAAAAAGAGGTAGAGCGTTTGAAGAGTCAGGAAGAAATGACCGCCTTGCAGCTCAAAAATACTCGGATGGTAATTACTCTTATCATATTAGCGATCGTTGCTGGGATTGCTTTTATTAACGTGTACGTTTCGAAACGAAAAGCTGCTCGGTAATGACTCGCGCGGAAGCAGAAAAGATTCTTCTTTCCATGACAAAAAGCCAAAGCCTGTTGCGCCACATGCGCACAGTAGAGTTGGTAATGGAAGCTTATGCAGAAAAGCTGGGTGAGAATCAAGAAGAATGGGCTGTGGCCGGTCTTTTGCATGATGCGGATTATGAAGCATTTCCGGATCAGCACCCCAATATCATTGTAGAACAATTGCGCCAATTGGGAGAAGAAAAGATAGCTCACGCTATTTCTGCTCATTACACCAAATGGAATGTGCCTTACAATAATTCGTTGGATAAAGCTCTTTTAGCCTGCGATGAGCTGACCGGCTTCATCGTAGCCTGCTGCCAGGTAAGACCCGATGGAATTACTTCACTGGAAACAAAATCAGTCATTAAGAAATTGAAAGACAAAGGATTTGCTGCGAAAGTGGATCGTGAGGAAGTTTACAAAGGCACAGAACTGCTGGGGATTGATCTGGCAGAACATATTACCTTCATCATCGAAGTATTGCGCAAAAACAGGGCTGAGTTAGGGATTTAACCGCTCAATTTTCGCAGCTATTCATTTTCTAGTTTCAGGTTTCCCCCTATCTTTGACGCACTAATTACTACGATATGTTCTTCAATCAAAACGTGGGCGATGGCGCCAATCTTTTTGTAATCATCCTGGCTGTAATCGTAGGATTTGCTGCCGGCATGGGCTACATCGATTATTTGAAAGAGAAAAAGGCCGAGAAGAAAGATTAATTTCTAGCCCGGCCTCTGTTTTCAAGATCACTTGTTACCTGCTAACAGTGATTGCTCAATATCTTTAATAATATCTTGAACATTTTCCAGTCCGGTGGAGATTCTTATCAAACCGGGTGTAATTCCTACTGCTGCCCGCTCTTCATTCGTTAACTTTGAATGGGTGGTAGATGCCGGGTGGGTGGCGATCGAACGAGTATCTCCCAAATTAGCCGAATGAGAGATCATCTTTAATGAGTTAAGAAATTTACGCCCGCGATCAATTCCTCCTTTCACTTCAAAGGAAACAACTCCGCCTCCATGTTTCATTTGTTTCTTAGCCAACGTATAGTTTGGGTGCGATGCAAGAAAGGGATACTTCACATATTCAACTTCCGGATGGCTCTCTAAATAATTCGCCACGGTCAAAGCATTTTCACAATGGCGCTCCATCCGCACGGCCAAAGTTTCTAAACTCTTCGAAAGCACCCATGCATTAAAAGGCGACATAGAAGGGCCGGTGTGTCGTGCAAAAAACCGTACCTCTTTGATTAATTCTTTGGTTCCCAAAATTGCACCTCCGATCACCCGACCTTGCCCATCCATAAATTTCGTTGCAGAGTGCGTAACGATGTGGGCACCCCACTTAGCCGGATTCTGCAAATAAGGAGTGGCAAAACAATTGTCTACATTCAAAATTAAGTTGTGCTTATTGGCCAGCTTTCCGAGCCACTCTAAGTCAATAATATCCAAAGCCGGATTGGATGGTGTCTCCACAAAAATCATTTTCGTATTCGGCTGAATCATGGCTTCCCACAATTCCGGCTTTGATAAATCTACGTAGGTGTGCGAAATTCCAAATCGTGGAAAGAGTGTATTGAGAATCTGATGAGTAGAACCAAACACCGAACGCGAGGCGAGCACATGATCACCACTTCGCAACAACGCTGCCATGCTGCAAAACATTGCTGCCATTCCGGAGGCAGTCGCTATTCCATCTTCGGTGCCTTCTAACAAACAAAGCTTTTCAATCAGTTCGGTGTTGTTAGGGTTGGAAAACCGAGTGTAAATGTTACCTGGCACTTCGTCTGCAAACAAGGCCCTGGCTTGCTCAGCATCGTCAAATACAAAACTTGATGTGAGATACAACGGAACGGAGTGCTCCCGATAGTCAGTGCGTTCGCTTTGCGCGCGAATAGCGTCTGTTTCAAAATTTCTTTCTTCCATGATTTAATCTGTAATGACTTCTACACTAAATGTGACTTTTGCGTTTTTCTCCAGCGTTTTTGCTACGGAGCAATATTTGGTAACCGAAAGCTCTACAGCACGCTTCGCCTTTTCCAGATCGATGTTGCCAAATAATTTAAAATGCGCATGGACTTCCGTGTAGAGTGATGGTACGGCACCTTTCTCACGTTCTCCGGTTACTGTAATCTTGATATCCTTAAGTTCAACACGTTGCTTACGCAAAATGGAAACAACATCTACCGCGCTACATCCTCCCATCGCAGCTAATAACATTTGCATCGGACGGAAACCTTCGTCATGCCCGCCATCAGAAGGAGACCCATCCATCACCACTTTATTACCCATGTCGTTCACGGCCTCCATCTTCAAGTCATTGTCTAGGCGGCTCAGTTCTACTTTAATCATACGTTACTTTTTTCTTGATTCCACAAACTTCCAAAAATCATCGCTGCAAAACTAACCATCGTTGCCGGGATTAAACTGGGCCAATCCAATTTTAAATAAGGGAACAGCAACCATGTGGCTATGCCGAGAATCATTGCCAGCAAGGCCCCGGTGCCGTTGGCCTTTTTCCAATACAATCCAAGCACCAAAGGAGCAAACAACGAAACAAGGCTTAGCACAGACGACTCTCCCACCAACTCATAGATGTTTGTGCGCACGCATGCCATAACAGTTGCGAGGCCGGCAAAAACCAATACACAAATACGGGTGATGACCAGTAACCGGTGATCCGGTAGTTTGTCTTTCATCAACGGCTTGATAAAATTTTCGGAGAAGATCGCAGCCGGAGCAAGAATGGCAGAACTGGTAGTACTCATGATAGCCGATAAGAGTGACCCGAAAAATAAGACCTGAATAACTAAAGGTGTGTGCGCCAACACCATATTTGGCAAAGCAAGTTGTGTGTCGCCAGCAGCAAGCTGAGGATACAAATGTTTAGCGCATAAGCTAATGAACAACGGTAACATGGCGATAGTGAGGTATAATCCAGCTCCGATAAAGCACGAACGAATTGCAATTTTTTCTGAACCGGATGACATTACCCTTTGAAAGACATCTTGAGATGGAATGGATCCCAAACCTAACACTGACCAAGCCGCTAGGTAGAGCATAATCTCCTTAAAATTCCAACTTGGTAAAAATCGGAACGTGGTAGGATGTACTTCGGATAAAATAGGTGAAATTCCACCTGCTTTGGCAACTAAAATAATCGCCAATGCCAAAAGTCCGGCAATGATGATGATGCTTTGAATGAAGTCAGTAATTGAAATGGCCCACATTCCTCCGATGTAGGTGTAAAATGTAACCACTACCGAGGATATGATTACTCCTTCCCAAACTTCGAGTCCGACTACCACATTCAAAATCAAACCCATCGCTACCAACTGGGCAGCAATGTATCCCACGTAAGGGGGTGCTAAAAAAATGCTGGCCACAAGTTCTGTTCGTTTTCCAAAGCGGACTTCAAAAAAATCGCCCAGCGTTAGTAAGTTCATGCCATAGAGCTTTCGGGCAAAAAACAATCCGAACAAAACAAGGCAGAGTGCTGCACCAAACGGGTCTTCGATAACAGAGTATAGGCCGCCTTTTAGAAATTCAGAGGAAGCACCGAACACCGTTTCTGATCCAAACCAAGTAGCAAAAAGAGCCGATGAGCTTAACAGTATCGGAAGGCTTCGGCCTGCTAACAAAAAATCACCTGAAGTTTTTACCCTACGTGAAGCCCAATACCCAATCAGGATAGTGAACAATAGGTAGGCAATAATAGCAGCGATGAGCAATTCGGTAACAGGTTATAAAAGATAAAGCTAAATAACTGCCCGATTAAAAACAGAAAAGTCCGGAAAAAATTGAGATCAACTTTTCCGGACTTTTATAAGGATTCAAAAATCTAATTAGCGCCATCATCAACCCAACAGGCAATTGCATTGATGTCAGATTGGGAAAGAGTTCCATTCTTAGGCATGGATTTACCCTGAGTTGCTGACTTAATTGCTGACGCTCTAGATTTGATTGCCGTTTCGCTTGTTAAAGCAAATGGGGCGCTTCCACCACTCACATGACAGCTACCAATAGCACAATTAGTATTAACAATTGCTTGAATATCACTAAACTTAATGGAAGATAAAACTTGAACAGTTTGTGTTGTCGTACAGTTTGAAGCATCTTTTACGGTAATTTGATAACTACCGGGTGCCAAACTTGAAAAGGTTGATGTACTAACAAATGCTTCACTATTCTTTTTATAGGTTAAACCAGTACCAGTTGCATTGATAGTTATTGATCCCGTATTAGTTCCGCATCCACTCGTGGTCTTATCAATTGATGTAATGGCAACAGTTGAGTTGGGAGAAGTTAGAGTGACATCTTGTGTCTTTTCACAACCGTTTTTGTCTTTAATCTTAATCGTATACTTTCCAGCAGCTAACCCAGTGGTACCAAGGATACTTGAATATGCGCTATTTCCAAAAGCATATTGATAAGGAGGTTCTCCACCAGTTATGTTTGGGGTAATCGATCCATCAGACCCAGAACAAGAAGTAGGGTTAGTAGTAGTTGCTGCCTGTAACGTAAGAGTTGACTTCGTACAATCAAATCCGGATGGTACATCTTTGCTCGAACAACCCATCGTAAAGGTTATGGCAATTGCAAATAATTGAATACTGTTGATTCGGAGATTCATAAATCTTAATTGGTTTAGTGTATTTTGTATTTAATGCCTAAAAATAATCCTGTCGTTGATAACAATACTTTGCCTTCCCCTACTCCGGCCATTGGCAATTTGGCAAATGGCTCGGCTTGTAAACTCCAACGCTGGGTTAGGAGATAATTAACACCTAATGAGAGGTTAATCACTTTAAACCATTCATTATTCTTTCCTTCCACTTTCGCATCATATGGATAGCTTACTGAATTATAGATTACAGAGTACCGATAATTTTCGCTTTGCATGAGGTAAGAAGATAAACCTACTCCTGAATAAAAAGAAAAACGGTTGCGTGTTGAAATTCGATAATAAACAGTAATGGGAATATCAATTACCTGACAAGAGCCATCTAAACCGTTTGCCTTTTTTCCGCTGTATATAACCTCCGCATCGGTGGTATATTTCTTATTTGATAAAATAGCGCCTGTTGATAATGACCAGCGATTCGTCAATTGATATTCGATAAGCGCTGCAAAATTACTTCCCGCAAAAGCGCTTGATGAAAAATTAATGGACGAGTTATCGGGAGAAGCCATCACTTTAATAAACCATTTGCCGGCCGGGTTATCATTTTTAGATTTTCCTTCTATGTTGGTTATCGATGTAGAGTCTTTCTTATTGGCTTCATCTCGTTGAACTGAAGTTGAATCATCGTTCAAGAGTGGTTCTAAGGATTCTCTTTTGATCTGCTCTGATTGTTGGGATATGGCCTCCTCATTCAAAATTGAAGCATTGGCTAAAGAGGACGTGTTTAATGATGTTGACTTCAGATCATTCGAATTGGGTGATGATGATGCAATTCTTTCCTTATCGCTTATATCAATTGAAACCTCTTTCGCTACATCATATTTCGAAACCTGAGAAGGAAAAATTGAAGAAGATGAAGCCACTGAGCCTTTCGAAACATCTTCGTTAGATCGAGTAACCAATAAGTCTCCATTTTGATTTCCTGATTGATGAGGACTTATTGCGCCATTGCTTTGGACGAGATTTCGATTTTGCTTTGATACCGTATCCGATTTTACAATCAAGCTTGCCTCCCCTTGACTCGATTGGGCCAAATTGCCTACTGAGTCATTGTTCATCCAAACCCCCACACCAATACCTGATAAAAAAATCAATGAACCAATACCTGCAATGATTATCCACATCGGTATTCGGAAAGGTTTGCCCTGCAACTTTTTATTCATCACTTCCCACTCAGAAGGATGATAGGCCGGCTCGTAATTAGCAGCTGCCTCCTTAAATAATGAGTCGATTTCCTCGTCAGTTAGTTTTTTCATAGGAAATCAAATTCATGTTGAACAACATACCTCGGAGGTTCTCCCGCGCCTTCATCAGGTTGGACTTCGATGTACCCGAAGAAATGCCAATGAGTTTACCAATCTCCTCGTGCGTATAGCCATCAATTACGTACAAGTTAAAAACCGTTCGATAGGCTGGTGAAAGTTGTTGCACCAATTGCATCAGTTCTTCATGCGACAAACGCGTAATCGCTTCTGCCTGCACCGATGAACTGGCCGCCAACTCAATCGCTGCATGGTGCTGATGTTTGAGTTCTTTGCGGTATTGATCAATGGATGCATTGATCATGATCTTTCGCAGCCATCCTTTAAAAGGAGCATCTTGCTGGTATTGATTGATCTTGGCAAACACTTTCATAAATCCATCATTGACTACCTCTTTGGCCTCGGCCATATTTCTGGAATACCGCACACAAATGCTGAGCGCATACGAATAGTAATGCTGATACAGCAATCGCTGGCTCTCTCGATCCTTGTTTTTGCAGCCCTGGATCAGCAGATGCATTGAGGAGGTATTAGGTTTAAAAAATTCGTAGTCAGGACGAACCCAATTTAAAAAGGGTTGCCTTGAATCTATAATTTATAAACTATCTGGAAGAAAACGGAAAAGATAGGGAGGGTTGAAAAAGAAAATCCCCCAAAGTCCTTGACCCCGGGGGATAATCCTGTCTATAGTTGGCTTTAATCTGATTCAAAAGTATACGATGGACATTTCCTACCAAATTCGTGTCCGACCAGTTATTTATTAGACAGATAAATTGCGTTTTTTATCGTTGAGTGGTCTTTGCAGAGTCTTTTTGGGCCGAATCAGTTTGGAGATATTGCTTCTTGAGGCGCTCTTTTAACTGAGATTTAGAGCCAGGAAACGTGGTTTTGGAGCTAATGTCATAACTGAGATAGACCAATCCTAAAAAGAACAAGACACAGATGATTAGAAAAATTCGTTTGGATCGAGACATCGGGCAAAATTAATACGTTGCGGCTTCTGAGAAATCAACAATCAGCTAATATAGTTGTTCCGGAAAAATCTCTTCTAAATTGATCTTTAAATCAGGTAATGTAATTGGAGATACCTGATCGGTGCGAATGTATGGTTTCAACATGCCTTCGTATTTACCGTTTTCATCCAAGGTATAAACCATGAGCGTTTGTTCGGTTGGGTGGACGACCCAATATTCGTGTACACCTGCTTTTTCGTATACTTCAAACTTGATGCTCAAGTCTTTGGCAGAAGTTCGGGGCGATAAGACTTCAATAATCCAATCGGGTGCACCCAAACAACCGCGCTCATCAATTTTAGATGCATCACAAACGACACATACATCGGGTTGAACTACTGTAGTGATGTCTTTGTCGGCTTTCTTTTTTGAAGATACGGGCAAACGCACATCAAATGGAGCAATGAAAACCTGACACTTTTTGCGTTTCAAGTAATTGGCGATTTGCCGATACACCTCTCCTGTTACCACTTGATGAACAGCGCGAGGTGTCGGAGACATTTTATAAATCTTACCACGAATCAGTTCCATCATGTCAGGAACTGTCCATTTCATGTAATCCTCGTAAGTGTAACTTCCGGCATAATCAGGTTCATCTACTTTCATAATCAGGCTTATTTGAACTTCTATTAATCAAAGGCCGGAGATTTGCCGATTCTGTCATTCAAAGATAAAAACAAATCGAGTGCGATGCGCTCAAAAAAAAAGGGCATAAAAAAAGGGACCGAAGTCCCTCTTTTCAATGTTGATGCTGAAATCTTATTTCAATTTCTTCACTACAGCTTCGAAAGCGGCAGGATGGTTCATGGCTAAGTCAGCAAGAACTTTACGGTTCAAGTCAATACCTGACTTCTTCACTTTTCCCATGAATTGAGAGTAAGACATTCCGTGAGCACGCGCTCCGGCATTGATACGAGCAATCCAAAGAGATCTGAAATCTCTTTTCTTGGCTTTGCGGTCGCGGTAGGCATAGCCTAAACCTTTTTCAATGGCGTTTTTGGCTACTGTCCAAACGTTCTTCTTTCTTCCGAAGAAACCTTTGGCCAATTCCATGAATCTTTTGCGTCTGGCGCGGGATGCTACACTGTTTACTGAACGTGGCATAATTTTTTACTTTGTGGCTGCTGGCGGAGCTTTATTTCAGAACACTTAGTTGCCAGAAACCGGTTAAACAATAGTACTCAATGGTTCTGCTTGAGGCAGAATTATCTTTAGAGCAAATAAGGAAGCATTACCTTGATGTTGTTCTCATCGGCTTTGCTTACGATCGTCTTCTTGCTCAATCTTCTCTTTTGCTTGGTCTCCTTTTTAGTCAGGATATGGTTTTTGAAAGCACTTTTACGCTTGATTTTACCGCTGCCAGTTACTTTAAATCTTTTCTTGGCACCTGACTTTGTTTTTACTTTTGGCATTTTATACGCAGTTAAACTTTTTACTTATTACTTCTTTCCCTTAGGGGCAACTAACAAATACATTCTCTTTCCTTCCAATTTGGGCATTTGCTCAACTTTTCCCAATTCTTCCAAGGCTGTAGCAAACTTCAACAATAAGATTTCGCCACGCTCTTTATAAACTATTGAACGACCTGCAAAGTGAACGTAAGCTTTTACCTTGGCTCCTTCTTTCAAGAAGTTTTCGGCATGCTTTACCTTAAAATTGAAATCGTGATCATCGGTATTTGGCCCGAAGCGAATCTCTTTTAAGATTGTTTTCTGAGCGTGTGCCTTGATCTCTTTCTGCTTTTTCTTTTGCTCGTACTTAAACTTTGAGTAGTCTACTACTTTGCACACCGGAGGATCTGCATTGGGAGAAATTTCTACCAAATCAAGCCCTTGCTCCTGTGCCATTTTAATTGCTACCGATGTAGGATACACATCTACTTTGATGTTTTCTCCGACCACCCTGACTTTCTGCGCGAGGATGCGTTCATTCACACGATACGGTTCTTCTACAAACCTCTTCGGACCTCTTACAAAAGGCCGATTACCGGGACGATTGTTACCTTCAAATATTGCCACTCGTTGGGTTTAAGTTCTTTACTTTTTTAAAAACAGGGTGCAAATATCGCGATATTTTCTTCTTTTCAAAATCAAATCACGCGGTTGGGAAGCCAAATTCATGCGAAAAGGTGGCGATAAAGTCGCTCAAAGCCATCGCTCCTTTGTCTCCTTCGCCATGCTTGCGCACTGAAACTTTGCCTTCTAATGCCTCTTTTTCGCCTACAATGAGCATAAATGGCACCTTTTTAACCTCGGAATCGCGAATTTTTCTTCCAATTTTCTCATCCCGATCATCTAAAAAGCCACGTATCTCACTTTGCTTTAAAGTTTCAACCACCTGTCGGGCGTAGTCATTAAATTTCTCTGAAATCGGCAAAACCGAGAATTGTTCGGGTGCCAACCATAACGGGAAGTTACCGGCACAGTGCTCAATCAACACAGCCACAAAGCGTTCCAACGACCCAAAAGGCGCGCGGTGAATCATCACCGGGGTATGTTTTTGATTGTCTGAACCGATGTATTCCAACTCAAAACGTTGCGGCAATTGATAATCCACCTGAATCGTTCCAAGCTGCCAGCTTCTGCCCAAGGCATCTTTCACCATAAAGTCGAGCTTTGGGCCATAGAAAGCAGCCTCCCCTTTTACAGCTACGGTGCTCAATCCCCGTTCATCGGCAGCCTCCTGAATTTCGCGCTCAGCTTTTTCCCAAAGCGAATCTTCGCCTATGTATTTGGCTTTATTTTCTGGATCGCGCAATGAAACCTGTGCGGTATAATTCTGAAAACCCAGGGCTTTGAATACAAAAAGCACTAAGTCGATTACTTTCACAAATTCTCCTTTCACCTGATCAGGCATACAGAAAATGTGAGCATCATCTTGTGTAAAGCCGCGTACACGGGTGAGTCCATGCAACTCGCCACTTTGCTCGTAACGATATACGGTACCAAATTCAGCAAATCGGATCGGAAGATCTTTGTACGAACGTGGCTTGGTTTTATAAATCTCGCAGTGGTGCGGGCAGTTCATGGGTTTGAGGAAAAACTCTTCGCTCTCATCCGGAGTGTGGATGGGTTGAAAAGAATCTTTGCCATACTTTTCGTAATGACCAGAAGTAACGTACAATTGCTTGCTACCGATGTGCGGTGTTACCACCGGATCATAACCGGCTTTGATCTGTGCTCTGCGCATAAATTGCTCCAGGCGCTCGCGCAATACGGTACCTTTGGGCAACCAAAGCGGTAAGCCCATTCCAACCTTCTCTGAAAAGGCAAATAGCTCGAGTTCTTTACCTAGTTTGCGGTGATCTCTTTTCTTTGCCTCCTCTAACAAATGGAGGTATTCTTCCAACTCCTTTTGCTTTGGAAAAGTGATACCATAAATGCGTTTGAGCATTTTGTTTTTTTCGTCTCCGCGCCAATAGGCTCCTGCTACATTCAACAACTTAATGGCCTTAATGGGACCAGTAGTTGGAATGTGCGGTCCACGGCAGAGATCCACAAAATTGCCTTGCTGATAAAAAGTGATCGAACCATCGGCAAGGCCATCTATCAATTCTAACTTGTAAGGGTCGCCCTTAGCAGTGAAATATTCCAACGCTTCTTTCTTCGAAACATCGCGTCTTACAAATGGATTATTCAGCTTAGCTAACTCCACCATCTTTTTTTCGACAGCGAGTAATTCCTCATCCCCGAAAGGGATATCGCCTAAATCGACATCATAGTAGAAACCATTTTCAATGGGTGGTCCAATACCGAATTTAGTACCCGGATAAAGAGCTTCTAAGGCTTCGGCAAAAAGGTGAGCGGATGAATGCCAGAATGCATATTTGCCGCCTTTGTCATTCCACGTAAATATTTTGATGGCCGCATCTTTTTCGATAGGCCGGCTCAAATCCCAGATTTCTCCATTCACTTCAATAGCTAGCGCGTTTCGGGCTAAGCCTTCGCTAATGCTCTGCGCGATTTCAATGCCTTTTACTGCTTGAGGAAACTCCTTTACACTTCCATCCGGAAGGGTGATCTTTACAATTGCCATAATCCTAAATTGGACTGCAAATATGCGGTTTTAAAATCACCAAATAAATGACAAGAGAAAGAAAATGGGCCCTAAGACCCATTCATCTCAAAAAGAACTGTATGACGAGAGGTTTGATCCGATTACAACTGAATCTGAACCGAGAAGAACACTCCAAAATTTCGGCTATCCGGAATTTCAAGGTAGTTTAAGCGGTGAACGAAATCAACCCGCAAGAACTTGAAGATATTCTCAACACCGTAGCCTACTTCTAGATAAGGCTTAGCCGGATCTAATGCAAAAGTCTTGTAGCGATTTTCACCTGAAGGATTGGTCACTGCCTCGAGATTAGCGCGACTCAATGATCCTACCAGCACATTGGCTGTGGCAAGCCATCGCCATTTTAGTTTTTGAATCAGCGGTATGTTATTAAGGAATAATCCTTCAAAATTTTGACGGTATTGAAGCGATGCGTATCGGTCGCTGGCAAATTCTCCAAATCGAAGCATATTGAAACTAACTGGCAAATAGATACGCGTTTGGTTTCCTAAATGCACGCCTAAAAGTGGATTAGGCACCGTACCAAAAATTTGCTCTCCGGTCAGGTTTATGTAACCATTACCCAAGGGGCCCATCTTCATTCGTTTATTGACATTGACGCGAATTTTGTCGTAGGTAAAATCGCCTAAGCCGGACTTGAAGCCGTGGGTGTAGCGAACGGTAAACACCGGCCATCTCTTGGACTCCAATCCGATGCGGTCATTATCATTTTGCAAGAACACCTGATCACGCGCATAGCGAGATTCAAAGAAAACCTCTGTCGTTTTAAATTGATTGCTGGTCGGTGAGTTTACATCGGTAGGTGTGGTGTGATATTCGAATGGATAAGTTGGAATAAAATCATACTGACGAACGGCTACCTTCTGCGAAAAACCCTTGAATAATTCACGTTCAAATACAGCACGGTATTCATGGTAGTAATTGCTGAGATCGTACCTGCCCCATCTGCTGGCATACTTAAACAACGGATACTCGGTTACATAGTCTTCATCAAAACCGACTCGTGTTATTTCATACTTTGATTGCAATGTAAATGTGGTCCACTGCTTTCGATTCAATATTCGTTTGACGAATGCCTGATACTTCACTTCTTGATCATGGAAGCCATAGGCCAACTGAGCTCCTAATACCCATTTTCTGCTAAACTTGATATTGGTCTTAAATCCTGCCTGCAGGCGAATACCTTCATGGTTGTTCCACGCGATTACCCCTAAGTAAGGTCCTACAAATACTTTTCCGGTTTTGTAATAGCCATTGATGATCAGTTTAAGAATATCAACATAAGACCTTACAATAGGAATGTTTTTGATGGTATCAATCATGTGATAAACGTTCTTTTCGCTCACGGTCAACGGCTCGTGACGAAGCGAATCCCACACTTTATCTTCTTCTTCCAAATTGGCATCTTCTGCTTTTTCAATAGCGCGATCAAAGAATGAAGGAGGCTTGGGTTGGTTGACAACAAAGTTTTTATTGCTGACATAAAACTTCGCAAGCAATCCTGCTGAGTTAGCGGAAATTTCTCCTACGTCAATCAATACCCGACTCTTCACCGGCAACCAGGCTCCACCTTCTACTTTTGTGTACTCATGTTGAATTTTTACTTTCTCTATGAAGTTGATGTTGGCAGTGCTTCCCATGGTAGCGTCAATCTGTTTGATTGCGTATTCATCTTTGGTAATCCACATCGTTCCTGTAAAGGCAAGGGCTTGCTCACTCTTTGGGAAGAAGTCAATGCGATAGCAGAAGTGTCCATCGAGCATGGCACTATCGAGCAATTCATAATCATAATAAGCTCTCCACCCATCTGCGATTGGCGACACAAAAGCTTTGCGGCCAAAATTCAGCCAGTTCATGTAGAAATTATAATCCTGCATAGAGGGGCCAATCATTTGCGCCAGCAGGTCGCTGTAATCTTCTCCTAATACACCATTGATTTTACTCTTAGAAATAATCTCCTTCTTTAAACTTGGGTTATCGCGATAGTAGATTTTAGAAACGCTTTCTGTAATGAATAAGGGCAAAATAGGTTTGCCATCTTCACCGGCAATGCGATCCATGCTGTCCAACACTTGCGCTATTTTTCGCATGATCTTTTTTTCGCGGAGCTTATCAGAAATATTGTCGGCATCAATCTCCATCTTGGCATATGTTTCGTGCTCATAGCCTGAAAGTCTGCGTTTGTCATTGATGGCCTTGTTATCAATCACTTTGCGGATAATTGGAAATGCAGGATTCTCTCCTGACTTGATCACTACCTCTTGCAGTTTGGTGACGTCTTCTTCTAATTGAATGTTGACGACTTGCGTAATGCCTCTCTTGATTTTTTTGGAACGTGGCTTGTAACCAATGTACGATGCCACTATGGAATCGGCTGGCGTAATAGCCAAAGCACGAATACTGAACTTACCATCAAAGTCGGTGGTCATACCGTTGGATGTTCCTTTGAACACCACGTTGACGAATGGAATCGGATCTCCGGTGGCTGCATCAGTAACTTTACCAGTAACAATCGTTTCTTGTGCCAACAAGCAACCATTGAGGGAGATGAAAAGGGAGAAGGTGTAAAGTACCTTTAGCAAACGTGTAGAACCTATCATATTAAAACTAAGCCGCAAAAATAATTAATTCCATTGAAAGTGCCTCGTTAACGGATCGTTTGCTCAAATTGTTACTTTACGTCCAACGGCTGCTTGTCGCCAAGGTGTCTGGGGGCTGTTTTGAGCACATATAGGTCTAATATGGCCTTTGAACGTGCCAACCATTCTCGGACTTCTGTCTTCAACGATGAGTCAATTGAATTTCCTTCTATCAAAAAAGCTACCGCATCAATGTTAAAATACCGGCTGATGAATAGAGCCCGATAACAATGAAAAGGTTGGGTTACAATAATAATTTTATTTTGACCGAAAATTTCTTTGCTACGCACGATAGAATCAAGAGTGCGAAGACCGGCATAATCGAGCGTGATGATTTCTGCTGGAATTCCTTCGCTGATCAAAGCCTTTCGCATCTCTTCAGGCTCGTTATAATATTTGGTGCGATTGTCACCACTTAACAAAAAGTGACTCACTTTGCCTTGACGATAAAGAGAAGCCGCAGCCGCAATTCGTTCACTAAAGAAAGGATTTGGTGCACCGCTCAACAAGCGCTTGCTGGTTCCTAATACAAGGGCTACGCTATTGTTTGGCAGGCTGTCGTAAGAGGTATAAATAAGTTGCTTGGTACTATTAACAACCCAGATGTTCGAGAGAATGATAAACACGGTAATGACCGCGACAATCGAGAGCCCCCACTTTGCATAGCGTCTATTAAGAAACTTCATTTACCTCAATTAAAGCCGCCCGAAGTTACTGAATCGTTCTCAAAAACTCTTGTTCAATCAGATCTGATCTTCGAACGGACTTACGGAGCCAATTCATACGCAACTCTTGCATTTCAGTTTCGGTCAATTGCCAATTGAAACTGGTTTGCCTTAGTTGATGAAGAATGGTTTGCAAACAGATGGCAGCGCTCACCGAAATGTTAAAACTTTCAGTGAAGCCATACATCGGAATATGCACTTTCTGATCAGCATGTCTCAAAGCGTAATCGGAAATACCCTCGTATTCATTGCCCATGACCAGCGCCATTTTTTGACTGAGATCAATTTGATGAATAGGCACCCCATCGGGGTCGGGATCGGTTACTAAGATTTTATAGCCCGCTGAGCGCAGGTGTTGGTAACATAGAGCGGTATTGTCCTGATTTTTCTCTTTGTGTTTGATGATGTTCATCCACTTATTCGAGCCTTTCAACACTTTGCGATTGACGGCATAGCTGCTTACCTTTTCGATGATGTGAATGTCTTGCACTCCCAGACACTCGCAGGTGCGAACGGCAGCACTGGCATTTTGTGATTGGTAAATATCTTCTAACACAAGCGTAACATAGCGGGTACGATTTGATAACACACGCTCCATGGTTTGTATTCTTTTTTCAGATACAAAACTGAGAAGGTGCTGAATGACGAGTTGATCAATTTCTGTTTGAGTTTTCATACGATGATCAAAAGTAAATAAGAAGCCGACAAAATCAATCGATTGTCTATTTTTGCAGCCGAATTGTAGCATGCAATACATCTTTCCCACAGATTTCATTTTTGGCACAAGTACTGCCACCACACAGATAGAAACTGCCTTCGAACACGACTGGCAGGGCGTGACTGCGAAAGATGGCTATGTGCTTGACCGAACGACCGATCACGAAGTGCGGTGGCGTGAAGATGTGGAGATCATTTCTGCGTTGGCACCCTACTATCGCATGGGCATGATGTGGAGCAAATTGCAACGCGAACCCATGGGCGAATTACACGAAGAGACTGTCCATCATTACATCGAGTTTATTGAAGAGCTGCAACAGCGTGATGTAAAAATCATGATGGTGCTTCATCATTTTACCAACCCGATTTGGTTTGCCAAAATGGGTGGTTGGGAGAAAGAAGCCAACATTATTTATTGGGTTGACTTTGCGCAAAAAGTAGTCGATCGCTTTGGCGAATATGTCAGTCATTGGAATACGTTCAATGAACCCAATGTGTATGCCAGCTTCGGGTGGATTACGGGTGCCTTCCCTCCTTTCAAGAAAAATCCGGTGCTGGCCGCTACGGCTGTGAAGAATATGGGCAAGGCGCACGATCTGGTTTATGATTACATCAAACAAAAGTTCCCTAAAAAACCTGTAGGCATTTCACACAACTCTACCATTTTCACTGCAGAAAATACGTTGGGGTGGTTTACCTCGCGGCTGAGCGATTGGTGGTTTATGGAGTGGGTACCCGATCATTTCAAGAAGGTGGATTTTTTTGGGATGAGTTACTATGCGCGCATTCCACACGACCCGATGCCGGTGACATACATCGAAACCCCAGATAAAATTGAGAAGTCAGGGGTAGCGCATGATGATATGTGGGAATATCACCCGGAAGGGATGCGCACCTGCATTGACCGCTATTGGAAAAAATATCAGAAGCCGATTATCATAACGGAGAATGGAATTTGCCAGGAGACCGATGAGTTGCGCCAGCAATCTATTTTTGATTACGCCAAGATTCTGCATACGGCATTGCAAGATGGCATCGACATCCGCGGGTATTTTTATTGGAGCACGTGGGATAATTTTGAATGGCACCTAGGGCCAACGAAGCGATTTGGTTTGTATGCTTGCGATTTAGAAACAAAAGAACGTACTCCCCGACCCAGCGCTGAGATATTCCGAAAGTTGGCACACTTTAAAATGGTGGAAGAGCGAAGATTAGAAGAGGAGCTTTCTTCAACTGAATCAATCTTTTAATACCCGCATTTCTACTCTGCGATTGAGAGCTTTGGCTTCTTCGGTACGCTCGTTGGACAACGGCTGTGTGCCGCCAAATGCTTTGGTTTTGATTCGGTTTTTGTCAATGCCCTTGGAGACTAAATATTTTTTTACCGCCTCTACCCTATCTTGAGACAATTTCATGTTTTTCTCTGCATTGCCGATGTTGTCAGTGTGGCCTTCTAATTGAATGACAACTTTGGTGTTGTCTTTCATCATGGCTACAACTTCATCTAAACTTGAATACGACTTGGAGTTGATGACCGCGCGGCCCATTTCAAAAATCAAATGATCGAGAACAATTGCACGTGAAGTGGATGTGAGCAAAATATTGCGTTGTATTTTGTTGCTGACCGATTCTTTGGGATCGACAATAATGGTGAGCGGGATGTATCCTTCTGCTTCTGCAGTAACCTGATATTTGGATGAACCGAAGATGGTAAACGAAAATGTACTGTCGTTGAAGCGGCCCGAGATGCCACCGGTTGGATAACTTTTATAACGGATGGATGATTTGATTCCTTTGCGATTGAGTGCATCGAGTACCTGCCCTTCAACGGTAATTTCTTGCACTTGTGCGAATGTGGAGAAACCAAGTAACCAAAACAAGAAAGTAAATCGAATCATGGTATATAAATTAAATCGCGTGAAAGTTACGTACAATTAACGAATGGAACGCACAAATGGTGTGCGTGCGCTACGCGTGCGTCAGCGGGCGAGGGATAGGAGCGGTTACCCCGCAGTGGTGCCCTTCGCACCACGAGGAGTAAAAGCGGAAAGCCCGGTGGCCGACTGCGCCTCGCGCGGCCACGCCCCAACATGCACCTTTCGCTTCAATACAATTTTAAAAATCAGTTGCTTGGAAAAAATGTGTATGAAATTCCTCCTTTGATCCAGCGACCGGGCATGGTGACAAGGTTGGTTTCGGTATAGGTTGCATCAAACAAATTAGAGGCATCGATGAATACAGACCATTTATTTTCCTGCCAACCGATGCGTGTGTCGATCACCCAATAATTGGCGAGCGATACGCGATCGGAGTAACGATAGTTGATGGAATGATACAGTTTGTCGGTGTATTGCAATAACAAATTTGCGGTGAACTGATTGGCAAGATTGTCGAGTGCGTATTTAGAGAAATTCGTTTCCTGTCCTTTGGTAGCTGACACACTGGTGTAGCCTACGGTGAGTTTTTTGAGCCACTCGTTGGGAGTGATGTTGATGTTTGCATCGATACCTTGTGCGTTGATGTTGACTAAATTTTCTGCTTGCCAAGGATCAGTGGAATTATTTTTTACGTAGTCGATGATTTGATTTCCTTGTCGGCAAAAATAACTGGCCTGACCGCTAAGCCACTCGATGTCGAAAAGTTTAAGTCCGGCTTCGTAAGCGATGGCGTATTCGGGTTTGAGATTGGCGTTGCCGAGATTAGCAGGATCTTTGTAATACAAATCGGTATACGATGGCACGCGGTAGGTATAACCGACTGTGCCAAACATTTTCAGTTTATCGGTGAGTTTGTAACCGAGCTCTGCTCCTGGAAAAGCATTCAAACCAAAATCAGAATAATAATTAAGTTGAAAGCCGGGCGTGAAATCGAGACGATCGTTTAAAAAGGAAAACCGATGTTCGGCAAAAAATGTTGCCACGGTGCGCTGGCGCTGGCCGAGGTTGTTGCTGCTTAACCAAACGGAATTGACATCGATACCTAAGCCGGTAATGCCTAAAGAATTTTTAATCGTTGTATTTAACTCGTAGCCGATGACATTGCTGAGGTGTAGGTTGCGATAGAAAGGAGGATTGTTGCGAAGGAACAAATACTTGTCTTGATTTCTGCGCCAGTAAAGTCGGTGGTTGAGTGTTTGGTTAACGTTTACTTTCTTTTGATAGCTGATGGCGGCTATGCTGGTTTGTATTTCTTCGTATTGATCGGTGTTGATGGGCTGCGCATAAAATCCATTGGCACCAAAAGCGCGATCGGTAAAGCCACCCATGATATTGACTTTACCTTTTTCCGTTTTCAATTCAGACTGATAGAAGAAGTTGTTCATGACATAGTCGGTGTTGTATTTGTAACCCGCTGAAAAATCTCTGCCTGCCGAAAAATAGTGTGCAGCCTTTCCATTTTTCATAGCAACAGAAAAGCGACCTCCACCTAAGCCATAATCGCCCGCGAGTGCGCGAACTTTTAAAAATGATTGATCGGGATTTTTGGTGATGATATTGATGGCACCGGCAAATGCATTTTGTCCGAACACACGCGCTGCGGGACCTTTTAGAATTTCGATACGCTCGATGTTTTCAATATCCACCGGCAAGTTGAGTGCGTGATGCCCGGTTTGTGGATCGCTCATTTTTACCCCATTGATTAAAATTAAAACTTGTTCGAATGTGCTTCCGCGAATGCCGGCATCGGCTTGCACTCCATTGGCTCCGCGCTGACGAATGTCTACACCGGCTTGGTAGTGCAGTAAATCGGCAATGCTGATGGCAGGAGATTTTTTTATGTCGGCAGGAGAAATAACGATGACGCTGGCGGATAATTCATTGAAGGCCGGTTGGATGCGGTTGCCTTGAATAACTACTTCGTTGAGTTGGCGCACGGTATCTTGCTGTGCGAAAGAATTAAAAATTGAAAAAGAAAAAATGAGTAAAATGGTCAATCGTACAATTGCTTGCATAGTTTTTTTGGTTGAATGAAAAGTAAAACTAAGATGGGCGTGATGCCCATCTTAGCATGTCATCTGTTGAACAGATGGTAGCATTATTAAAAACTTTAGCTTTTTTATCTCCTCCCCTTCTCCACAAGAGAAGGGAAGGTGAGTTTTTAATAATGTCAATTGAATTACAGGTCTAGGTCTATGGTTTCACCTGCGGTGAAAGTTCGCGAAGAGGAATCGGGTGGTTTATTTTCTTTTACCTTTTCCTCTTTTTGCTGGCTTTCCGGGTTTGACTGGTTTTCCTGACTTTGTTGGTTTTCCTGGCTTGGCTGGCTTTGGCTTTCCCCGAAGAGGCTTGCTTGCTCCGCTGCTGGTCTTTTTTCCTTTGGCTGCGGGGGCTGGCCGTTGACGAGCGGCTTGCTTTGGTTTTGCGGGAGCTGACTTTCCCCGAAGAGGCTCGCTTGCTCTCCCTCCTCTGGTTCTTCCCATTTTTTTTTTGACGGTTGAGAACTTTTTGAGGTTTCAACAGTCGATTCGTTATCTACATCGCCTTCTTCCAGGCCGGTATCATCCGGATCTTCGAGCGCTCTGATTTTAGAAACTCTAAATTGCGACAAGCGATTGCCCACAGCTTTCCATCCTTTAATGTCTACAATCTCCTCAAGGTTGACAACCTCGGTTTCCTTGTCTTTGCCTTTTCCTTTGATCAAATCTACTTCGATCTCCGGTGAATCGGCTGTGCTCGCATAATCGAGGCGTGAGCCAATCCCTTCGGATATAAATCCAAATTCTTTATCGAGTGTGTTAGTTTCAATCAGGAAGCGCTTCACAAAATATTGTTTGCTTTCACCATCCATATACACAGCGGTGATTGGCTTCTTCGCATTGTACTTTTCTACCAGAATAGTTTTCTCCGGCTCATAGCGATTTGTCAGTTCGTAGCTGGTAATCTTGTAGGTACCGCTCTTGGTGATGGCAAGAATCTGATCATCTCCATCGAATTTGCCTACGTATTTGCCGCGCTTGTCTTTATTCAAGCGGCCACTTGCTTCATCAAACCACAAATCCAAACCACTTAAGGTAGAACCGAGTGATTCTTTAAAGTCTACTTTTCGAACCGGGTATTTTGTCACCACATTACCACGTACACCACGACCTTTCACTTCCAATTCCGAAAAATCGAAATCGAAAATCTTTTTGCGTGCAGAGCTGGCAGGTGTCAGTTTCACCTCTACAATTTCGGCTTCGCCATTCGGGTTGGCGCTGAGGTAATGCACTTTGCTATTTGGATTACCCATGTCGAGATCATACTCTTTGTCGCGGGTAATGGCCGGCATGGCAAAACGTTTTGCATAAGTGATGCCGCCTTTGCCATCGGTATAAATCAGGTTGTAGATCATACGATCATCGCCTTTGCGCCAAATACCCACATGCAAAATATCTTTGCCCATGAACACCTTTTCGTTGATGCGACTCACTTTGGCTTTGCCGTCTCTGCGGATGACGATCACGTCATCCAATTCAGAACAGTCCGCAATGAATTCGTCTTTCTTCAAGCCCCAACCAATAAATCCGTCTTCACGGTTGACATACAACTTTTGGTTGTTGGCAATAACTTCTGTAGCTGCCACGGATTGGAAGCTCTTGATTTCGGTTTTACGCTCGCGGCCTTTGCCGTATTTATCTAACAAGTTTTGATAATAGGCAATGGCGAACTCAGTGAGGTGCTTGAGGTGATGCAAGGTTTCTTTCAGTTCCTTCTCCAAATCGCGCATCAACTCATCGGCTTTGAATGAGTCGTATTTGGAAATACGCTTAATGCGAATTTCGAGCAAGCGAAGAATATCATCGCGGGTAATCTCGCGATAGAATTGCTTTTTGTATGGGCGAAGACCTTTGTCGACTGTATTGATTACTTCTTCAAAGGTTTCTACATCTTCAATGTTTCGGTAAATTCGTTTTTCGATGAATATTTTTTCGAGTGATGAGAATAAAATTTTCTCCATCAACTCGGCCTTTTTGATTTCGAGTTCTTGCTTGAGCAGTTTTACTGTTTGCTCGGTATTGTACTTCAAAATCTCATTCACTTTCATGAACTGAGGTTTATCCGCTACGATCACGCAGGCATTAGGCGAAATGGAAACTTCGCAATCCGTAAAAGCATACAACGCATCAATGGCGATTTCCGGAGAGATACCGGATTGCAAGCTTACGCTGATCTCCACATCTTTAGCGGTGTTATCCACCACTTGCTTCACTTTGATCTTACCTTTCTCGCTGGCCTTCACGATGGATTCCATCAGCGAAGCGGTTGTGGTTCCGAAAGGAATCTCGCGAATGATCAGCGTTTTTTTATCTTCTATTTCTATTTTAGCGCGAACTTTTATTTTTCCTCCGCGAAAGCCTTGATCGTATTCGGTAAAATCTCCAATGCCTCCCGTAGGAAAATCAGGATAAATCTTTGGATTTTTTCCTTTTAGAATATCAATGGATGCTTTGATCAACTCGCAAAAGTTGTGGGGCAAAATTTTGGTAGACAAACCTACTGCGATACCTTCTACGCCTTGTGCCAGCAACAAAGGAAATTTCACCGGCAATGTTACCGGCTCCTTTTTTCTACCATCGTATGACAATTGCCATTCGGTAGTTTGTGGATTGTATACTACATCCAACGCAAATTTGGAAAGTCGTGCTTCGATGTAACGAGGAGCAGCTGCGCTATCTCCTGTGCGTACATCACCCCAGTTTCCTTGTGTATCGAGGAGCAAATCTTTTTGACCGATGTTCACGATCGCTTCACCGATAGCGGCATCGCCATGCGGATGGTATTGCATCGTG
>JBGAUU010000159.1:0-5879 GCA_044228465.1 Cyclobacteriaceae bacterium
TATTGTTCTTATTTTTGACTTTCTATTTAAAATTAGTCTAAATAGGTTGGAATGAGCAAAGACAATCAGGTTCTGGAGGAGTTTACATCCAAAGAATACGAGCACGGCTGGAATGTAAATCTGGAGGCAGATGAAGCGCCCAAAGGCTTGAGCGAAGATACGGTGCGTTTTATCTCAGCTAAAAAGAATGAACCCGAGTGGTTATTGGAATGGCGGCTAAAAGCCTATCGCCAATGGGAGAAAATGGCTGAACCCACCTGGCCAAATGTTCATTACCCGCAAATCAATTATCAAGACATTATATACTACTCTGCTCCCAAGCAAAAGAAAAGCATCAGCGGACTGGATGAGGTTGATCCTGAACTAATTAAGACCTTTGAGAAATTAGGAATTTCGATTACCGAACAAAAACGATTAACCGGTGTAGCGGTAGATGCGGTCATTGACAGCGTGTCGGTTGCTACCACCTTCAAAGAAACATTGGGTGAATTAGGAATCATCTTCTGTTCATTTAGTGAAGCGGTAAAGGAACATCCGGAGTTAATTAAAAAGTACCTGGGCTCTGTAGTGCCCATGAACGATAACTACTTTGCGGCTTTAAATTCTGCTGTGTTCTCAGACGGTTCGTTTTGCTACATTCCAAAAGGCGTTCGCTGCCCGATGGAACTATCCACTTACTTCCGCATTAACGCGGCCAATACGGGGCAATTCGAACGAACCTTGATCATTGCCGATGAAGGTTCTTATGTCAGTTACCTGGAAGGTTGCACCGCTCCGATGCGCGATGAGAATCAATTACACGCAGCGGTAGTTGAGCTTTACGCGATGAAAGATGCTGAAATCAAATATTCAACAGTTCAAAACTGGTACCCTGGAGATAAAAACGGGAAAGGCGGCATCTACAACTTCGTTACGAAACGCGGACTTTGTTTTGGCGATCATTCCAAGATTTCATGGACACAAGTAGAAACCGGATCGGCCATCACCTGGAAGTATCCTTCATGTGTTTTGAAAGGAGATTATTCCATGGGTGAATTTTACTCCGTGGCTGTCACCAACAACTACCAACAAGCTGATACCGGAACGAAGATGATTCACATTGGTAAAAATACGAAGTCGCGCATTGTGTCGAAGGGAATCTCTGCCGGAAAATCGCAGAACAGTTACCGCGGACAAGTGCATATCATGAAGCGCGCGAGCAATGCACGCAATTTTTCGCAATGCGATTCATTGTTGATGGGCGATCAGTGTGGAGCTCACACGTTCCCTTACATTGATGTAGAAAATCAGACTGCTCGAATTGAACACGAAGCAACCACCTCCAAAATTGGTGAAGATCAAATCTTCTACTGTTTGCAGCGTGGTATCGATGAAGAAGCAGCCGTGGCTTTGATCGTCAATGGCTATGCAAAAGAAGTTTTAAATCAGCTGCCCATGGAGTTTGCCGTGGAGGCACAAAAACTGTTGGCGTTGACATTAGAAGGAAGTGTAGGTTAATAATCGAATTTAATATGTTATCCATAAAAAATTTACAAGCACGCATTGGTGAGAAAGAGATTCTGAAAGGAATCAATTTAGAAGTAAATGCCGGTGAAGTTCATGCGATTATGGGACCGAACGGTTCCGGAAAAAGTACGCTGGCATCGGTGCTGGCAGGTCGTGAAGATTACGAGGTGACCGGAGGCGAAGTGGAATTCAATGGAAAGAATATTCTCGAATTGGAGCCCAGCGACCGAGCTGCCGAAGGTATTTTCCTCGCCTTTCAGTATCCGGTAGAAATTCCGGGTGTAAGCACGATCAACTTCATGAAAACTGCTGTGAATAAAATCCGTCAATACCGAGGACAAAGCCCGCTTGATGCGGTGGCGTTCTTACAATTGATGAAAGAAAAAATGAAGTTGGTTGAAATTGATCAATCACTGCTCAGCCGCTCCCTCAACGAAGGTTTCTCCGGAGGTGAAAAGAAACGCAACGAAATTTTTCAAATGGCTATGCTTGAGCCGAAATTGTCCATCTTAGATGAGACAGACTCTGGCCTGGATATCGATGCATTAAAAATTGTGGCGAATGGCGTAAACTCGTTGCGCTCCAAAAACAACGCCACCATCGTAGTGACACACTACCAACGCTTATTGGATTACATCGTTCCTGATTTTGTACATGTGCTTTACAAAGGAAAAATCGTAAAATCAGGTACCAAGGAGTTGGCTAAAGAACTCGAAGCGAAAGGATACGATTGGATTAAAAATGAAGTAGCCCTCGCTTAATGTATGACTACTGCTACTGAATCCATATTGAAACAAATTCTGGAGAGCTCCACTCCTGCTTACTTTGAAGCGGGAAACGAGGGTCGCGAAAAGGCTTTGGCCCAACTGGCTGAAATTGGTTTGCCAACAACTAAATCAGAAGAATATCGATTTACACCCATCACCAAAGCGTTGGAGAAAAAGTTTACCTGGACAAGCTCCACCCCTGCTGCTTCAACCATTTCCGTTGATTCATTTTTACCGGCTATTGGCGAAACGCATCGGATCGTCCTTGTGAATGGTCGATTCTCCAAAAATCTTTCTCATCTTGGGAGATTAGAAACTAATGTAGTCGTGTCTACTTTTGAAGCAGCCGACTCAAAAACAAAATCAGTGATTCAATCGCTGTTGGGTACCATCAGCAAAACAGGGGATGCTTTTGCAGCAATGAATAGTGCTTTCTACCAGGAAGGAATTTTCATTCATGTGCCGGCCAACACGCAGGTGTCCAGACCCATTTTGGTGTTGCACATCAACGATGCACATGAGAAGCAAGTGATTGCTCATACGCGATTGCTCGTTTCTATCGAAAAAGGCAGCAGCTTATCCATTATTGAAAAATCGGATTCGCTGGGAACAGAGCCTTGTTTCCACACATTCACGGAAGAGATGATGGTAGCGAAAAATGCAACCTTGGATTATTGCAAAATTCAAAACGATGCAGGCGCTGCGCATCAGGTTTCAAATACCTTCATCGCGCAAGCAGACAGCAGTCGGGTGAATACATTTACGCTTACGCTGAATGGCCAGATCATCCGAAATAATCTGAACATTCAAATCAATGGCGAACAGTGCGAGTCTCACTTCAATGGAATGTATCTTGTAAATGGAAATACATTGGTTGACAATCACACGGTTGTCGACCATCAAAAGCCTAATTCATTTAGCAACGAAATGTATAAGGGCATTATGGACGATCAGTCCAAGGGTGTTTTCAATGGAAAGATCTACGTTCGGCCGCATGCGCAAAAAACAAACGCATTTCAATCGAATAGAAATATTCTGATGAGCGAAAATGCCACCATCAACACAAAACCGCAATTGGAGATTTGGGCTGATGACGTGAAGTGTTCGCACGGATGTACTACCGGTCAATTGGATGAAGAAGCTCTTTTCTATCTCCAAGCCCGTGGCATACCACACGCCTCCGCGAAAGCGATGTTGCTTTACGCTTTTGCTTTGGATGTACTTAGTGTAGTTAAAAACGAAAACTTAAAAGCCTATCTGGATCAGTTGATTTCAGAAAGACTTCATAAAAACTTTTGATATGAGTGCTGTGCTCACTCCTGTTTTAAATATTGGAAAAATCAGAGAGGAATTCCCGGTTCTTCACCAACGGGTGAATGGCAAACCACTGATCTACTTTGACAACGCGGCCACCAATCAAAAGCCAAAAAGAGTCATACAAGCACTGACGGATTATTACCAAAACGACAACGCGAATATCCATCGCGGCATTCACACATTGGCCGAAAGAGCCACTCGTGCTTATGAAGATACGCGAATAGCCATGCAGGGATTTATTCATGCTATGCACAGCGAAGAAATCATTTTCACCCGCGGTGTAACAGAAAGCATTAACCTCGTGGCCTCGTCTTACGGGCGCGCTTTTTTGAAGGAAGGTGACGAGATTATCATTTCAGGATTAGAGCATCATTCTAATATTGTTCCTTGGCAACTGATCGCGGAAGAGAAGAAGGCAACCATTCGGGTCATTTCTATTACTCCTTCCGGAGAAATTGACTTAGATCATTTCAAATCTTTGCTCAACTCAAAAACCAAAATTGTAGCCGTCAATCATGCATCCAACAGTTTAGGAACCATCAATCCAATTAAAGAAATCATTGCGCTGTCACATGACTTCGGTGCCGTGGTATTGATTGACGGAGCGCAGGCATCGGCCCATTTGCCAATCGATGTGGTTGCGTTAGATTGTGATTTCTATTGCATCTCCTCGCACAAGATGTATGGTCCCACCGGCACCGGCATTTTGTATGGCAAAAAGGAGTTGTTAGAGCAAATGCCACCTTACATGGGAGGTGGCGAAATGATCAAAAATGTATCGTTTGCCAAGACCACTTATAATGATCTGCCATACAAGTTTGAAGCAGGCACACCTAATATTGCGGATGTAGTAGCCCTGAAGGAAGCGATCATGTTTATTAATGATTTGGGCAAAGAAAACATCGCGGCACATGAGCATGAGTTGTTGGCGTATGCTGCGCATCGTTTAACTGAAATCCCAACCGTTCGATTGATTGGAACTGCATCACAAAAAGTAAGTGTCCAGTCGTTTGTTATAGAAGGGATTCATCCATTTGACATTGGTCAGATGTTGGATGCTCGCGGCATAGCAGTCAGAACCGGGCACCATTGTACGCAGCCCTTGATGGATCACTTCGGTTTGGAAGGAACGGTACGCGCCTCGTTTTCGGTTTACAATACCAAGGAAGAGATTGATGCGCTGTTGGAAGGATTAAAGAGAATCGTTAAATTTCTTAACTAAACAATTGGTTATGGAAAACGAACAAAGAATTGTTGCGTTGCTGGCCGAAACACGGATCAAATTTGATCAGATGATTGATGAACAGAAACAAACAAATAAAAGGCTTGAGAATGTTGAGCGGACCCTTTCTGAGATGGAAACGAGCTTGGTAAGTGTCGATAATAGACTTGAAAAAGTAGAATCTGGTGTTGTTAAATTAAATCTGCAATCAACTGAAAACACCCGGGCTATCTTCAAACTAGCCAACGAAATTGAAAACATCGCTCATTTGCACGAACGCGTAACCAAGTTAGAGAAAGCCGTTTATAAATGACCATCAACGAAACCCAAGATCAGATTATCAGCGAATTTTCCCTGTTGGATGGCGACATGGAAATGACGGTATTCTACATCATGGAGTTAGGTCAGAAACTGCCGGAAATGAATGCTACTGATAAATCTGAATTGAACGAGGTAAAAGGTTGTCAATCCAAAGTTTGGCTTACGTGCAGATTCGAAAATAATGGCCTCCACTTTTCGGCTGATAGCAATACTGCTATCACCAAAGGATTGGTGAGTTTGTTAGTCAGAATTTTCAATGGGCAAAGTCCGGATGAAGTTTTATCAGCTGATCTTTACTTCATGAAAAAGATTGGCATGGAACGCTTTATCGGAACACAGCGTTCCAATGGCTTTGCCGCCATGATCAAACAAATTAAGATGTACGCTTTAGCCTTCAAATCGCAATTGACCGCACACTAACTAATGGAAGAAGCTACGATCAATAACGTTTCAACGCCTGAGTCGGGCATCAACCTGCGAGACAAGGTTTTGGCTGCCATTAAAACAGTCTATGACCCAGAAATTCCGGTGGACATTTACGAATTGGGTCTGATTTACGAGATCAATATCTTCCCGGTAAACAACGTGTTTATCCGAATGACGCTTACTTCGCCTTCCTGCCCTTCGGCAGAGGTTATTCCGGGTGAAGTGGAGCAACGAATCAAAGAAATTGAAGGAATTAATGATGTGAAAGTAGAAATCACGTTCGACCCACCCTATTCACAAGACATGATGAGCGAAGCGGC
>JBGAUU010000033.1:0-41086 GCA_044228465.1 Cyclobacteriaceae bacterium
GCACGCTTGCATTCTATACTTTAGGTATTCGGCATGGCATTCGCGCTAAGAGTATTTTTTACCTTTCTATTATTCCGTTTAGCGTAATTGTGGTCATAGCAGCACAATTACTGGACGTTTCTCATAATGAAGGCATGTTGCTTTTTGTGAGTTTGTTTATCATCACCAGCGTCACCATCCTCATTAAAACGTTAATTGAAATTCAAAAGAAGTGGAATCATGAGAAGTAAGGAAAATATCAAAGAGCTGTTGGATTACGTCCAATCCATTCAAGAAGAGCCTCTCGCAGTAGACGAAGAGGCAATTGCGCAAGCGTACTCCAAAAGCAACGACCAGCAATCGCTTCCCATCAAAGTGATGTCTGTATTTGGCGGAGTGCTGGCAAGCCTTGCGTTTATTGGCTTTCTATTGGTGGCAGGATTATACGATTCAGAAGTGGGCTTGCTCATCTTTGGAGTGCTTAGTTTGGCAGGCTCCATTTGGCTTAACAAAGTATCCGATCGAATTATCATAGACACATTCAGTGTTTCAGCCTATCTGATCGGGTTAACAATGATTTCGTTTGGATTCGACAAAATGCATATACCTGATGACGCCATTAGCCTGGTATTTATCATGCTGGCATTAATTACTTTGGCACTTGTTCAAAGCTATATCCTCTCGCTGATTTCTGTTTTGGTAATCACAGGTAGCTTCCTCTTTCTGATCATATCCCATGAAGGATATGAATTCATTCATGGGTATGTGTCTTCGCTTGCCATAATAATCACATTACTCTTTCAAAAGGAAGCTGAAATTATATTCGAACTAAAAAAGTATTCTAAGCTATACAACCCCCTACGGATTGGATTGGTCATTTCTTTTTTAATCGGATTGTTCTTTTTGGGTAAGAGAGATGTGTTTCCGCTCTCGCCCAATTTCATCTGGGTGTCATCGGTAGTGATCATAGCAGCCATCGTCTATTGGCTGCCGTATCTTTTTCGAGTGCTCACCATCGCGCAGCCACAGCAACGATCATTGATTTATGTATTGACTGTAGTATTATTATTGCCAACCGCTTTGTCGCCTGCTATTTCCGGCTCCATGCTTTTGATTTTGTTGTGTTTTTATGTGAATCACAAAACTGGTTTGGCGTTGAGCATTGTCGCGTTTATTTATTTTGTAGGGCAATATTATTATGATCTGAACTTTACCTTGCTTACGAAGTCGATATTCTTATTTCTCTCAGGTATTTTCTTTCTCGGTCTCTATTGGGTTGTAAACAAAAAACGAACTGCAAATGATGAAGTATAAGTGGATTGTCATACTGCTGAACCTGACTTTGCTCTTAGGTTACTTTGGATATTCCATTGCACAGAAAGAGCAGCTGCTGAGCGAAGGAACATTGGTGCTACTCGAATTGGCTCCGGTCGATCCGCGATCGCTCATGCAAGGCGATTACATGGCTTTGCGCTATCGCATTTCGGTGCGTGAAGGTGATAATGAAATACCGAAGCGCGGGTATTGCGTTGTTCGGATAGATGCAGAGGGTGTTGCAAGCCGTGTTCGATTTCAGGAAGCAACGTCACCATTAAACGAAGGCGAGCACCTGATAAATTATACAAGCCCCAATCGATGGAGTGTCAACATCGGTGCCGAGTCTTACTTTTTTCAGGAAGGCGATGCGAAGAAGTACGAGGTGGCCAAATACGGTGGCGTGCGAATTGATCAGGAGGGTAATAGCCTGCTGGTGGGATTATATGATGAAAACAAAAAGAGGATTGAGTAGATTTTATAATTACATCATGAGTATTTGGAGTAAGTTATTTGGCAATAATCAACCTCAAGCTAGTTGCCCGCGATGCTTAGGCAAAGGGCACGTGGACTGGGCGGATATCAAACGACTCGACCGCGAGCTGAATTGGATTCCGGGTAAGTGCGCTTATTGCAATGGCAGCGGAATGGTTGAAAGAACGATGGAAGAACGGGTGCCCGTTGATTTGCCTTTTTTGGTGATCAATTCACCCGAAGCAACACGTAAAAAGATAATTGCTGGCGACTGCGGTGCATTGGAGATTGGTCATTTCCATCACCAACAAATAAATGCAACTATTGATGAGATAGTTTACTTACACCTAGAAAATGGTTGGGATGCAAAAGAGATTTTTGAATACTTTTTGTCAAACGGAAGGAATTCAAAACTTGCTGAAAAGAGGGATGAGGTAGTGGATTATATTGAGCGGGTTATTCAAAAAAAATGCAACCGGTAGCTCAAACCACTTGATCATCCTCTTAATTTATAATTTCTTCTACCTTTGGTTATTCTATTCCACATATGAAAACATCGCGCAGACAATTTCTTAAACTAACCGCAGCCGCCAGTGCTTTGCCCTTTGCATCGATGGCGTCTTCTACTTCAGCTGTGAATAAACCCATCGTCATTTCTACCTGGAACTTCGGAAAACAAGCCAACGAAGAAGCTTGGAAGATTTTGTCTTCCGGGGGAAAAGCATTGGATGCCGTGGAGGCCGGTGCGCGCGTGCCAGAGGGCGACCCCAAAGAAACATCGGTAGGCTTAGGCGGTCTGCCTGATCGCGATGGCCGCGTGACACTCGATGCGTGTATCATGGATGAGCTGGGAAACATCGGCTCGGTGGCGTGTTTGGAACACATCGTTCACCCGGTTTCGGTGGCGCGAAAAGTGATGGAGAAAACTCCGCACGTGATGCTGGTAGGAGAGGGCGCTTTGCAGTTTGCGTTGGCAAATGGATTCAAAAAAGAAAAGCTGCTTACCAAAGAATCGGAGAAAGCATGGAAGGAGTGGCTGAAGGAAAAGAAATATAAACCGGTAGCCAACATAGAAAACCACGATACCATCGGCATTGTAGCGCTGGATGCTCAAGGAAATTTATCGGGCGCATGCACTACGAGCGGCATGGCGTATAAAATGCGGGGCCGCGTAGGCGATTCTCCTATTATCGGAGCAGGTTTGTATGTCGACAATGAAGTGGGAGCAGCTACGTCAACCGGTGTAGGCGAGGAAGTGATTCGTATTGTCGGTTGTCATTTGGTTGTAGAACTCATGCGACAAGGAAATAGCCCCGAGCAAGCTTGCAAGATGGCGGTGGAGCGAATCATTCGAAAAAATCCCGATAAGGCAAAAACAATTCAGGTGGGTTTTCTGGCGCTCAGCAAAAGCGGTGAGTATGGCGCCTACTGTTTGCAGAAAGGATTCACGTATGCGGTGCATGACAACGCGATGAACAAATTGTTTGATTCCGCCAGCATTTATTAATAGAAAGAAATAAATCGCATGCTACTGGAAGTAGTTGTCTATAATATTGAATCAGCCCTCCGCGCACAAGAAGGTGGTGCAGACCGGATCGAACTTTGTGATAATCCAGGTGAAGGAGGAACCACACCATCCTATGCAGTGATCGAAGCTGTGCGACAAAATGTGAATATGGATGTGTTTGTAATGATTCGTCCGCGCGGTGGCGATTTTTTGTATTCGAATTATGAGTTTCATGCCATGAAGCGCGATATCCATCAATGCCAGAAGATCAGCGTAGATGGAGTTGTGTTTGGTATTCTCACGGCAGAAGGTCGCATCGATGTGAAGAGATGCAAAGAATTGATCGAGCGGGCGCGTCCTCTCAAAGTCACGTGTCACCGTGCTTTCGATATGACGCGCGATCCTTTTGAAGCGTTGGAAGATTGTATTGAAGCGGGCTTTGATAGAATTCTCACAGCGGGGCAACAAGCGCAAGCAGATAAAGGCAAAGAATTGATTGGGCAATTAATTCAAAAGGCAAATGGTCGCATTGCGATTATGCCGGGATCTGGCGTTAATGAAAATACAGTAAAGGAAATTGTCCGTGTATCAAAAGCAACGGAGATCCATTTTTCAGCAACCGCTTTCCGCGAAAGCGGGATGCAGTATCGCAACCAGCAAATAGCCGGTATGGGTTCGGAAGAGGGCAGTGAATTTAAGTTACGCACCGTAGATCCGGAGCGTGTTAAGAAAATGCGCGCGTTGGCCGAAGAAGTTCAGCGTAGCAATCAACAAGTTTAATATTCCGCCCCTATGGGGCGGTTGTAGATATGATTGATAAGTTTACAAATATTTCGTCCCTACGGGACGAGTAATGTCGAAGAAAGTTTAAGCAATAATTATTCGTACTCAACTAGGCACCCATGGGGTGCCATCTTTGTAGAATTTTAATGGAGTAGACCGGCACCCCATCGGGGTGCAATATTTGTAGGATAATTATGAGAAGACATATGAACCCCGAAAGGGTGAAATATTGAGGCACAAAAAAAAGCCGGTCGATAGACCAGCTTTTGTGGAGAATATCGGATTCGAACCGATGACCTCTTCCATGCCATGGAAGCGCTCTAGCCAGCTGAGCTAATCCCCCGTAACTTCCGGCAAATATATTTCAAAATCCAATTAAGCCAAACTTTCAGGTGTGATGGCTAGCCCATAATGGCAATCATTTTCACAATTTGTTGTCCCAATTCATGTGATCCTGAAATACGAATACGTTGGAGCGCCTCCTTCGGAGGTAATCCTTTCGTAAATAGCTTCCATGCATCTTCTGCTTCTAACTCAACTTCCGCCACGGGTGATTCACTCGATTCATCCATCACCCATCCTTTGGCGGTGTAGCGTATGCTCCATGAACCACCATTTTCTCCAGAGATGCTAACAAGAACACGATCACCTTCATTTGCCTTGATCGACTGATAGGCAACCGGCAAAGCGCGCATGAAAGTATCCATCACCGGATAAAACAATTCACGTTCCATCAAACCTCCAACACCAACCGCCTCACGAATCTGCTTTTGATGATGCCACTTTTCGGTGTATTCCCGCGCAACGTGAAACCAATTTTGTGATTCCGTTTCGCCTGCCCACGCTACTGAAAACAAGGCTTTAGCAAAAGGATCCAGCGACTGCAATACATCAACATATTCTTTGCCAGATTTCTCCAAAAGATCGATTAAAACTTGGGGACTTACCCGCTTGAAACCGTTTACCCAATCAGCATTCAATTGATTCAGATAATTGACTAAGTCTTGGTAGGAGTTAACGCCTTCCGGCTTTGAGCCAAAATAGCCATCCCGGAACATCGATAGCGTTCGAATATTTCCATCCAGTAAATGAGCGGCAATATCCTTTACCGTCCATTGTTTTGCCAAGGTTGACTTGTGCCAGTCTTCCGGCTTGAGCGACTTTAATAAAGTGATTAGTTCCTTGTCAAGTCGCTCGAAAAGATGAATGGTACGGATAGGAATTGTCATAATGCGCGTTTACAAAGGTAGCTTTTGAACCGGGAATAATGTCAGATCCAAAAGCTCCGTATGTCGCACCACCTGCACATCAATCATAGTCAATATTTCTTTGCGGGTAAGTTCTTTGAATAATTGATTCAGACTATTTATTGCTTTGTTGTTGAATGTCACGATCATATCGCCTTCTTTAATTTGCGAACGCGAAGCAGGAGAATCTTTTTCTATGCCCACCACAAACAGCGCTTTGTCATTGGCGAGGTGATAATGCCTTTTAATTTTAGGATGCAGGTTTACCTCTTGCAATTGAAAACCGAGGTAAGCTTTAAACACTTTACCTGTTTTCACCAACTGACTGCCAATTTCTTTGGCTGTGTTGATATTCACCGAAAAGCTGAGCCCATTTGCTCCCTGAATGATGGCGGTGTTTACACCCACCACTTCGCCTTGAGTGTTGATGAGCGGCCCACCGGAGTTGCCCGGATTCAATGCTGCATCGGATTGAATAACATTATCTACCAGCATGCCATTCTGCGATCGCAGCGTTCTGCCCAAAGCGCTCACAACCCCGGCTGTTACGGTGTGTTGATACCCCAGTGGGTTGCCAATAGCTACCACAAACTGCCCGATTTGTAATTGTTCTGCGTCACCTAGTTGAGAGACAGAATAACCTTCCGAATAGATTTTTAAGACGGCCAAATCCGTATCCGGATCCTGACCTATCAATGTAGCCTCTATTTCATTTTCGTTGAGTAACGAAACCATGATTCTGTCTGCGCCATTCACCACGTGGCTGTTCGTAAAAATCAGCCCGTCCGAAGAAAAGATAAAGCCCGAGCCACTGCCTGCACGTTTCAATTGGCCCTTGTCTTTTTTGTAGATATCAATCTTAACTACTGCGTTTTTAACTAAAGCCACAGCATCAATGATCATTTGTGAGAATACATCCATGCGATTTATTTTACCAAGGGGTGATCAAATATCCTTCCGAAGTAAAGATTCGGTAATAATGTCTATAATAATCTGTCAAATTGGTAGGATATTGGTAACTATTGCTTGTATTTATTAAATTCGTAAACTTTACCAATTATTGTCCCCGCATGGCTAAGCTAAAGAACATTGTCAAACAGCTCTCTGAAAAGGATTACGTAGAAATCTACGATTCGTTGATGGAGAGCAACGCAGAAAAATCAGCCTACCTGTTAAAAGCTTTGCGTGAAAGACAATTGTCGGACAGTAAGATTATGGTCGAACTGGAGGTAAACGCGAATGCTTATTACACCTTGCGTTCACGCCTCAATCAGAAGATTGAAGAACATTTGTTGCAGCAAATGGAAAGTCCTCGCACCGACTTATTGCGTAAGGTGGCGAACCTGAACGAGGTGCTTTTCACCAAGAAGAAGACCATTTCCATCGCTACACTCAAAAAATTAGAGAAGGAATTACTCGACTACGACTTGGCCAGTGAACTAACTGTGGTTTACAAATCATTGAAGAAACTTCATATCAATTCCCCGGATTACTTTACCTATTCACAGCTATATAACCGCCACGTGGCGTATATGTTAGCGGTAGATAAGGCAGAAGATTTATTAGCTGAGTACTTCAAAAAGTATGGCAACTTCTTTTTAAGTGCCGATGAAACAGAGAAGTTGGGATTGGAACTCTTGATCAAAGAAATGCAAAATGTTGCCAAGTTGTATGATTCGCACAGACTGTACATTTACCAAAGCTGCATGATTGTCTTTCATAAACTCTTTATAGAGAAAGATGACAATTTGCAGCGATCAGGTGAGTCGATTGAAGATATTTTTGCGCATGCGCAGAAGATATTCGAGACCTATAATTTGGATCCGCTTTATTTTCACCTCAATCTGGTATTTGAATTTTTACATTTAGAATACTACAACCACTACAAAGTATATCGCCAGGCTGAGAAGTATTTTGAAGAGGTAAACGATGCAGCAGGTAACCTATTGGTCAACTACCCTACGTTCACCTTTTCATCTCAATTCCTGATCTCCAAGATGGAGCGCAATTTGCGTTTGGGCCTGGAACGTGAATTATATATTGAGATCGACCGAATATTTGCCGACATCGAGCCTGATCCATTGGATGTGCCAAAGCAGGTGATCTATATTGTTTATCGGGCGTTGGCAAGCTATTACATCGGCAAGATTGATGAAGCCGCAAAGTTGCTTAACACTTTGATCAATGAAGTGAGCCTCAAAAAGTATCCAGTTGCACAAATGGAAATCAAAGCCGTTCTAGCGTTGTTTTATTGTTTTCTTCATGACTTTGAACTATTCAACCAGCAGAGTAATAGTATCCAGCGCCAAATCCGTTCTCTGGGCAAAGATGAGTGTGAAAATGTGTTGCTATTCTTAAAGATTTTGAAAACAGCCACCAGCGAAGCCAAGAAAGACAAAGCGAAGAAGATCACGGCTATTATTCCGAAATTTAAGGAAATAAAGGTGAGCTACTTTGCACCTACCTCGTTAATTAAGATGGATGATGCTTTTGTAGAGAGATTGGTTGCGATTGAATACGAAGGAGACGAAAATTAAACTTCCAGATTGATTATACTTTCATGTGAAAGCGGCTTGTTCAAATAAAGCTTCACATTCGTGTATTTCTTTGAGCGGTTAAAATCCTGTGGGTTAATCGAAGAAGTAAGCATTACAATTTTGCACTTCTTTTTGGCAACGTTGCTGAGCTTCTCAAATTCATCCAAAAATTGAAAACCGTCCATGAGCGGCATGTCAATGTCCAAAAAGATAATATCTGGAAGCACCTTGTCAGCAACATCCATTTTCTCCATGTTTCTCAAAAACTCAATGGCACTCTTGGCTCCCGTGTGTGTGTAAATGTTTTCTGTAATCGCAGCCGCCTCTATCATCTTTTGATTTATGAGATTGTCAATTTCATTATCGTCAATCAGCATGACGGTTCTATATTTTTGAGCAGCCATAAATAGGGATTATCTTTTCAATTTAAGATTATTGGGCTCATTTTCCAAATGAGAATTAGATATCGAACTTAATACCTTGAGCCAACGGCAAACTACTACCATAATTGATGGTATTGGTTTGTCTGCGCATATACACCTTCCATGAATCAGATCCGGATTCTCTTCCGCCTCCCGTTTCTTTTTCACCGCCAAAGGCACCTCCAATTTCTGCTCCAGAAGTACCGATGTTCACATTCGCTATTCCACAATCAGAACCGGCATGCGACAAGAACTTTTCCATTTCTTGCATGTGGTTGGTAATAATGGCTGAAGATAAACCTTGCTTTACTCCGTTTTGAAGCTCAATCGCTTCCTCAATGGTTGAGTATTTGATTAAATATAAGATGGGTGCGAACGTTTCTTGCTGAACAATCTCAAAATGGTTTTTCACTTCGGCAATGGCCGGCTTTACATAACAACCTGACTCATAGCCTTTGCCGGAAAGGACCCCGCCATTCACCACAAAAGTGCCGCCCTCCGCTTTTACTTTTCGCAATGCCTCGCGATACGTTTTTACCGCCAACTGATCAATCAGCGGGCCAACATGGTTGTTTTGATCGAGTGGATTGCCAATGCGTAAATGAGCATACGCATTCTTCAAACGGGATTTTACTTCGTTGTAAACCTTTTCGTGCACGATCAATCTCCGGGTAGTAGTGCAACGTTGTCCGGCTGTTCCAACGGCACCAAACAAAGCGCCTCGAATTGCAACTTCCAGATTTGCGTTTTCGGAAATGATAATGGCATTATTGCCACCCAATTCTAGCAATGCTCTTCCCAGTCGCTCACTTACCGTGCGACCCACTGCTTTACCCATACGCACAGATCCGGTAGCCGAAACCAAAGGAATCGCTTCGTTACTACACATCAATTGACCGATTTTATAATCGCCATTTACAATACACGATACACCTTCCGGCACATTGTTTTTGGCAAATACTTTCGAGATGATATTTTGGCATGCAATACTGCAAAGCGGAGTTTTTTCTGATGGCTTCCATATACATACATCGCCACAAACCCATGCCAACATCGTATTCCATGACCATACAGCTACCGGAAAATTGAAAGCAGAAATAATTCCTACAATACCGAGTGGATGATATTGTTCATACATTCTGTGTTGTGGTCTTTCTGAGTGCATTGTCAAGCCATTCAATTGACGAGACAAGCCAACGGCAAAATCGCAGATGTCGATCATCTCTTGCACTTCGCCCAATCCTTCCTGATAGGATTTACCCATTTCATACGAAACCAACTTACCGAGTGGCTCTTTGTATTTGCGAAGTGCTTCCCCGATCTGTCGCACCACTTCACCTCGCTTGGGTGCAGGCACCAATCTCCATTCCTTAAAAGCTTTTTCAGCCTGCTGCACTACTTTTTCAAACGCTTTTTCATCGGTGGATTGCACTCGCCCGATCAACTTACCATCCACAGGTGAATAGGAAGAAATAGAGGCGCCTTTAGATCGAAGCCAGTTTTTGCCTGTGGAAGTACCTTGATTGGTTGATTTTACGCCCAAAGTGGCAAGGGCTTCTTTAATGCCGAAATTTTCCATGCGATTTTTTATTGAAATGGTCGGCAAATCTAAGCAGATTTTAGCTAACCAGTATGTGATTCGTCAAACAAGGCGATTACGGCACAGTTAGAGCCTTACCATTCAATTGCGAATACGCTTTTCTCTCCGTTTTCTTGCAATCCTTCAATCAGCACACCTCCCTTTTTTAACTCTAAAATGCGATTAAGGTCAGCCACATTATCAATGGGCGCTTTATCAATATGTGTGATGATGAAATTTTCTTTGGCGCCTGCTTTCTTCCACTTTCCTTCATCTACTTTTTTTATCAAGACACCACCATCCAGATTTAATTGTGTGAGGCGTGTGTAGGAAATGTCTTCGAAGCGCGCACCTTCCATCACATAATTTACCTCTGGTTTTTTCATTTGCACGGTGCCATCATATTTTTTTAAAACAGCTTGTACATGGTGATCGGTATTACTTCTGCGGTACGTTACCTCAATGGCTTGTCCTGGCCGGTTGCGAGCCACCCATTCTTGCATTTCGCTTACACCGTTTACTGCGTGACCGTTGATGTTTGTAATTACGTCACCCGCTTCAATGCCTGAGGCTTCTGCCGCACTGCCTTTGTTGACAGCACGCACAAAAACACCTTGCACCACATCGAGTTTTTCTTCATCGGCCAATTGCGCATCTACATCATCAATTTGAATGCCGAGCAGCCCGCGTTGCACTTCACCATATTCCAGCAAGTCATCCATAATTTTCTTGACAAGACTGACTGGAATCGCAAACGAATATCCGGCATACGCTCCGGTGGAGGTGGCAATAGCCGAATTGATTCCAATCAACTCGCCTTTTAAATTCACCAAGGCGCCACCGCTGTTGCCTGGATTCACAGCGGCATCGGTTTGAATAAATGATTCGATCTGAAGATTATTCTTATCGCGAAGGATGCCGATGTTTCGCGCGCGGGCGCTGATAATGCCTGCAGTTACTGTTGAATTTAAATCAAATGGATTGCCAATGGCGAGCACCCACTCTCCGAGAGTTAGCGCATCCGAGTTTCCGTATTTGACAAAGGGTAAATTGCGTGCTTTGATTTTTAAGAGTGCGAGATCGGTGCTCGGGTCTTTACCAATCAGTTTGGCAAAATAGCGCTGATTATTATTCATCACCACTTCAATGGAGGTGGCATCTTCAATGACGTGATGATTGGTAACAATATATCCATCATCGGAAATGATTACTCCAGAACCACTCGATTGAGCATGTGGATTCATGTAGCTATCCAGTGCATTTAGACTGAAGTTCCCTAAGCCGAAAACGGTGCGAATATGAACAACTGCGGGCGTAACTGTTTTAGCGGCCGATTCAAAATTGACAAATCCGGAGAAACGGGTAGAAGAATCAGTGAGATAATTGACTGTTTTTAACTTTTGTCGTTGCTCAATAGAAGTGTAGGTTGGTTGTTCGCCCAGATAGCGGATGGTTAAAAGGGCACCTACAATTGCTCCAATGAAGGCAGAGCAAATCACCAGCAAAATCAACAGCGTGCGTTTCATTAGTTCCTATTTTATTTTCTGGAAGGTACAGCCTTCTGCCAAATTTTGAAAGGCTGTAAAAAATGAAAAGGGCGCCCGCTTACGAAGGCGCCCTAACCACACCTAAACCAACCTAATTAAGGTCAACTCTAAAAACATTCTTTATATCACTTCAACCCTTTCCCTTCTCCGCAGAGAGAAGGGTGAAATTGAGTTTTTAGAGTTCCACTTAATTCACCTTGATCGTTTGTTTCAAAGCTTTCTTTTCATCTTTTGGAATGGTCAATTCCAAAATTCCTTTGTCATACTTGGCGTTGATTTTGGAAGCATCCACATTTTCTGGCAACGAGAATGCGCGGCTGAATGAACCGTAGCTGGTTTCGATTGAATGATAATTTTTGTCTTTCTTCTCATTCGAAAACTTGCGCTCGCCACTTACGGTCAGGTAATTGTCTTTCAACTCGATGTTGAAATCTTCTTTGTTTAGACCGGGTACCGCAAAGTGAATTTCAAAAGCCTGCTCGTTTTCCAACACATCTACTTTTGGAACGAAGGTGCTGCCTCCGGCACGAACCATTGAATCATTAAAGAAACGGTCTACCAGGTTGCTGAATGAAGTTGGTACAAAATCATTCGCGTTATAACGGATGATGCTCATAGTATTTTTGTTTTTTAGTTGAACATGAATTTTAAACTTTCAATCAACCTATTAGTAAAAAATGTACCAGTTCAATTTTGGGTTATTTTTAAGACATTATGACTTAAAATCATTGAATTTGGTTAATTTATACGTCATTATGTCTGAATATTAGCATCGTGTATATTGAAAATTCGTCAGTTGGCGAGCGAGATATTCATGGGTAATCCTTCCTTGGCTTTTTTGAGGATGGCATTTTGGGCCGGAATTTTTGGATCAAGTTCCATGAAATCCTTTACCGAAAGCTTTGCCCGCTCCGCATATAATTCATAGTACGCTTTTTGAATCTGATCTAAAGCATAAATAAAAGTTTCATGAGAAGCACCCCGATCCGCTTTGAGTGAAATGACAGCTTTTTCGGGGTTCTCGCTCCATTTTGAGTTTTTGTTATTGTTGAGTATAAATTCCTGAATTTCGGCTGCTACAGAATTTAAATTCAGGTAGTTTTTTTCTTCAACCAGAAATTCGTTGTGCGAATTAATACGAATGGAAAAAATGTTGCGACTATGATAGTCGGTCGTACGATCGCTCCATTCCGGTAGGATCATAGTGAGCCCCTTGTGGCTATCGATCACAGCAGTCATCAGAAAAAATGTAAGCAATAGAAAAGCAATGTCGGCCATAGAGCTCGTGCTCACTTCGGCCGCAGGGCGGTGCGTCTTCATAAAGTGCGGAGTTTAGAAGGATAATCCTTCTAGAGGAGAATGGTCACACCAGCCTTCAAAAAAATCATTTCGTTCTCCCAATTAAATGTAAATTTGCCGGAATGATTTTTCAGTACCCTTCTTTCTTGTGGGCATTGGTGGCGTTGGCAATACCAATCATCATTCACCTCTTTAATTTCCGAAAAACCATCACCGTTTATTTTTCATCTACCCGTTTTTTAAAACAGGTAAAGCAAGAAACAACACAAAAGCGCAAACTCAAGCAGTATCTCGTACTCGCTTCACGGCTCTTGTTTTTACTGTTTCTGGTGCTGGCATTTGCGCAGCCTTTTTTGCCGGCCAGCGAACAAGTGGCGGATCAGAAAAAAGTAACGATCTATTTGGATAACTCATTGAGCATGTCCACTCCAGTGGCTGAGAAAACGCGCGCGTTGGATGATGCCATTCAACGGGCACGCGAAATTGTAGATGTCTTTCCTGCGGACGTTCAATTTCAAATTATCACCAATGATTTTGCGCCATTCTCAAATTCGTTTAAATCAAAAGCGGAGGTAATTGATTATTTGTCGCAAGTGCGATTATCGTCCATCAGCCGACAAGCTTCCGAAATTGCAGCGCGTATACTTCAACGCAATACATCATTTTTTTGGCTTTCCGATTTTCAGGCTTCCAGCTTTGGCAAAGGAGTTACTTTGGATTCTACCTTAGCCACTAAACTTATTCCGATTACATTTAACAAACCTTCCAATGTATTTATCGATACGCTCTATTTAGAAAATCCGTTTGTAATTGGTGGAGAGAAAAACTCTGTAAAGGTTCAACTGCGTAACCAAGGCGAAAAACGAGTGGAGGGTCTGATCACAAAACTGTTTGTAAACAATGTGCAGACATCAGCTGTAACGGTAGATATGGAACCCAACAGTTCGCAACTCGTGTCATTTGACTTACCAGGCTTATTGAAAGGAGTGAGTCGTTCGATGGTTTCTTTCAGCGACTATCCGGTAAGCTTTGACAATGAGTTTTATTTTACCTTGAATTATTCCGGCAAGCTGCGCGTAATCGAAATCAAATCCGTGCCGGGAACAACATCGGTGGAGCGCGTTTTCGGAAACAAAGAATTGTTTTCCTTAGCCTCTTTTCCTTCTACCAATATCAATTACAACCTGCTAGCCGCTGCTGATCTGATCGTAATTAATCAATTGGAAAAAATCGATCCGACCTTGCAAGCCGCACTAACAAATCTGAAAGAAGCTACTTCTATTGTTGTCATCCCTAGCTCGAAATTGGATATTGCCAATTATCGGGCATTTTTAGGAAATTCAATTTCTGTTTTGAACGAGAAGAATCAGATTTCGCTCAACACACCCGATTTTCAAAATCCTTTTTTTCAAAATGTATTTGAAGATAAAAATCCAACCATGGCTATGCCGGTGGCTACCAAGCTTCTTGACTGGGGCAATGACAGATCTGCATTGCTTCAATTGAAAGATGGAAGACCTTTTCTTTCAAAAATTGGCAGCTATTATGTAATGGCTAGCCCTTTGGATAAGCCGTATTCTGATTTTAGTCAACATGCTTTATTTGTTCCGGTTATGTATCGCTTGGCTGCTTTGGCCAATCGCAGCCAGCAATTGCCCTATTACAGTTTGTCGGCACCCACTGTGTCGATAGCAGCAGATAGTATCAATGGCGATGAGCCTGTGAAAATGAAAGGAAAAGTTGAAGTCATCCCTTCACAGAGAAAAATCAGCAACCGTTTGGTGATGGAAATGCCTAAATATGAATTGGAAAAGGGCTTTTATAATCTCGAATTTAGAGGCGATACATTGGATGTAGTTGCTTACAATCTCGATAAGTCAGAATCATATTTACAAACCTTGAAATTGGAGGAAGTGAAAGCCAGACTGGGGGGGCAAAATTCCATTTCACTTTTCAATACGGCTCAATTGGATGATTTTCGCACGGAGTTGAAAAATCGCTACTTGGGTACACCACTGTGGAAATATGCGCTGCTATTATCCTTGTTTTTTTTATTGGCAGAAGTACTTTTGTTAAGGTTCTTAAAATAATTAGTGAATGAAAATCCTGATCCAATCGGCTAAGATTATTTCGAAAGGCTCGCCCCATCATCTTAAAAAACGAAATGTGCTTATTAATTCAGGGCGCATTGCTGAAATTGGGGATAAGAATTATCAGGCGGACAAAGTGATTGATGCCGAGGGAATGGTGTTAAGCGCGGGTTGGATGGATCTGAGCGCATATTGCGGAGATCCGGGTCTGGAGCATAAGGAAGATTTGGTTTCAATTAGCAAAGCGGCAGCAGCGGGTGGCTTTACAGAGATTGTTTTGTTGCCCAACACACAACCAACCGTTCAATCGAAAAATGAAGTTAGTTATATTACTCAAAACAATGCTTCCCGATTGGTGCAACTTCACCCGATGGCAGCGGTGACCAAAAGCTGTAAAGGAGAAGAGCTCACAGAAATGATTGATTTGCATGAAGCCGGAGCAATAGCTTTTTCGGACGGGTTAAAATCCATCTGGCATACCGATTTATTCCTGAAAGCGTTGCAATACCTGCAAAAATTCAATGGAGTATTGATCGATCATCCTGAAGATAAGTGGTTGAGCCTATTTGGTCAGATGCATGAAGGTATTACCAGCACCGCATTGGGCTTAAAGGGAATACCACGCATTGCAGAAGAGGTGGCTGTGCGGAAGAATCTGGAGTTGCTGGAATATGCCGGAGGGCGTTTACACATTGCGCATATTTCCACGGCACGTTCGGTGGAAATGATCCGGACGGCTAAGAAAAAGGGATTGCAGGTAACCTGCGACATCACCGGCTATCAAGCATTGTTGGATGACAGTTCGCTCAATGATTTTGATACCAATTATAAACTAAGTCCTCCTTTACGGGAAAAATCAGATAATGATGCGTTGATCAAAGGATTGAAAGAAGGTGTCATTGATATTCTTACAACCGGACACCTGCCCCAAGATGATGAAAGCAAATTGCTTGAGTTTGATCAGGCAGATGTAGGGATGATCAACTTGCAGACCTTTGCTTCGCAAATAGCTTCACTGAGTAAATCGGTAGAGATGGAAGCATTGATTGAGAAAGTAACAAGTGCCCCACGAGCTCTTCTAAATATGGAGGTGCCAAAGATAGAAGAAGAGGCCAAAGCCAATTTGACTTTGTTTGATCCAAACGCGGAGTGGACGTTTACCGCCAAATCGAATCTGTCAAAGTCGAAGAACTCGCCATGGCTTGAAAAAGAATTGAAAGGCAGAGCGGTAGCCGTATTTAATAATAATAAACATTGGTTGGATGTCTGAGAATTGGTCGCCACTAGTACGTATTTCGGCTCGCAATGGAGTGATTGCTGGATTGCTGGGTTTCGTATTGTTGCTCGGGTTGTATTTTATGGGCAAGCACCCGTTTTTGTTCCCCATCTATTTCGATTTTCGATTGTTTTTATTTGGCATTTTTTTGGTGATTACGTTGCGTGAAATACGCGATACTCAAGAGAATATTTTGTTTTTCTGGCAAGGCATGATCGCTTGTTTTCTATTCACGATTTTGTTTGCCGCCATTTCCAGTGGATTGATTGGCATTTATGCATGGTTGAATCCGGCTTTTTTGCAGAATTATATTACCACCGCCATTGAGCAAATGAAGTCGATACCGGAAGAAGCGATCAAACAAATAGGAAAAGATGTGTATGAAAGTAATTTAAAGGCGCTTCCTGCTACTAATAGTCTTGATATGTCTTTTCACTATTTATGGCAGAGCTTTATTATCAGCTTTTTTTTAAGCATAATAATATCTGTAATTTTAAGACGGCAACCACCGATTGATTCAAAAGAATGACAGAGCTTACTAATTCCAAGGAACCATCTATTCTTCTTTTAACGTTGAAGTTTGGCTTGCTGTGCGCGGTCTCAGCCATTGGGGTATTTTTTATAACAATTGCAACTGGTGGTAATCCCTTCCAAGGCGGACCAAAAAGTTGGTTAACTACTGTTTTTGCTGTGCTAATTGTTGCCTTGGCTCATCAGAGTTATAAAAAGAATGGGACTGGTTTTATGGCGTATAGCGAAGGACTTGGCATTGCTCTTTTACTTCTCTCCATTTCCATATTGGTGAGCGGCACATTTATTTATATCTATTCAACTCAGGTTGAACCTAATTTATTGAGTGATATTTGGACGAAAGCGCAAGCAGAAATGGAAAAATCAGGTCAGCAAGAAAGCGCTGATTTTGCATTAGGTTTTGCAAAAAAGTTCTTTTGGGTATTTTATTTTGCTGGCCGCTTCATTGGAGCGCTGATTACCTCCTTGATTGTTTCAATTTTCACGCAGAAAAAGAATCCTGAACCATTCTCATAACTATAAACACTTAAATCAAATTTTTATGGAAGAATCATCTACACCCAAAGTTTCTTTAGTACAACATGCCGCCAAATGGGGCGCTATTATTGGAGGAGCCAGTCTTGTGCTCACACTATTGATTTACATCATCGACTACACGTTGTTGGCAAATTGGAAAATGATTTTACTGTTGCTTGTATTTCTTGTTTTAGTCGTATTAGCCGGGATTAACTATCGTAATCAAATTGGAGGATTTCTACCCTATGGTAAAGCTTTTCAGCACTCCTTTATAACCTTTGCGGTGATGGGAATTATCAGTACTATTTTTTCTATAGTGCTTTATACTGTAATTGATCCTGAATTGCCAGGGAAACTTACAGACGTTACGATAGAGAATACACAAAAAATGATGGAGAGCTTTGGTGTACCGGAGGATCAAATGGATAAAGCTATGGAAGATGCGAAAGCCCGGTCAGCGGGCCAATTTTCTGCTAGCGGCCTTGTCATGAGTTATGGTATTGGGTTGATAATTTATGCTATTCTATCACTTATAGTGGCACTATTTGTTCGTAAAAATGAACCTGTCGAATTTTAATGAATATCTCCGTAATCATTCCCGCTAAGGACGAAGAAGAATCGATACCTGAATTGAGTCAGTGGATTAGCCGTGTGATGAGCTCACACGGCTTTTCTTATGAAGTCATTTTTATTGACGATGGCAGTACCGATGGAACTTGGGACGCCATCAAGAAAATGAATCAGGAAAACCCTGCCTTCAAGGGATTTCAGTTCAATCGAAATTTTGGAAAGGCTGCCGCTTTGCACACAGGATTTAAGGCGGCTAAGGGCGAGGTAGTGATTACAATGGATGCCGACTTGCAAGACAGCCCGGATGAAATTCCGGAGTTGTATAGGCTGATCAAAGAACAAAAATTTCATTTGGTAAGCGGATGGAAGAAAAAGCGCCACGATCCGATTTCAAAAACACTTCCCTCCAAATTTTTTAATGCCGTCACCAGCAAAATGTCAGGCATCAAACTCCACGATTTTAATTGTGGTTTGAAGGCGTACGATATTCGTGTAGTTAAAAATATTTCAATCTATGGCGATATGCATCGCTATATTCCTGTCATAGCTAAGTGGGCTGGTTTCGCTAAGATTACAGAAAAGGTGGTGGAACATCGTGAGCGTAAATTCGGCACCAGTAAATATGGTTGGACTCGCCTGATCAGCGGATTTCTTGATTTGCTCACACTCATGTTCGTGGGTAAGTTTTCCAAAAAGCCCATGCATTTTTTTGGTTCGATGGGTATCGTATCGTTCATGCTTGGTTTTATTTTCACCTTGAACCTACTATGGCAAAAGATTGACTCTGTTTATATTTCTAAAATTCCGCTAAAGCGAGATGTTTATCAGCAGCCACTTTTTTATTTGGCTTTGGTAGCAGTAGTGATAGGCGTGCAGTTATTTTTAACCGGTTTTATTGCTGATTTACTTGCTCGACAGTCCTTATCCCGCAAGGATTATCTGGTCATTGACCGTTTGGGTTTTGATCCGGTAGAATAAGAATTATTTTTTTACAATCGATTGTAATCTTAAGGTATCCTATTTATTGATTTAGGTCAACACTCTGTTTATTTTTTTACTGTTATTTCGCAGCCAGGTTGTAACAATTTTGGCCTTTTTACGCTTTATAGATGTCTTTAAAAGTTATGAGAAAATTATACATCGTATTAATTCTGTTTTTTGCAGTCGGAGTGGCAGGAGCGCAGCAATCAAGCGGCAAATTCACTATCAGTGGTTATATCAAAGATGCTTCCAATGGCGAGGCACTAATCGGAGCAACCGTTTATGTGACAGAAACTCAAACCGGTGGAATTACCAATGAGTACGGATTTTATTCTATCACGCTTCCGGAAGCGACCTACAACTTGCATTATAGTTATTTGGGTTATACTCCTGTAACACAACGAATCGGGTTAGATAAGAATACACGCATGGATATCGAGTTGACTCCTGAGGCGGCACAACTTCAGGAAGTGGTAGTGCAGGCTGAGATAGAACAAGCGAACGTACAAAACACAGAAATTAGCACGAACAAACTTGAAATTAAAACCATTCAAAAGATACCCGCCTTTTTGGGTGAAGTAGATATCATCAAGAGTTTGCAGTTATTACCAGGTGTAAGCACAGTGGGAGAGGGAGCTGGTGGATTTAATGTGCGTGGAGGAAGCGTAGGACAGAATTTAATCTTGTTGGACGAAGCACCGGTTTACAATTCATCGCACTTGCTTGGTTTCTTTTCGGTTTTTAATCCGGATGCAGTAAAAGATGTGAAGCTTTATAAAGGTGGCATTCCGGCTCGCTATGGCGGAAGGCTTTCGTCTTTGTTAGATGTTCGGATGAAGGAAGGTAACAGCAAGAGGACGGAAGTAACAGGCGGTATTGGTTCAATCTTTAGCCGCATAGCCGTAGAAGCACCGATAATAAAAGACAAATCATCGTTCATTATAGCAGCACGCAGATCATACATTGATATCCTTGCTCGCCCGTTTGTAAAGTTATTGCAAGATGGTGGTGCTCTCAATTTTTATGACATCACTTTAAAAGCCAATTACACAATCAATTCAAAAAACAGAGTGTACCTATCCGGCTATTTTGGTAGAGATAATTTTAAGTTTGATAAAAATCAAGGTTTCAGTTGGGGAAACTCCACAGGCACACTTCGATGGAATCATGTTTTTAATGATCGGTTGTTTTCAAACTTTACGGCCGTGTTCAGCAATTATGATTACAGTTTGCAATTTGGAAGGGATGATAAAGATTCATTTAAGTGGAATTCGGTTATCTCTAATTACATGTTCAAGCCCTCATTCACTTATTTTATAAATAGCAATAATGAATTAAACTTTGGTGCAGAATCGATCTACTACGTATTTGAACCGGCTAATGCATTTGGCGTGAGCAATGGATCTCCAACCGATGTAAGTATTCCTAAAAAGTATAATTTGGAAAATGCGCTTTATGTGAGCAACTCGCAAAAAATAACGAAGGCTTTTTCGATTGATTACGGAGTGCGTTATTCTTTCTTTCATTATTTAGGACCTGATTCTACTTATACTTACAAGACAGTGAAGGTTGGCGAGCGCAAACAAATAGTTGATCGAAAGTACAATCAAAGTGGAGACGTGATTGCCTCGTATAATAATCTTGAGCCACGTTTTTCTTTTAAGTTTCAGGCGTCCGACAAGGCTTCGATTAAAGGTAGCTACAACCGCATGGTGCAATACCTTCATTTGATTTCTAATACCACTGCTTCCAATCCTCTTGATGTATGGAACCCCAGTACAAACAATGTCAAACCGCAATTGAGCGATCAGTATACTATTGGATATTTCCGGGATTTGGGTAAGGATAAAAATTACGAGTTATCTGTAGAGACTTACTATCGAAGCAATCAAAATCAGGTGGATTACATTAATGGCGCTGACCTATTATTGAATCGTTATCTGGAAGGAGATTTGTTATCGGGCGAGGGTAGAGCGTATGGTTTAGAAGGGTACTTTCAAAAAAAGAGCGGTCGATTAACCGGTTGGGTGAGTTATACGCTTGCGCGAACAGAAATGAAAGTGAATGGAATCAATCGGGGAGAATGGTACCCAACGCGATTCAATCAAACGCACAACTTTAAAGTGGCGGCCTTTTATGAACTCAACAAGCGCTGGTCGGTATCAGCAGACTTTGTGTATGTATCAGGTACACCGGCTACCTTCCCAACTTCGCGTGCGGTCGTGCAGGGAGTTGTAGTGCCGTACAATGCGAATGATTCACGCGGAAATGTGAACTTACCGGATTATCATCGACTCGATATTTCTTTTCGCTTAGAAGGCAAGAAGGAGAAACGAGGACATTTGCGTAAGAACAGTGATTATTGGGTGTTTGGAATTTACAACGTGTACGCAAGACAAAACCCATTCTCGATTTATTTTTCGCAATCCGACCAGCGAGTTCCTTCGGGGCAGCCCATCACTTCACAAGCCACGCAATTAGCGATCATCGGCACATTGGTTCCTTCCGTTTCTTACAATTTTAAATTTTGATTCGTATGCACATGATCAAGAATATATCCATTACCATGAATAACGCGAAAGCATTTTTTGTCGGATTGATTTTAATGGGAGTTGTATTGGTAAGTTGTGAAACTAAAATTAACCCGGAGTTGCAGGCTGCAGATCCCGTTTTGGTGGTAGATGCATGGCTGACCAATAAACCGGGCAATCAGGTAATATCGCTTACTAAAACGCAAAGTTATTTTGATAGCTCAACGCCTCCGGCTGTGAGTGCAGCAGTAGTGAAAATTACCGATAACAATGGAACTGTTTTTACATTTAGTGAAGATGCCAACGCGCCCGGTAAATACGTGTGGAGGCCGATCGCAAATGAAACTTTTGGAACCATTGGAAATACCTATGAGTTGTTGATTCAAACCGAAGGACAAACCTACAAGGCAACTTCTAAAATGGGACGGGCACCCGTGGTGGATAGCATTACGCTGAAGAAAAACGAACCCGACCAAATTAATCCTGATTTTTATCGGGCGCAGTTTTTCGCAACTGACTTTCCAGGAAGGGGCGATGCTTATTGGATTCGCGCCTATAAGAATAAGAATTTGTTGAATAAGCCATCGGATATTAATGTGGCTTATGATGCCGGTTTTTCTGCGGGTGGAAGTTTTGATGGCATTGCTTTTATTCCTCCTATTCGATTGCGGATTAACCCGAATGATAAAGACGCGAATGATAAAGCAGTAACGCCTTATGTGCCGGGTGACTCTGTTTATGTGGAGATTCATGCAATCACCCAAGATGCATTTATCTACTTGCAGCAAGTAAGCATCCAAACAAACAGGCCGGGCGGCTTTAGTGAATTGTTTGCCAGACCCATCGCGAATGTGCCGACCAACATTCAAAATGTAGACCCTAATGGAAAAGTAGCCATTGGATTTTTTAATGTAGGTGCTGTTAACGGCAAAGGGCAAAAATTGCAAGTGAAGCCATAGGCTATAATCTGTAATAACAACTGAACTTTTTTTGCTGTACCTTTGTGCTGGTATTTCAACTAGTTCTTTGAATGTTGATGTAAGCACCGCCTTCGTTTCGAAGTACTGTGCAGCAGGGATAGAAGTGAAAAGCCTCCCGAGGCTGCGCGCAGGATAAACTCCGTGCGATGGCAAGCCTAGGGAGCTTGTAACGGATAGCCCGGCTGCCGCCCAAAAAAATCTGGAACTGGTTTAGTTCTCCAAAAGTTAAGATTGGAAAACCGTCCTTCGCTGAAGCTACGAGTTGATGATCCTCCTTCGCTGAAGCTACGGAGGATGAATTGGGGCTGACCGGTATTGACAGGATGCGTGAGGGTGTGAGTAAGCATGCAGGCTCATGGGATGAGAGCCTTGAAAGATAGTCCTACCATTTACGTGGCGAAAATACTTACGCCATGGCTGCTTAATCTGACGTATCGTTAGATTTGCTTGTCTCGCTTAAGAAGTGAGAGGCCATCATCGCCCATACCTCTGTTCTGCGGGTGTGGATCAGCGGTGTCGACAGCTTGAACTGGGCCGCTTCGTTGTTGCGCGAGGTTGTCGAGAAAACAGTAACTAAGAAGTAGTTTAGGCTGTTGCCTGCCTTGCTGCTTCCGACAATTAAAGTCAACTAAGCATGTAGAAGGTACACGTTCATCTTCTCTGGACCAGGGTTCGATTCCCTGCAGCTCCACTTGCCCTCCGAAGCTTTAGCGTAGGAGGGCTTTTTTTTGTTTTCACTCCATTACTTCCAAAGATTTAACGAAGGAGATTTTTTATTTCAAGATTGAGAGCTATCTTCTAAAGTTTCTTCAACGCACTTTCTAAGTCTTGCAATAAATCTTCTGCATTTTCGATGCCAACCGAATAGCGAACCAGACTTTCGGGAATGCCTAAGTGCCGTCTTTGTTCCTCTGTTAGCTCTACGTGACTAGTGGTGCGCGGTGGTCCAGCGAGTGTACTCACCGATCCAAGACTTGCTCCGAGATGCACCAGTTTTAATTCAGGCAAAAATTTCTTTACATGTTCCCAGCCACCGTCTAACGAAAAGCTCATCATACCGCCAAAGCCGCGCATTTGTGATTTTGCAATGGAATGACCGACATGACCTTCCAAGCCGGGATAGAAAACGTCTTTAATTTTAGGATGGCTCTTCAAGTACTTCGCGATCTGTAGTGCAGAAGTATTTTGTCGTTCAATTCGAAGTTCAAGTGTTTTCATACCACGCGCTATCATGTATGCTGCATCCGCTTGCAAACTGGCTCCATTAATCTCGCGGAAATTGAAAATTTTTTTTACAAGCTCTTCTTTACCTGCCACAAGACCACCCATGGCATCAGAGTGACCACATAGAAATTTGGTAGCACTGTGTATAACTAAATCTGCGCCTAATTCAAGCGGGTTCTGATTAATGGGAGTTGCAAAGGTGTTGTCAACAATCGTAATCGCTCCGACTTTTTTTGCTGCAGATGATAATCTCTTAATGTCTACAATTTTTAATGTTGGATTGGTGGGAGTTTCCAAATACAACACATCACAACCTTTTGCCACTTCTGCTTCAATGTTCTCGTGATCGGTTGTGTCGCAGAGTTGAACATGAACCCCATAGTTCGGAAGGAAGTCAAGGAAGATTTTGCTGGTGCCACCATACGTGTCTTTCAAGGATACGACTCGCTTGCCGGAAGTAAGGAAAGTAAATAGACTGTTGCTGATTGCTGCCATTCCCGTGGCAAATGAGGTAGCTGATTCAGCTCCTTCCAGAACACGAATTTTTTCTTCAAGTGCTGCTACTGTTGGGTTGGTATTGCGGCTGTATATATAGCCTTGCTGTTTCCCGGTAGCTACCTCATGCCATTCGTCTAAATCGGGATAACAAAATGTTACTGCATTCACGATCGGAGTAGTTACTGCTCCTTGCGTATTTGCATTTCCTTCTCCCGCCCATACGGCAGCGGTTCCTTTTTTGTAAGAAGACTTCATATTTGGCGTATTTCCTTTGTTAAGTAAGATACTATTCCGAATTAGATTTTGAGGTTTTTGAAAGCCTTTTTATTTACAGCCCCTTGGTAGAGCATTTACAGGCGAATCAGTACTTTTGCGAACATTCACACACTATGATTTACAATTCTATTATCGAAACCATCGGCAATACGCCTATTGTTCGCTTGAATAAATTATCAAAAGGAATTCCGGGAAGCATTGTTGCGAAAGTGGAATACTTTAATCCGGGCAACTCTACCAAAGACCGTATGGCTTTGAAAATGATTGAGGATGCTGAGAAAAGTGGATTGCTCAAGCCGGGCGGTACAATCATTGAGGGAACTTCCGGCAACACGGGTATGGGACTTGCGCTTACCGCTGTCGCGAAAGGCTACAAGTGTATTTTCACCATGGCCGATAAACAATCCCAGGAGAAGATCAATATTTTGAGAGCTGTAGGTGCGGAAGTAATTGTGTGCCCTACCAACGTAGAGCCCGAAGACCCACGCAGCTATTATTCGGTTGCTCGTAAACTGAATAAGGAAATTCCTAATTCAATTTACCCCAATCAATACGACAACCCTTCCAACGCCAAAGCACATTACGAAACGACTGGTCCGGAAATTTGGAGACAAACGGGGGGAAAGATTACGCACTACGTGGCAACTGTAGGAACTGGTGGATCGATGTGCGGAACTTCAAAATATCTGAAAGAACAAAATCCGCATATCAAAGCCATTGGAATTGATACCTATGGCTCAGTATTTAAAAAATACAAAGAGACGGGCATTTTCGATCGCAACGAAATTTACCCTTATCTCACAGAAGGGTTTGGAGAGGACATTCTGCCAAAGAACGTGGACTTTGATGTGATTGATCAATTTATCAAAGTAACGGATAAGGATGGTGCCATCATGGCACGCAGACTTTCGCGCGAAGAAGGAATCTTTGGCGGGTGGAGTTGTGGCTCGGCTTTGCATGGTGCACTAGAGTATGCGCGGGAAAATTTGAAAAAAGATGATTTGATGGTGGTGTTATTGCCTGATCACGGTACCCGTTATTTGGGTAAAGTGTATAATGATATGTGGATGAAAGACCACGGCTTTTTAGAAGAGCGCTCTTACGGAACGGCTCGTCAAATTATTGATGGGCGCAAGGGAAAGGATAGCTTGTTTACCGTTACGAAAAATTCTACGATCGGAGAAGCTATTCAAATTATGAACCGCGAAGGTGTCGACCAGATGCCGGTGGTAGAAGGTAAAGAGTTTGTAGGAAGTATCACCACTGCGAATGTAATTGAGAAGATTATTTCAGACCCTACGTTGAAAGACAAAGCGGTAGCTGAAATTATGGATAAACCTATGCAGGTGGTGGCGTTGGATAGTACACTGGATGTATTATCATCTTTGCTGAATAGAACCAACAAAGCATTGCTCGTTCGCGATGATCAGGAACGTCCGCACATTATTACACAGCACGATATACTTCGTGCAATGATGAGTTAATTTTTTACGAACTCGATTTCAACTCGATCATTCAATTGTCCTAAAGAGCCACCGGTGGGATAGAGCGGAATTCTTCCGCCTTCACCTTTCACACTGATGCGATCTTTGTCGACTCCCTGAGTTACCAAATAGTCGCGGACGGTTTCTGCCCGTGCCACTGAAAGATCTTTAGGAGACATCTTTTTGTGATCCACATCTGCTGATGGGTTGGTAGCAAAGAAACTGGAGTTGGGTCCGCGTGTAAAGCTCTCGCGATCTTGCGTGCCATTTACGTGGCCATGAATTCTGATTTTATAGTTGGGGTTTTCTTTGAGCAAATCAACTACACCATCCAATTCACCTTGCGAAACAGGTTGGAGTATGGAGCTGTTTTTAAAGAACTTCACATTCGAAAAATCGATGTAGTCTCCTTTTTTAGCTTTGGGAACAACGATTTCAATGATTGACTCATCCGATGAACCTTTTGCTTCGGTTGGATTTTGATAGTCGAGATTAACTGTAGCTTGTGCGTAGCCCGGAACTTGCGTGGCGATGGTGTAGGTTCCTTTTTTATTTTTAGGGGCAGGAAGATAGACCACCTCACCCGGTTTGAACGATTGATATTGCGCTGCCGAAGTTGACTCCATCAAATGTACTTCGCCTGATTTTATTTCACTGCCATCTTTTTCGCTTACCAGTTTAAAGTAAAATGGTTTACCCGCAGGCTTTTTTACCACCGGTTTTTCGATCGGTTTTTCAGCGGGCGCTTTCGCTACAGAATCAATCTGAGGTGTTGTTATTATAGGTTTTTCAGTTGGTGTTACGATCGGTAGAGTTTCAATGGGCTTTGTTTCGATTGGTTTATTTTCAACAGGTTTTGTTTCTGCTACCGGTAAATCTTTTAGGGTGTCACCTTCAATATTACCATTGAAAATCCAAGCTAATTTGTATTCAGTCTCAGCTCGTAATTTCGCTACGAGTAATTCTGCTTCCGGTTTATTCAGGGTTGAGAGAACGTATACGTAATACAAATTGCCATTGACCTTCTGACCGTAATGAGTGTCGTAGCCCTGTTGAATTGCTTTCTCGGTTAAACTTTTGGCGTTAGCTTCTCTTACAAATACGCCAATGGTAACATAGAAACGTTTGGCAGACTGATCTTGTGCAGATAAGCCCAAAGTTATTGAGAGTAAAAAAAACAAGATCAGGTATCTCATGGGGAAAGATTTGATGAAGTATCTTGTTTATGCGTTTTGTTGCTGCAAAGTAAGTCTAAAATTCATTATGCTGATTTACTATTTTCTAACTTATTGTTAATCTCCTGCAACATATCAATTTGGATTTTTTGAATTTCGAACAGGCGTTGTTGTTGATGTAAAATCAAATGATCCACTTTTTCGTGGAGCATTCGGATTTCCAGCTCTGCCTTCAAATTGACTTGGTAATCATGTTTTGATCTCTCCCGGTCTTTTTCCTCTTGCCGGTTTTGGCTCATCATAATGACAGGAGCTTGCAATGAGGCAAGGCAGGAAAGAATCAGATTGAGTAATATGAACGGATAAGGATCAAACGGCTGATTTAGAAAGTAGATATTCGTGCAAATCCAGCAAAAGAGCACAAGAAAAAAGGAGATGATAAACGTCCAGCTTCCTCCAAACGAAGCAATCCGGTCAGCAAGTCGTTGACCATAGGTCAAATTATCTTCGGTGGCCTGATCAACATCACCCGAAATGGTTTCGTTTTTATGTAGCGCCTCCAGTACTTCTCTTTCTAATTCACTGAGCGTGCCCACTTCTTTTTGAAGTGCAGCCTCCATGTATTTGTTGCGATAGAGATTTAATTCTGATTGTGCTAAGAAACAGTTTTCATCAAAGTGAGGATGTTCTTCCTTGATTTTAGAAAAAATTTCCCCTTTGATGTTTCCGGCAGCAATCTTTTGTTGCTCCGGAAAATCTTTGCCCGAAATATCACTCCTGAACGTTCCCATGGGGGAAAGTTCACTATAAATGATTAGTCTTCCAAAATTTCGATTTCCACCCGCACATTGGCTTGCGCCAGATTGTGGTCTACTTCATAGATGGGTCGTTTACCACCCCAAGCTTTGATTTGCATGCGGTGAATGTCAATGCCCTGAGATACTAAATAGCTTTGAATAACTTTGGCACGTTCTTCAGAAAGTTTCTTCGCTGATCCAAAACCTTCTTTTACATCGGCAGTAATGCCAAAGAAATTTTTAGAGTCGCCCATCGAAATTACTTTTCCGGCCGCATTTCCATTGGTATGACCGTGGATTCGAATCTTGTATTTGGGATTCTCGCGCAGCATTTCCAGCAGGCTATTCACTTCATATTTTGACTCGGGGCGCATAATGCCAGCATCCTTATAGAAATAGACATTATACATAATGGCGTAGTCTCCTTTCTTTAATCGCACTAATTCAAAAGGAACTACCGCTTTGTTTTCTTCAATAGTAACTCCTTCGGTTGCCTCGGGTTGGTTGAAGTTTACCGGTGTTTGCATTTTACGATAGCCAAACACTTCACATACAAATGAAACATTTCCGCTTTGATTGGCCGGCTTCACATTCACTACTTCATTACCTCTATAGGATGCCACCTTTCTGGGCTTGGTCTTATCCAAATCCATTACATCTACATCGCCTTGAATTTCTTTTTGATCTTTTGAAGTGATAATCTTGAAGAAGAATTTTTTGCTGCCCGGCTCAATCTCTTCAACGGCCGCAGGGGTTGAAGTTTCAGGAACAGACGAAGCAATTGGTTGTGTATTGGCCGGAATTGTTCCGTTATCAGTAGGGGCATTATTTGACGATGCGATCGTTGTGGCAGGTGTTTGTGTTGATACCGGAGCATCTGAAGGCTTTACCTCGTGGATTGTTTCGCGAGTGACTGGATTGGTGTCAGCACCTTTCTGAATTTCATCTTCGCCCAAAACCCCGGTAAAAACCCATGCGTCAGAGAAAGCCGGATCTTTTCTTAATTTTTTAGCTTCCTCAAATGCTATTTCCTGATTGGGTGTAGCCAACACATATACATAAAATAGCTTGCGAATCGGGTTGATGGAAAATTCAGCGGAAAGGTTTTTCTGTTTGGCGGTATTGGTAAACTCAATCGCGTTTTTCGGTATCGAAAAAGCGCCTATTACTACATAATTGGAGCTTAACTGGCCATTGGTTGCTGAAACCTTCAAATTGAAGGCAATGGTGAGGATGAATAGGACTAAAGACAACTTCGTTTTCATAAAACCAGCATTGTTTTTACGACAAATATCAGACATACTAATCAATTAATTTAAGCGAATATAATCAAAACCTTACATTTCAAATAGTTACGCTTATTTTTTTGTGCCAGAAAGCACTAAAAATGATCTTGAAATGGCTTCACCACTATTGTCGATCACTGTCAGCGTGTGTTTTCCGGCTGTTGGGATGAGTGAGATTTGATGATTTTTTGTGGTTGTACCAATAAAAACATCGTCTACATGCCAAAATAGGGTAGCAGATTGAGATTGGTGAGCTGCCTCGAAGACGGTGTAGTTAGGAGTGCCGGTTAATTCCACCGGAATGTAAATTTTGGCATCCGGTTTTGGATAAATCAGATCCATGGAAGAAATAGAGGATGGATTTGCGCAGTCTTGGCGGAAAGGCGGAAGCGAAACGTAGCCAGGATTCTTTAGCTTAAAATAATAAGCCTGCACGGGTGGCAATATAAATTGAGATCGACTGGTCATTTTCAGTGGGTCTTCGCATTGGGTATGAACTCTGAATTTTCCATCAGCCGACAAATGAATTTTTTGATGGTAGGGGCAAGCTGCCGTTTGTAGCCCCGCTTGAGTTACCCGGATTGTATCCGCTTTTTCGCATCGATCAGAAAACCGAAACCCGCTTTTAGAACACACCGGTATTTTACTCATTTCAGATGCCGGCTCCGCAAACCATTTGCCATCGGGTAGCGCAGAGAATAAATCGAAAAGAATAGGTGCTGCGGCTTCTGTGCCGGTAAGTCCGGGGCGGCCTTCACCATCTGCATTCCCTACCCAAACACCAACGGCATAGTTTGCATTAACACCTACCGCCCATCCATCGCGAAAGCCATGACTGGTGCCCGTTTTCCACGCGATTTTTTTCGCACTACTAAAATATCTCCAACCGGTTTCTTCTCCGGGGCGGTAAAGTTCAGTTAGTGCCTCTAATGTGAGATAGATAGAAGCTGCACTCAACCATGAATTTGCCTCTCTATTATTGTTGTTCACCGAATCAGAAACAAATTGATAACCGGGTGGGTGAAAATTGGATTTGCGATATCTGTTTTTTCCGGGATGCTCAAAATAATTATTCAAGGTGCGTGCCATCGATGCATACATTCCGGTAATGTCCCAGAGTGTTCCTTCGGCACCACCTAAAATGAGTGCAAGCCCGTAATGATCGGCAGATTTATTTAATGTAGTGAGCCCTGTATTTTTTAACAGCGAGTAGAATTTTTCATAGCGATAACTTCGCAGTTCTTCTACGGCCGGCACATTGAGCGATCGAATGAGTGCCTGATCGGCAGGCACCGCTCCATCAAACTCATTCGAGAAATTTTTAGGTGCAAAGCCGTTGATCAAAATCGGAATATCCGGTTGTAGGGTTTTCGAAATCATTTTGCCCTCATCGAGCATGGCAGCAAAAAGAAAAGGCTTCAAAATACTGCCCGTGCTGCGAGGTGAAGCGACTACATCTACTTGCTCCTGATTTTGATAACCTGAAGCCACATTTCCCACATACGCCAACACGTGACCTGTTTTTACATCGAGTATAATTGCCGCTGCATTGAAAATCTGATTGGCTTGTAATCGATTGTAGTGATCGTGAAGAATTTGGATGGTGCGCTGCTGTATTGAATAGTCAAGGGTAGATGTAATCGTATGTTGCTCCAATCCGTCTTTCGTAGCACGATCCAATAGATGAGGAGCTAATCGCGGCAGGGGAGTAGGGTTAGCCGGAATCGGTTCTGCCAGTGCCAATGACAACGTCATCGCATCAAATTTTCCTTCCTGAAACAGTCGGTTTAAAAGTCGATCGCGTTTTTGTTTTAATTGATTTCTGTTTTTCCCTAGGTGAATGAGCGAAGGGTTGTTGGGAAGCACAGCCAATAAGGCCGCTTCGCCCCAACTTAATTCTCCCGATGATCGGCCAAAGTACCGCCAGCAGGCTGCTTCGATACCCACTACGTTTCCACCGAACGGTGCGTGCGAAGCATAGAAGGATAAAATTTCGTCTTTGGAATATCGAAACTCCAATCGTACCGCCAAGATGATTTCAATTGCCTTTTCAAAAAAACTTCGTGGCTTATTCTTCCGCGACAATCGAATAACCTGCATGGTGATGGTACTTCCGCCACTCACAACTTTTCCGGCTTTGATATTCTGACGAGTCGCTCGTGCCAATGAAAGAAAATCGAAACCTAGGTGGTGACGGAAGCGCTTATCTTCAAAAAGTGTAAGTGCCTCTGTAAATTTATTTGGAATAACTTTTTGTTCCGGAAAACGCCACTGCCCGTCTTTAGAAATGGCGGCACTTAACAAATGACCATCCCGATCTTGCAGTACAGTAGAATACGGATCATGAAAGAGTGGATCGGGAAGCGCTAAATAAAACGCAACGAGTGCGATACTCAAAATAGAAATAATGTAGATCCGATATTTTTTCCATCGGCTTTTCACTTATTAATCGAATTGCTTTCCAGATATTTTTTTACCCGCAGGGCTACATTCTCCCGAATGTTCATATAAAAGAAGTTGTAGTCGGCCCGGTGCCAGCTTTTGTTTTTTACGAGCCAACTTCCTTTGATGTGCGGGCGATTGACCCACAACATGTTTTGTTGAATTTGTGCATCTACCAATTGCGGTGCGAATGTAAACTTAAAGGCAACACCTCCTTTATTGAGCTCATGTGATGCGTGTGCTTCAGAACTATTCCACAGCAGCGGATTGATGCACACCGATCCTTTATAATAACTGTCGTAATTGAAAGGAACATAGTTGCGGCCTACCGTATTCCACGTTACCCAACCACCAATTTGATCGGCAGTTGTTGCCGGCTGAATATGCTGAAACACATCTGCTTTTATCGCCCGACCAATTAAGTAAGCAGCTACTAATTGCTTCTGTAATTCTTTTCCGTCAACGTAATCTTGTATCAAACGCACTCCATGCAAGCTGCCTTGGCTGTGTGAGGCTATGATAATCGGGCGCCCCTGATTGTAATGCTTCAAGTAATATTCGAATGCAGCCTTCACATCTTCGTAAGCAAGGTCCAACGCATTTTTAGCATCTGACTTGTTCGATGTATAAAATGCATACAAGTGCGCTTGTCGGTAATAAGGTGAGTAGATTCTTGCACTTCCGTTAAACACGCTGGCTTGGTTGAGAATGGTGCTTAATTGAATATCTCGATTGAGGAATTCGTCATTTACATCGGCATTCCAGATAAATTGATTTTTAGGTTTTTCGGTGAAGATGGTTGGGTAGATGAAAAACACATCTACCGATGCTAATGCTTGTTCATTTTGAAGATTGGCTTTTCGTGGTGTGCTGTCGGCCGCATCTGCTTTTTGCGGAAGCGAAGCCCAATGTTTCGTCAGCGAATAATCCGGTGGAGGCGGAGTAGGTGATTTCGGGAAGTCTACCGACAACCGATGAATGCCGGATGAACAGGAAGAGATTACCAGCGCAAGAGCAAACCAATAGTTGAAGCGATTCATGATTGTAATGGAATTTGTAAAGATATAATGCTCCGTACCAACAAAGTGCTACTGCGGTAAATTGCGAAGGAAAAAATCACGGACGTTGCCACCAAGTATCTGCTCAATTTCTGAGCGGGTAAACTTTAGTTTTTCTAATTCGCTTACTAACAGTGGTAATCCGGTAACATCGAAGTGTGCTTCAATGGCTCCATCCCAATCAGAACCCAAGGCCACTTTATCAACTCCAATCTTGTCGGCCACATAGCGAATACTTTTGGCGGTTGCTGCTGCATCTTTGCCGCACACGGCAGTTTCCCACAGGCCAATGCCTACCAATCCATTTCGCCTTCCGATTTCCTGCAAGTGCTCATCGGTTAAGTTTCGTTGATTGTCGCACACGCCTTTGATGCCGGTGTGTGAAACCAACACCGGACCTTCGTGCAGGGCGAACACATCGTTGATAGTTTGTTGTGAAGAATGCGCCAAGTCGATGAGGATGTGCAGGCTATCCATTTTTTTGATCAGTTGCTTACCCAATGATGTGAGTCCTCCTTTTTCCATGCCGTGTGCCGAACCCGCAAATTCATTGTCGTAGAAATGGGCGAGACCGATGTAACGCACACCGATATTATAAAAGTCCTGCAAGTTGTTCAGATTTCCTTCCAATGGTTGTGCGCCTTCTAAGCCCAGCATTCCGGAAGTGAGCTTAGGATTCGTTTTGCGATCAGTGATGAATTGTTGCAATTCATTCCGTGAAGTGATCACACGCAGTTGCCCGCTAGACTCTTTCGCGAAATCATGCAGCGTCTGGCATTGATTCAGGGCACGTGCTTTAATGCTGAACCAATTGGAGACCGGTCGTAATTGAGCAAAGCTGAGCAGGGCGATTTGATCGCTGTTGCCATCGTTCTTCTCGATGTTGATGCCGGCAGGTACTTTGCTAACAATCGTAAACACCTGAAAGGCCATGTTGGCTTGCTGCATGCGCGGCACATCTACATGTCCATATTCAATCTTCTCCAACAGATCCCGATCCCACAACAATTCATCGCAATGCAAGTCGGCAATGAAAGGTATCGAATCGTACCAACCATTTTTAGTGGCAGCGCCTGTTATGGTCATCTTATTACTGGACTTGTCCAGATAAGTAGGAACAAATAGAAAGAATCCCAGCAAGGCGACTGCGATAATGATCAGGAGGATTTTAAAGAATTTTTTCATACGGACGTTGAGCATGTTTATTGTACCACTCTTTTTACTACTTCAACCACCTGCCCTTTGTCTTTGGCGTTGATTGTATTGTCATACATCGCTTCGCAGTATACACCCGGCAAGTAGAATGTTCCGCTGTAGCTGGCGGTGAGCGATACACGGAACGTGCGCTGATTACTTGACCATAGTCGGAAATACGTATACACCCGGTCATCACGAATGTCCTGGTAATCGCCACGGTCTATCTTCTCCGTGCCTTCATCATTGGTTAATCGCACGTTATTGATTTCCCAACCCGAAGGAAACACTTGCGTGAGCGCCATGTTTTCGTAGTTGCCGCGCAAGCCCGGATTTCGAACTGTGACCCATGCGTAAAACTCCGTGCCTTGCTCTAGTTTGGTTATGTCAACCACTGCGCCTTTGGAGTTGGTGTATAGCACTTCCATGGAAAGATTGGTGCGCAGTGCTTCTTCCGCTCCGCGCGCAGGTGTGCCGCGATTGATGATCCGCACAAACAATCCACCACCGCTGGTGTTTGAAATGCTGATCGGTTTTTTCTGCGCACCTTTCACATCGAGGTTGATTTGAGTCAGTGGCGCTTGCGAAGTTGCGTTGATCGATTGACTGTTGAAGTTGTAGGTAAATGAAATACCATTCCGTTTTTCAGAACTCACAAACTGTCCGATCGACTTTAATGTATAGGCGATCGTTTGGGTACTCATCCAATAGCTTTGATTACTCAGTGCGCCTGACAACTCGCGCACCATTTCAAACGCTTTTGTTTTTTCGTTTAATAAGATCATGGTTTCTAAGATGATCGCTTTGTCGCGGATGTCGCTTCCGTAAGAGTAATACATTTCCTGATACGGCTTGATCTGTGTGGTCAGATTCGCCACCAATTGTTTCGCGGCTTCCGGTTGTCCTGCTTTTGCGTAGGCGGACGCCAACATCCATTTCGATTGTACGGAAATATCTTTCAATTCACGCAAGCGATTCATAGCACCTAATTCGGGCGAGCCCGCCAGCGCGAGTGTGTACAGGCGATAGGCTTGTTGTAAGTCGGAATAGTAATAATAGTCTTTGTTAAGTGGACTGCGCCATTCGGCTGCTTTGTTCTTCTGGTATTTCTTCCAGCGTTTTAGGATGTCATCCGAAACAAAGTATCCTTTGTCAATAGCAGAAATTAAGAAATGACCGGCATAGCTGGTTCCCCAATCGTTAGCCTCTTGATATCCCGGCCAATATCCAAATCCGCCATCGCGGGTGATGAACAATCGCAAACGCTCAATCGCTCGCGTTACATTGTTTTTAATTCTCCGTTTTTCATTATCGCTCAAATCTCTCACCACGTCCAAATACAATTGTGGGAAAGCCGAAGAAGTAGTCTGCTCAATGCAACCGTGCGGATATTCGATCAGGTAGCTGAGGCGATAACCCAAGTTGATTGGAGGCAGCGATGAAACTTCTAACACACTTGTGTTGGTGCCGGCAATGCCGACAGGTGTGGTAGATGCGTTCCACGACTTGCCGTTCTCTAAGAACATCTCGCTCACTTGTGTAACGGGAACATTCGGGTTGCGGATTTCGATTTCAATCTCATCGGTCGATTTGTAACTTCCGCTCGTGGCAATCACGGTTACTTTCGCAATGCCTATTTCTGATTTCACATTCAAACCAAAGTCAACTGTCAAATCTCCGGAAGGAGGTATCACAATGGAACGAGTTGCTTCACCTGCTACAGTAAGACCGCCACTTACTTTGATTTCTACTTTGGCATTTTTGATTTTCTTGTCTTGGGTGAATAACGTGATGGGCAATGTTACTTTCTCTTCCGGACCTAATACACGAGGAAGAGTTGCCAATACCATTAACGGCTTGCGCACGGGCACTGCTTTTTCAGTATTGCCGTATGCGCCATCATAACCGGCTACTACCATCACTTTCACCGAACCAATGTATTGTGGCATGGTGAAATTGATGTCCTTACTTCCGCCATCAATCGTATAAGGTCCAAAGAATTTTACCACGGGCTTGAAGCGATTGGCACGCGGATCATCTTGCTTCGCTTTCATGGCGGCATCACCACCAATGGCCAGCAAGCGCTCGATGCGCGATCCGAAAGCGCCCATCACATCATCATACAAATCCCATGTTCTCACACCCAGCGCTTCGCGTGCATAGAATTTATTCCACGGCTCAGGTGTTTTATAACGCGTGATGTCCAGCAAACCTTCATCGACCATTGCCAGTGTGAACGTCATTTTGCGTTTTGACTTTTCAGAAACTTTGATTTTTACTTCCGCGCCAGGTTCGATCTCGGATGCCATGTCGATCACCGGTTCCAAATGCGTTTTCGGATTTTCGATTCCAATCGGGATGATGCCATATAAACGAATGGGCAGATCGTTGACGGTTTGTGCGTGCGGTTGCAAGAGTGTTACGTTTACAAATACATTGGGCGTCATCTCGGCTGTTGCTTCGATTGAAAGTTTGTTCTCACCTTTCTTCGTTTCTACCCAGCGCGTGGAAAGAATCTTTGTTCCGTTTTCAATCGATACTAACGCGCGACCTTCTCCGCTGCCGGGAATCGACAGATTAATCTTTTCGCCTACGTTGTATTTCGTTTTGTCGGAAGAGAAGGTGAGTCGTGTGGCGGCTGTCTTGGTGGCTTCGCGACTGTTGCGACCAAAGTAGCCGGGTTGATCTAAGTAAAGCATTTGACCGGTGCAATGACCGGATACCGGATCGCAGACGCGCAGATAATACGTACCCCAGTCTTCTTTTGCCACGGTGAAATTCCAGCTTGCTTTTCCATTTGTTGTGTTGAGTTGACCGGATGTCATCAACGTGGCGTTGTTGCCTTGCACATAATTGGCAATGTTGTCGTACGTGTTATCCCACCACCAATAACGTTCGAGGCGATAGAGATTTACTTCCACATTTTCGCGATCAATCGGTTTGCCATCGCGATCTAAAATAACCACATCGATGGTTTGTGGTTTGTCGGTGTAAAGCATACTGCTGTACTCTTCTCCTTTCGGCACACGCAAGCCGGTGTACGATTCATACGGTAAGAAGGGCAACGCAAATCGGTCGATGCTGAAGTTGCCGCTCTCTTCAAAAACTTTTCCACGGAACACGGCCGTCATAAAGCCCGGATAATTATCGCCCGGCAGGGTTGCATTCAAAGAGGCTTTTCCATCTGAGTCTGTAAATCCTTCAAAGAAAGTTTGAGTCTCCGAGTTGAACTCGCGGGATGGCTCTTCAAATGTGAAGTCATCATACTTAACAAATGTAGTGCTGCTCTGCATGAGTGTTACGTCAAACTCAGCTTTCAGATTTTTGCCGGGTGCTCCGTGCAGCCACTTCACGTCCAGATTGCCTTGAACTTGTTTGGAGATCAAACGCTCTTTGCCCAAGTCAAGATTGATTTTGAGTCGATTCGGTTTTACCGTTTCAATTTTGATGTTCTGACTGAAATCTGTTCCACCCACTTTGATGCGCGCCATCCAATTGCCGGTAGGTGCATCGGGTGAGGTAGCGGTAGCAAATCGGTAGAAACCATTTTCAGAAGTAGATTTCACCAGACGTGTGGTGACAACGCCTTGCGGGTTTTGCAATTCAAAGACCACCGGATGAGTAGGGGGCAGCACTTTGTTTTTATCTTCTAAGATGAAGCTGAGGTACAACGAGTCGCCCGGGCGCCATACGCCACGCTCGCCATAGATAAATCCTTTCAAGCCTTTGCTTAATGCATCACCGGAAACATCGAATCCGCTCAACGAAAGCGATTCGCCATCTACCAAACGCATGTAGCCACGCTGCGCCCCGCTTTTGGCAATGAGTGCAAATGGCGTTTCGCGCAAATTGTAAATGGCTTTGCCATCACCATCGGTGGTAAGTGTGGCTAAGAGTTGTTGCTGAAAGTCATACACTTCTACAGTGGTGCCCGAAATAGGGGCAGTTGTTTTTAAGTCGGTGGCGATGATTGTGGTGATGCCGTCATTGCTCCGTTTGGCAATCAAACCTAAATCGGAGGCAAGAACATTTCGTGAGATACTTCGATTCGAAGAATAGTACGAGCTGTTGCAAGGGTTATCGCGCTCATTCCAATTGTAATCGTCATCGTAGTATTCGTAGTCATTTTCATAATAGTATTCGCGGTAGCCGGAGTAGTCGAGTGCATCCCCGCTTTCAATTTCCACTTCATTTTCAGATTGGCCTTCGCAGAGATAAGCAGAATACTTTTTCTTAAACTTCAAATTGATTTGGTAAATAGCACCCGGCTCGGTTTGAATCAGCTTGGAGAGGTCGAGGGTAAAACGATTCCACTTGCCAATGTCGGTGATGCCCGTGTTATCCAGTTGGATGGTTTTCTTCAACACATTCTTACCTACCCGATATAGTTCCGAAGAGCCATCGATCTGATTGTTTTGAAGATACTGAAGAATATTATTTTCATACACTTTCAATACGCTTACATCTACTGCTTTCAAATTCACCGCCTCGAACGGCAACACGAGTCCGTTTGTGCTCGGCAAAATACTTCCCTTGCCAATAAATCGTACTTCTGGCTTCAGTTGTTCAAACACTACTTCCGTAGATGAAGAGGACTTCATTTTGTATTCCAGAATGTTCTGAATGCCGGCTTCGATTAAGAGGGTCTTAGTGCCGGCCTGGCGAGTGGGCATGTACACCCAAATCTCATTATCATGAATGTCGAAATCTAAGTTGGTGGTTCTTTCTTCTTGTAAGGAGATCAACCCTAAGAGTGATTGCTTTTCTTTCAGCGGATCGGAGAATTGAAGGATGACATATTGATTCGGGTTTTGCACCACCTTCGCACCCATCAATTTGAAATCGCTCAGTGAAGGCAGCTCCACTTTTTCTTCGGCTACACGATCTACACCAATCGCTTTTCCATTTATTGTAAGTTGCACAACGCTGGCTTCATCTTTACGAGCCACATCTTCTACTGTAAAAGAGTGTTGCTTGCCTTCGCCTTCGTGTGTCCAGTTTACTTTTAAGCTTTTTCCTTCTTGTGTGGCCTCCATCATTTTTTCGATGGACTGTGCCTCTGCAAAATCAGCTGTTACCACCGAACCTTCAATGCGTTGGCGCTTCAACTCGGTTTTTACATACGGTTTTACGTTGTTGACAGTCAATTCAAAACTTTGTGGAATGATTTGAAAAGAATAATTAAATGAAGTCAGTTCTTTGGGTACTTCAAACAGTTTGGAAAGATTGAATTCTACCTGATAAACTTGCCCGGAAGGCATTCGGCCATCCGGTTTAAACTCGATGGTTCTGCGGTCGAGCCATTTGGTTTTGCCGCTGATGGATGGGTTGAAGTCAAACAGTTTCACGGACGTTTCTTGCCCGATCGAAGCCGAGTCGACAGCCTCTTTCGCAAAAATGATGCGTATGGGTGAGTTAGAGCTGATGACTCCGGCTGTATAGGTAGAGATGTATTCGCCAAAGGCCGGATCAATGAACCCAACCGGAGGTTCGTTTTTGCTTTTGCAATTAAAGAGGAGGGAAGAGAAAATGAAAAGCAATAGTGCTGAGTAGCTCAGCCTGCGCGATGAGGTGAAGGACATAGTGGATATTTTTTTGGAATTCCTCAAATGTCGCGAAAGCGCGTGTTTCTCCAAAAGCAAGGAGCTTAAATAGTCGTAGCTTTGTAAAAATATTTTTTATGAACACAAAAGTGGTCATGTCGGTGAGTGCGGTCACCATGGGGTTGGCTGGTTTGGTACTTTCGTTTTTGCCAGCGGAAGTTTTGAGTTACCTAAGTGGTGGCAATGCGGGCACGCTGCCACCGGTTACCCTGCAGTTACTCGGGGCGCTGTATTTTGCGTTTGCGATGATCAACTGGACAGCCAAGGGCAATTTGATTGGAGGAATTTATGCCCGCCCGGTGGCCATTGGCAACCTGTGTCATTTTACCATGGGCGCGTTGGCGCTTCTCAAAGCGGCAAATCAACCATTGTTATGGGGAGCTGCCGCTGTTTATGTTCTTTTTGCGGTCGCTTTTGGAATCATCTTTTTTACCCATCCGGTGAAGGATCAGTCTACTTAAACTCTCTCAGGCAGAAGCCATTTGATGGTAATTGTACATGTCAGGTGACTCCTACGGAGTCTAACATCTATGCTTGTTTTTTTTCTATAAACAGGCTCGATGGGGCAAGATAAAGTAATCTGTGTATGGAGCTACGGAGCTATTTTTCCGAAGATCAATAATGGCTGAATGGCTCCGTAGGAGCGTCCTGTTTATAGATAATAATATTAAGGCAATTTGGCTCCGTAGGAGCCTCCTGATAGTGGTGTATCCGGTGAAGGATCATCGTTCGCGCAAGGCATAACTGAATTGGTAGTTTAACACTGCATGTGTTTTTGAAACCCGTGCGTGAAGGATGGAAGCGGAAAGCCCCCGATACGCATAAGCAAACTGGCGGGGCTTGAAGCAAACAGCCTGACCCGAGCTTGCCAACCGAAGCTTCGCGGAGGATGGCAGGCGAGGGACACGCCCAAAAAAAATCTCAAAAGTTTGGTTTCGGTCTGTTTGAGTATAGATCGAGGGTGTTTAATTAATTTAATGGTTAGTTTCGGTCTGTGAGGACACAGACCGAGGGACACGGGACACGCCCAAAAAATTACGCTTATTCTCCGATGCGCACGGACGTCATGCTCAAGGAACCGGCCAGCAGCTTGTCGTTGAACAACGAGAGCGAATCGGTTTTGTCTTGCAACGCCAACGTGTAGATCAGTGGCAGGTAATGATCGGGTGTGGGTATTGCCAACTGATAGGCTTTGCCTTGCTTGTCGAAATCGATGAGTGGTGCATAGTTGCCGTCTTGCAGGTGACTGTTGATGGCAGCGCGCGCTTCGATGGCCCAATCGTAGCCGTAATTGTCTTTGTGCATGTTGGCGAAGTCGGCCATGCGCAAATTGTGAATGATGTTGCCGCTGCCGATGATTAATATCCCCTTGTGGCGCAGCGCACTTAACCTTTTTGCCAACTCATAATGATAGCGTGCCGGTTGTGTGTAGTCGATGCTCATTTGTATGACGGGCACGTTGGCATTGGGATACAAATGTTTGATAACCGACCACGCACCGTGATCGAGTCCCCACTTCTCATCGAGGTCGATATGCGTGGGTTGCAATAATGTTTTTGTTTCGGCCGCGAGTGCGGGGCTTCCCTTGGCGGGATATTGCACTTGGTACAATGCCGGAGGAAATCCACCGAAGTCGTGAATGGTGGGTGGCATTTCCATGGCGGTGACTTTGGTGCCGCGTGTAAACCAATGTGCGGATATGCAGAGGATGGCTTGCGGCAGCGGAATACTTTTAGCCACATTGCGGAAGCCGGCCACGAACTCGTTTTCTTCGATGGCGTTCATGGGGCTGCCATGCCCGAGAAAGAGCACGGGCATTTTGGTGGTGGCGGCAAAGGAGTCGGATAGATGCGCGAGGTCTTGTAAATTCATGTCCATAGATAATA
>JBGAUU010000160.1:0-5861 GCA_044228465.1 Cyclobacteriaceae bacterium
TCCCATCCGACTACGCGGTGGGATTTTATGAATACAATTGGGCACTAAATGAGAAGTAGAGCAGTTAGTTAATGGTTATTTGTTAATCGTTAAGGACTAATAACGATTAACTGTTATTGATTATACATCTTCTCGTAATACTCTTGCGCCATGCGGCCTGATTCAAAGAAGGGCGATACATCTTTCATCGCCTTCTTTACAATTTTGTTCCATTTTTCAGGTGCATCGTAGTAAGTAGGAATCACTTCTTTTTCCAGCAAGGTCAACAAGTTCTCCGCTTCAATCCGATCGCGCTCTTCGACTGAAAGTTTCTCATCGGCTGTGTTGATGATGAAAGAATTCTTTCCGTGATCGGCAAATTCAGGAACCCATCCGTCAGGAATAGAAACATTCACCGATGCATTCATGGCGGCAGTCATGCCAGATGTGCCCGAAGCTTCGTGATACAAACGCGGGTTGTTCAACCACACATCCGATCCTTTTTTCAAATGAGCTGATAGCCACAATTCATAACCGGTTAATACCGTGCAATTGGGCAGCGATTTTGTTTTCCAATAAATGTCGTTGAAGATGTTGATGGCATTGTAATCTTCCGGATACGGTTTGCCCGCCCAGATAATTTGGATGGGGTATTTAGTATTGGTGGCGAGTTTTTTGAATCGCTCAAAATCGGCTAGCAATAAGTTAGCACGCTTATAGGCTGCAAAGCGTCTTGCCCATACAATCGTAAATACATTCGGGTCGAATAGCTTGCCTGTTTGATTGGCTACTATTCTGAAAAGTTTTGTTTTCAATTCCTTCTTTCGCGTCACCAATGCTTTGTCGTTATCACTTTCAAGCGCAGCTTCTAATGCATCATCGCGCCAGTAGCGTTTATTTTGTGCGTTGGTGATCGCTCCGATTTCGCAAATGCCTTCAAATCCTTTCCACATTTTGCGCGACACCTCGCCATGCAATTGCGAAACACCGTTCGCGCGTTTGGCCATGCGCAAAGCCGCCAGTGTATAGTTGAGTGTGTTCTCATCCGGAGCAGCCATTTCCAACACCGTTTTGCGATCCACTCCTTGGAAGAATCCAAGTACTTCCAATGTTTTAATAGCATGCTCTTCGTTGCCTGCTTTTTCAGGTGTGTGTGTTGTGAAGACAACACGTTTCTTCACCTCCTCCAGTTTTTTGTACTTGTCGAGAAGATAAAAACAAAGTGGCAATGCGTGTCCCTCGTTCATGTGATAAATGTCTGTTTCGCGGCCAAGCACATCCAGCAACTTTGCGCCACCTACTCCTAATAAAATGGATTGGGCAATGCGAGCCGATTCGTGTGAATCGTACAGGCGATGACAAATGGTTTGAGCGAGGTAATCGTTTTCGGCTATGTCCGTACTCAATAAAAACATGGGCACCGTATTGAACACCTCCGGCTTAAGCAAATACACTTTCACATGCACGGTGTGATTGTGAATGGTAATCGGGAAAGTAATCTCTATGTCGGTTAGAAAAGAATAATCTTTTTGGATGTAGCTGGATTGAAGTGTCCCGTCTTTGTTGCGCTCCTGATCGTAGTAGCCATATTTCCACAAAATGCCAATGCCCACCAGGTTTTGCTTCAATTCGAATGCGCTGCGCATGTGCGAGCCTGCCAGAAAGCCCAAACCACCGCTATAAATTTTTAACGGTTGATCGATGGCAAACTCCATTGAAAAATAAGCAGCCGGTTTGCTGTACTTTTTATCAAAAGAGTAAGGAAAGAGCTGATCGAGTGAAAACATGCGCCTGAGATTTAGTTAAGGTTAAATTTTTGGTGTGCGAACTTAACACATCCCCGTCAATTTGCTGAAACAAATTGCCTCAGCCGCATGCTTAAACTTATTGCAAACGTTTGTAATGACTTCTTAGAGGTAAGTCATGGCGATGGAAATTTGAGTTGAAGCCGTGAAATCAAATTTTGTTTTCTCATAACTCGGAGGTCCAAAAGTGCCCTTCGCATTATTGGAGAACCCAAAACCCTCTTTGGGCATACCGATTAAATTCGAGTCCATTTTTTCATTGCTGTTTGCATCGTGCATCACACTGATGCCATACGTGCCGGCTGGCAAGTTGTCGATTACTAACTCTACGGTACCCTTAGCGGCTTTAGCTGACTTTACCATGAAGTGTTTTTTCATGTAATCTTTTTCGGAGTTGTAGATGGCAACCCGCACGTGGCCTTCGGCATCTTTCACATTGGTTACCTGAATGGTTAAAGTCTGTGATTGGACTTTTCCCGAAAGGGAAATGAGCGCTGAAATCAAAAGGGGAACAAATATCTTTTTCATAGTTTTTTCTTCAAACTTCCTTCACTACGAGTGTTTTCTAAAATCAAAACGACCGAACCGTAGGTTTGGTATTCTCAACTGTTCAGGTAAAAGATGAGTTGTTACTACCCTTTTACCGATCGAAATAATTCGCAAGATAATACCATCTTATTTCGTATTTTTATTTTCTATCAATCCCAAAATGTATGGCATCTATTACCCTGAAGCTAAACAATAAGAATTACACGATCGAGGCAGACCCCAAAATGCCTTTGCTGTGGGCGATCCGTGATTTGGCCGGCCTCACCGGAACCAATGTTCCGGTTTCTTCTGCGGCTAATAAAAACATTACTACGATCGAAGGGCTTTCCACCGACAACTCTACGGCCGTGCAGCGCGCCTGGATTTTAGAACAGGTGCCGCAGTGCGGGTATTGCCAGAGCGGACAGATTATGGCAGCCTCCGCATTATTGAAACGTAATCCAAATCCTACAGACAAAGACATCGATGCGGCTATGCAAGGACATATTTGTCGGTGTGGTACTTATCCGCGCATTCGCAAAGCCATCAAAACGGCCGCTCAATTAATGACTCAAAAATAATTTGATATGGAAACGACCTCTAAGAATATATCGCGTAGAAATTTTATAAAACTCTCCGGCTTAACGGGCACCGCCCTCACCTTGGGCTTCAGTTTTTCCGCTTCCGCGAATGAACTGGACATTTGGAATGCGGCTGCTGCCGAAAGCAGCGGTGTAGAACTGAACGCCTGGATTTCGATTGACACCAACGGAAAGGTAACGTTGTTAAACCACCGCTCCGAAATGGGGCAAGGTTCGTTTCAATCTGTGCCGCAGATGATTGCCGAAGAGTTGGAAGTAGCACTCGATCAGGTGAACATCATTTTTGCTCCCGGCAATGGAAGAAAATATGGTAGCCAGGTGACAGGTGGAAGTTCAACTATTCGTGGCTCGTACAAAAAGTTGTTACGATTGGGCGCTTCTGCGCGTGAAATGCTGATTGAAACCGCAGCCAAAAAATGGGGTGTTAGTAAATCAGAATGCTATGCGGAAAATGGCTCGGTCATTCATCGCGCCAGCGGAAAAAAATTCCACTATGGCGAGTTGGTGACGGAAGCTGCTAAACTGGAACCACCGAAAGATGTAGCACTCAAAAATCCGAAAGATTACAAACTCATTCGCAAGCCATTGCCACGACAAGACACTCCCATGAAGGTAAATGGCAAAGCCGTGTTTGGTTTGGATTTTAAATTGCCGGGTATGCTGTATGCTGTGGTAGAACGCAGTCCGCGCTTTCAAGGAAAGGTGATTAAGTGGGACGACACTGAAACTAAAAAAGTGCCGGGCGTAAAACACGTGCTGAAAGTAACACGCGATGAATTTGGCAACATGCGCGAAGGCGTGGCCGTAGTGGCCGACAACACGTGGGCTGCCATGCAAGGAAGAAAAGCATTGAAGATTGAATGGGATGATACTGCCTTTCCGCATCACAGCACCGAAGAATTATATGCCAAAATGCGCGAGCAGGTAAAAGGTGAAATGATTTCTTTCCGCACGATGGGTAACACCACAAGCGCTTTCGCGAAAGCGGAAAAGAAAGTGGAAGCCACCTACGAAACACCATACGAATCGCATAGCTGCATGGAGCCGTTGAATTGTGTGGCAAATGTTACTGACGATAAAATTGAAATCTGGGGACCGATACAAGGCCCGGATTGGATTCAACAAAATATTTGTTCGCACTTCAAACTGCCTCCTGAAAAAGTAATTGTGAACATGACTTTTCTGGGAGGAGGTTTTGGCCGCAAGGCATTTACCGATTATCCGTACGAAGCGGTCATGATTTCAAAAGAAATCAAAGCGCCTGTACAGGTCATCTGGACACGCGAAGATGATATGACCATTGGGCCGTTTCGTCCGGGCATGGTATACCAATGCAAAGGCGCGGTGACGGGCAGTGGACGCATCGGTTCGTTTGAAACGAAAATCTCCGGTCAAAACATGGATATGCAAAATCCTGGTGCCGATAAAACAAGTTATAACGGCAGCGACACCGAAGGATTTTTAGAAGGATACTTTGAGTCGATACCACATTATAGTTTTGGAGATTCACCGTTGGATTCACCTGTGCCGGTGATGTGGTGGCGATCAGTGTATTCATCGACCAATGCATTTGCTTTTGAAAGTTTTATCGATGAGATGGCCGTGCAGGCAGCAAAAGATCCAATCGATTTTCGCAGACAACATTTGGGTGAACGCTATCAGTTGCTTATGAATAAATTAGAACAAGTGACGGGCTGGAAAGAGCGTGGAAAAAATACAGGCTACGGTGTGGCCATCACCGAGTGTTTCTCCAGCATTGTGGGCGAAGTGGTGAAGGTTTCAAAAACAACCGAAGGCAAAATAAAAATTGATAAAGTGTGGGCAGTGATGGACTGCGGTTGGTATGTCAATCCGGATATCATCAAAGCGCAAGTGGAAGGAAGTATTGTGATGGCGTTAGGCGCGGCCACGAAGCATGAAACCACCTTTAAAGATGGCAAGGCTGTGGAGCGAAATTTTGTGGAGTACAAAATGCCGCGTATTCAAGACATACCGGAGATTGAAGTACACATTATGGACAACGAAGAAAAAGCCGGAGGTGTTGGTGAGCCGGGCTTGCCGCCATTCACACCTGCGTTGACGAATGCCATCTTCGACTTGACAGGCACGCGCATTCGCAGGCTTCCTTTTAGTTTGGATAAGATTGGGTAATTAAAATAAAATGTAATTTTTTGTGACTTTGTGTCTGCGTAGTAGAAAAAAATAGTAAAGCAATTGAATAGAATAATAATCAGTTTTTTAAGTTTTTAAATGAAAAATCTCTTTTTGTTAATAGCTCTTGCCATCACTTTTGTATCCTTTCAAAAAAAGCCTGCTTTTGATTTGAAAGCAAGCATGACTCGCGGGCAAGAAATCTACACCACCAATTGCGTTAGCTGCCACATGGAAAAAGGCGAAGGCATGGAGGGCGTTTTTCCCCCACTGGCAAAATCGAATTACCTGATGGCCGATAAGAAAAGATCGATCGTGCAAATTTTAAAAGGCGTGAGTGGCCCAATAAAAGTAAACGGTGTAGAATATAATGGCGAAATGGCGGCTATCGATTTGAGCGATCAGGAAATCAGCGATGTGTTGAATTATGTACGCAACTCATTTGGAAATAAAGGTGCAGCCGTAACACCGGAAGAAGTAAAGGCAGCGAGAAAGTAAACTCGCTGCCATTTAAAAACTAAGGCTGAACAAAAACGGAGTATGCAAATGCTCCATTCGAACCGGTTGTCAAGCTAACTGAATTCCCATTCTTCCAATATTTAGCAATGGCAACGAATCTGTTATTGTATTCTCCTCCCGCCACATAGACATCGCTACCAACTACAGTGAGCGCTTTGGCCGAGCTGTTGCTGTTGCCAACTCCGGCCATTAAGTCAGACATCGTTCCGTTTTTCCAATATACGCTGGGTACTGATCCACTGCTGCCGCCACAAACATGAATATCATTTCCGGTAAC
>JBGAUU010000161.1:0-5773 GCA_044228465.1 Cyclobacteriaceae bacterium
TAGAGTTTAACAATAGATTTTATACCTTCAATAAATTGAATTTCAGTCTAAACCTATGAACAGAAAATTACGCATGGGAATGGTGGGTGGAGGCAAAGATGCTTTCATCGGATCCATTCATCGCCTGGCTGCCAACATGGATGGCCTCATTGAAGTAGTAGCAGGTGCGCTTAGCATCAACCCGGAGATCGCCAAAGAAAGTGGTAAAGCACTTTTTCTGGCTGAAGACCGAACGTATCTCACCTATGAAGAAATGATCGAAAAGGAAAGCAAACTTCCTGCCGACAAACGAATTGATTTTGTGACCATCGTTACGCCCAACTTTGCGCACTTTGCTCCGGCCATGCTCGCATTAGAGAAGGGGTTTCACGTAGTCATTGAAAAGCCCATCACGTTTACACTGGATGAAGCGCGTCAATTAAAAAAGAAAGTAGAAGAAACCGGTTTGATCTTGTGTCTCACACATACGTACTCCGGTTACCCGATGGTGCGTCAGGCACGTGCCATGGTGCGTGAAGGTGCCTTGGGAAAAATCAGAAAGATTGTAGTAGAATATCCGCAAGGCTGGTTGAGCAAGTTGAGTGAACGTGAAGGTAATGCACAAGCAGCTTGGCGTACCGATCCGAAAAAGTCAGGTAAAGCTGGATCGATGGGCGACATTGGAACGCATGCCGCGCACTTAGCCGAATTTATTTCCGGTTTGAAAATCACACAGCTGTGTGCCGACTTAAACATTTTAGTGCAAGGCCGCGCTTTGGATGACGATGGCAACGTGTTGCTAAAATTTGACAATGGGGCAGCCGGTGTTCTCATTGCATCGCAAGTAGCGGCAGGTGAAGAGAATGCGCTGCGTATTAAAATTTATGGCGAACATGGTGGCCTTGAGTGGGCGCAAATGGAACCCAATACATTGCTGGTGAAGTGGCTGGATAAACCAACGCAAATTTTACGTGCGGGCACCAACGGGTTTTTGCATCCCGATGCGATCTTCAATTTCAGAACTCCTGCCGGTCACCCCGAAGGTTATCTCGAAGCATTCGCTAATTTGTATCGCAATTTTGCCTTGGCTTTGTCTGCACGAATCGATGGAACTCCAGCTCCGAAAGTAGTTGACTTCCCAACGGTAGAAGACGGCATTCGCGGAATGGCCTTTATCGACAATGTGGTGAAGAGCGGACAGAGTAAAGAGAAGTGGACGAACTTTGAGGTATAATTCGGTAATTTGCTAATTCGGTAATTCGTTAATTTGAAGATTAGCTAATTTGAAAATTTGATAATGGAAAAAACGATAAAGCTCAGTGCCTTAGTGGCAAATAGTAAAAAGTAACAATGAAGAATATACAAGGACCCGGAATATTTCTCGCGCAGTTTATGGGCGATGAAGCTCCGTTTGATAATTTAAAATCCATTTGCAAGTGGGCTGCTTCTTTGGGATATGTGGGCGTGCAAATTCCAAGTTGGGATGCACGCTGCATCGATTTGAAGAAAGCAGCCGAAAGCAAAGATTATGCAGATGAAATTCGTGAGACGGTGGAGTCGTGTGGTTTAAAAATCACAGAGCTGTCGACACACTTACAAGGACAATTAGTCGCAGTCAATCCGGCTTACGATACCATGTTCGATGCGTTCGCGCCAAAAAGTGTGCACGGCAAACCGAAGGAGCGCACGGCCTGGGCAGTCGATCAATTGAAGTTGGCTGCTAAAGCCAGTCGTAATTTAGGATTGAATGCACACGCTACATTTTCAGGTGCGCTGATGTGGCACACCGTGTATCCATGGCCGCAACGCCCTGCCGGATTGGTGGAAGATGGATTCAAAGAATTGGCCAAACGATGGCTCCCGATTTTAAATGCGTTTGACAAAGTAGGTGTGGACTTATGCTATGAAATTCATCCCGGAGAAGATTTGCACGATGGCATTACCTTCGAGCGTTTTTGGGAGGCAACGGGCAGTCACATTCGTTGCAATATTCTCTATGATCCAAGTCACTTCGTACTTCAGCAATTAGATTATTTGCAGTACATCGACTTCTATCATTCGTTCATCAAAATGTTTCATGTAAAAGATGCCGAGTTCAATGCTACCGGTAAGAGTGGTGTGTATGGTGGTTATCAGAATTGGATCGACCGACCCGGAAGATTCCGTTCACCCGGAGATGGTCAGGTGGATTTTAAATCCATCTTCAGTAAGCTAGCACAATACGACTACAGTGGATGGGCTGTGCTGGAGTGGGAGTGTTGCATCAAACATCCGGAACAAGGCGCTGCAGAAGGCGCTCCTTTCATCAAGAACCACATCATTCGGGTGACCGAAAAAGCATTTGATGATTTCGCTTCCGCGGGAAAAAATCCAAAACTCAATAAATCAATTTTAGGAATTTAATACTAGCATTATGACTTCAAACAAATTTAATTCAATCATTCTGGTAGCTGCGCTTGGCGTGGCAACATTCGCTTGTGGTTCAAAGAAAGAGGCCACTAACAAAGAAGATTACGGAACACCTACCGAAGAAACAACCGCTCCGGTTACAGCAGCCGATGCAATTACGCAAGGCGAGTCGCTGGTAAAAGCAAGCGACTGCAAAACATGCCATCACTCCGTCAACAAAATCATCGGACCTTCTCATACCGATGTCGCCAAAAAATATGATTTTACGAAAGCGAATGTAGAATATCTCGCTGGCAAAATTATTAAAGGTGGTTCCGGTGTTTGGGGTGAAGTAATGATGACTGCTCATCCTGATTTAAGTCAGGCAGACGCTGAAAAGATGGCAAGATATGTGTTATCGTTAGATGGTGAGACAGAACATTAATCGATACAACCCAAAACGAATTCTATGAGAAATTCAATTCTGGTGGTGCTGGCACTTGTGGTTGCATCTGCATTGCAGGCGCAAGACAATACGCTCACCGCTAAAGAAAAAAAGCAAGGCTGGAAATTATTGTTTGATGGAAAAACCTTGAATGGTTGGCACAATTTTAATAGCGATAAGATTGGCGAAGCATGGCAAGTAGTGGACGGAGCGATTCATCTCAATAAAAAACAACAAGAAGGTTTTCAGGTGAAAGGCGGTGGCGATATTGTTACTGCCGATGAATTTGAAAATTTTGAGTTAAGCCTTGAATGGAAAATTGCTCCTTGCGGGAACAGCGGAATTATTTTTAACGTCACCGAGTCTAAAGACTACCAATATGTGTGGCAAACAGGTCCCGAGATGCAAGTGTTGGACAATACGTGTCACCCCGATGCAAAGATTGAAAAGCACCGTGCCGGAAATTTATATGACCTGATTCAAAGTCCGAAAGAATCGGTGAAGCCTGCCAAGGAATGGAATGTAGCTGTGATCAAACTGAATAAAGGACATTTGCAATTGTTCTTGAACGGAGTGCTCCAAGTGGATACACATATGTTCACACCCGAGTGGGAGGCCATGATCAAAGGAAGTAAGTTCAAAGACATGCCTGGATTTGGTAAATCAAAGAAAGGCCACATTTCTTTACAGGATCATGGCGATTTAGTGTGGTATAAGAACATCAAGATTCGCGAGTTAAAATAATTTAAAATGAAGAGACGAGAATTTATCCAGCAATCCGCTATGGCAGCCGCAGGCGCTTTGGCGTTGTCATCGTTTAGCTTTAAGCAAAAGAGTGAGATCGGGTTGCAGTTGTACACTCTGCGCGATGTGATCAACAAAGATGTAAAAGGCACTTTAGAAAAAGTGGCTGCATTAGGATACCAGAAAGTAGAAGCATACGGTTACAATGACGGTAAGCTGTTTGGCATGGCTGCCAAAGAGTTTGCTGCATTAGCAAAGAGCTTGAAATTGAAAGTCACCAGCGGACATTATTTGCTTGGTAAATCCGATTCTACCAAGGCCATGAAAGGTACGCTGTTAAATGAGTGGGAGCGTGCCGTGACTGATGCCAAGGAAGTAGGGCAGGAGTACATGATTCTCGCCTACCTCATTGCGGATGAACGTAAATCATTAGATGATTACAAACGCATTTGCGAGACAATCAACAAGGCTGCTGAAGTTTGTAAGAAGAATGGTATTCGCATGGGCTACCACAATCATGACTTCGAGTTTGAGAAATTTGATGGACAGGTGGCGTATGATTTGATGCTGAAGGAACTCGATCCTAAAAATATTTCGATGGAATTGGATTTGTATTGGGTGCATGCAGCAAATCAGAATCCACTTGATTATTTCGGCAAGTATCCCGGTCGTTTTGAGCAATGGCATGTGAAAGACATGGATAAAACCGATCCGAATAAACAAGTAGATGTAGGCACCGGACGAATTGATTTTGCAGCGCTGTTTGCGAAAGCAAAACAATCCGGACTGAAACATTTCTATGTAGAGCAAGAAGCGTATCCCGTTTCACCGATGGACAGCATTGAAAAAAGTATAGCCAACGTAAAGAAGTGGATTTGATATAATAAATGATTTTTGAGAGCGTCAGATGCGAAAGCGTCTGGCGCTTTTTGTTTTCGTATTTAGGCATAAGGATCAGCAAGAATAATTCTTCGTGCCTCCGTGCCTTAGTGGTAAAAAAATATGACCCCTACCCAATCCACCCATTCTATCTTCATGGTTCGCCCCGCTGCGTTTGGTTACAATCCACAAACAGCCTTGACGAACTCATTTCAATCTGACATAGCAATGGCCAGCGAAGAAATTCAGCGTAAGGCATTAGCGGAGTTTGATGCAATGGTGGAGTTGCTTCGTGCGAAAGGAGTGGAGGTACATGTCTTTCATGACACGCCCACACCACCGAAACCCGATGCCATTTTTCCCAACAACTGGATTTCCCTTCATGCTGATGGTAAACTGATTTTGTATCCGATGTGTACCATCAACCGAAGGTGGGAGCGGAGACTAGAAGTTATTGAAGAGTTTAAGCGAAAGTTTTCCATTCAAGAAGTGATTGATCTGTCACACTATGAAACAGAAAATCGATTTCTCGAAGGAACAGGTAGTATTATTTTTGATCACGTTTACAGGGTAGCGTACGCGTGTCTTTCCCCACGCACCGATCAGGAGTTATTTGTTGAAGTATGCAAGCTGTTGAACTATGAACCCATTTATTTTCATTCAGTAAATGAGAAAGGCCTGGCGATCTACCACACCAATGTGATGATGGCGATGGGCGATGAATATGTTGTTATTTGCTTGGAAAGTATTCAAGACAAACACGAGCGCAAAAGTGTTGAAGAAAAATTAGTACAAACCCATCACGAGATTATTTCCATTTCATTAGAACAAGTCAATCACTTTGCCGGTAACATGCTGCAACTGCAAACCACTTCTGGTAACAAAATCTTAGTAATATCACAAAGTGCGTATCAATCATTAAGTCAATTTCAAATAGACCAACTGAGTAAGTTTGTGGAATTGGTTCCTATTGCCATTCCTACTATAGAAACGATTGGTGGGGGGAGTGTAAGGTGTATGATGGGGGAGAAGTGTTTCGAGGGTGAGTATTTTCAAAAAAAAAACTAGCAAATGCAATCTCTTGATAACCAAATAGATTTTGGTTATATTGTTAGCCTATATCCCAAGGCTAAATGAAAAAAATCTTCGTAGCGCTAACAATTATTTTCATCGTTCCATTTAAAATTCAAGCTCAAACCATCACCACAATAGCTGGTAATGGTACTCAAGGTTATAGTGGGGATGGAGGTCCAGCTACGTTAGCTCAACTAAGTGCCGGTGCAGTCATTGTTGATGCTAGCGGTAATCTATATATCGGAGATCCTATTAATGCTCGTA
>JBGAUU010000162.1:0-5639 GCA_044228465.1 Cyclobacteriaceae bacterium
CCGCTGTTCATGCAATCGCCTCTTAAACGACTTCCGCACTTTTTTAAGATCATCGGGGTGAATGTATTTCAGATAGTCTTCGCTCGTCAACACATGTTGTTCGCTTTCGATGCCCACCAAATCAAAGAAGGCATCGCTCAACCAGATCGACTGCGTGTCCATGTCTAACTCATAAATGATTTCGCGCGAGGCGCTGGTGGCGAAGTTGAACCGCGCCACAGATTCAGCGAGGTCGGTAACATCTTTCACGATCAGTCCGAGACCCTCGCCCACCTTGAAGGCCTTGATGCGAAAATGATAGTTTCCCAGAATCGGGTGCGGCAGGGAGTGATGGATGTCGATGGGCTTGCCGGTGCGGATGACTTCCATGTATAATGCATACCGTCCGCTTGATTTTAAGTCGGGCGACAAGTCGCACAAGTTTTTTCCGATGACTGCTTCGCGTGAGGATTGGTATAACTTTATAAACGCATCGTTTATATCGAGGCAGTTGAGATCTTTGTCATACACCGATAAAAACAGATCGGCCTCCTCAAAGAAGATGGATCGGAGATTTTCATCGTAGTCCATGGTGCATGGTGGTTATCTATCCCGTTTTTGTTCTATCGAATTTCGCTTCACTCACCCCAAGAATCAGTGCAGAATTGACCTGTGTAATGTAGGTTGGTCTTACCTTGGATTGTGTAGGATTGAGTAAGTGGTGCGTATGGATGAGTGGCTGGGGATTTTGGGGATTAATCGGTATCATCTCTCCCCACAGGCATCCCTCCTAATTTAGGAGGGGATTACTTCAGCCCATTCAACACCAACAGCTTGTCCAAGCGGATGGCGAGTGCAATACAAATCAGAATCAAGATGGCGCTCAGATAGCCGAGGTAATCGTAATGATGAATGGCAAAGTTGGCGTCACTGAACGTAAGCCAGCCGCTGATCAAACCCGCAAAGCCTGTACCCAACGACTGCATGCACGAATTTAAACTCATGAAGCTGCCGCGTGTTTTGGCAGACACGGCTTGTGTGGTCATGGCTTGTCCGGGCACGGTTCTGCCGGTGGCCGCGCTGAACCAAACGGAAAAAATAATCAACACGAGATACACCGGAATTCGCGGCATGTTCGTGAGCATTAAAATCAGAATCAGTGAAGCCGCAGCTGCAATCACAAACACTTGTCGCTTGCCATATTTATCTGACAGCTTGCCTACAAACTGCGCGGTGATCAACGAGCTGATGCCTCCGAACAAATAAATCAACGGAGTATCTTTTTGTGGCACGCCCACATTGTACACCATGTAGGGATTAAAAAGAGGGATGATCAGAAAATGTCCCATGATTAAAATGAAGCTGAATGCCAGCGCTGTCATTTGTGTGCGGTCGGAAAAGATGTGCACGAAACTTTCTATTCTTCCTTTCAGCGGAATGGGATTGGCAAGGTGTCCACGCACACTGGGTACGTAGCGCATCAACAGCGGAAATAATAGAAGGCCCACACCGGCTACTACTAAGAAAGGAAAGTACCAATTAAATTGGTTGGCCAAATACAATCCAAACGGAACGCCCACCACCGATGCCAGCGCAAAGCCGCCCATCAACATGCCCATCGCCTGGCCTCTGCGCTCGTAGGGAATGATATCGGCAATGATGCTCAACACTTGCGCGCTGATCAGTCCGCCAAAGATGCCGGTGACCGATCGAGCCAAAATCATAGTCGTAGCATTGGTGGCAAAGGCACAGCCTAATGTGCCGGCCAGAAATCCGAAGTAGGCTACGAGCAATACATTTTTGCGGTCGAATTTATCGGCAAAAAAAATGGCTGCAAAGCTGCTGACGAAGGCGGCCAGCGAATAACTGGACACGATGATGGAGAACTGTGAGCTGTTCAGATTCCACTGTGGCATTAATATATTGCCCAGTGGCATCATGATCATAAAGTCTAAAATGTGGGTAAAGTTCAGGAGTGCCATTAAGGCTACTAAAACTATCTCGTTGCGTTTCAAAAATGACGTGGTTAACGGGTAAAAATGGGACTAATTAGTTGAGTTAACACAAACGGAGGGGAATTAGTTTTGTTATGTTGGGACTTGGGGATTGGGACTTGGGGGTGCGGGTTTCGATACGTGGGGTGTAAAGAAGTCGGAAGATAGAAGTCAGAAGTCAGAAGAGCTAGAGGCTACAGGTTGCAAGCTTCAGGTTGTTCGGGTATCGACACGCGGAGGTTGGAAGAAGTCAGAAGTCAGAATGAGGTGTGTTGCGAGACGTGAGCCGGTGTCAGACGGCTATGAAGACTAGCGACAAGCCGTCCGACACCTCTACCTAACGCAGTTGAAAGACGCGGAGGGTAAAAGAAGTCGGAAGTCAGAAGTCGAAATAACTAATGGTTATTGGTTGCCGTTAGCTTGGTTGTCGACACGCTACGTGTTGTCAATTGCCCATTGATTTTTGTCAACTTGTGCGTAGCATAATCTCTGCACTTCAATTGCAAACAGGTAGAAGCGGTTCAAATTTGCACATGCTCACTCACTTGAGTAGATTTAAGAATCCGAATTGATATGATGGATGAACGCTTACTAACTTTGATTCATGAATGGGAAGCAGAAATCGATCGCTTGCATCAGTTGATCGATGAAGCCATTGCGGATCAAGAATACTTATCTGCGCACTATCATCTCGAAGCCATCCAACTATGCCATCAAAGTATTTATCAACTGGCGCGGTTGGCGGGTGACCGTTACTCAGAAATATATAACACCATATTCACTATTGACCATTTAAAAAGTATTATTAAAAATGCATCCACTGCTCGCGAACGCAATTTCACGTTGCCCTATCTTCAGCGTAAAGAAGATGAATTGTTTAAATTAGCCTCACTGGCCCGATACAGTAAAAAACCTGAATCTTCGGATACCATTCAAAAACAACTTGAACGGCTTGCGTTAAAAAAAATCAATGGATTCAACTTGATATTGGATCGTTTGCAAGGTGTACTGATAAAGGTTCGAGCCTTGGATCAGGGGTTTGTTTTATCTATTCCAAGAGAAGCATTTCTATCCAAGTATAATTATGATGTCGATGGCGATGCCTATCTGGATGAATATATTCAACGGGTTTGTTCACTCGGATTCGTTTCTTCAGAGGATTTATCCGAATTTATTCTGGAGGTAAAGAAAAGTAAAAAGGAAGCCATTCGTCATACGATGACTTGTTTATCCATTCTATGTCTGGAAGTATTAAATGATTTTATTAAAGACAAAATACCAACTGAGCTTGAAATAGTTTAGACTTTGATTTTAAAATCTGTGTGGGGACACAGGACTTTGAATCTTATTGCTGAATCTCGAACCTTGTGTGACGACTAGCGAAGAAACTATAGTTGTATCACATCAAAAAATAATGGCCGGTGCAGCAATTGAGAACGTGCCCTGGGAATCAGCCGTAGCGGTGATGGATGATCCAACTTGAATACCCCCCCTCTTAATCACCAATGTGGCCTTTTGCCCGGCCGTTCCACCGCCACCCGTGACGGCCAAGCTGGCACCACCTACTACGGCATCATACGTGATTTCTTTAGACCAAGGGAGTATAGAAATCTGCTCGGATGTCGTTCCCCCGCTTGGTGTGGTGTAGGCGGCTAGCATATTGCTTCCGGAGAAATTACCGGTTAATTCATAGCGAAGTGTGCGCGATGTATTTTGTGGTTTCTTTTCATCACTGTTGTTGCATGAGAAAAAAATACAAAGGATGGTGATGAGGGCTATAGGTTTCGTTTTCATTTCTTATTTTTTAAAATTCGAATTCTATCATGTATGCTTTGTTCGCTATCTCGTTTGAACATTGTCTTCAGTATTTCCCGCGCGAGGTTTAATCCAGAATCTATGCCTTGCTTTTTTCATTTAACCGAAAGTGTATATAAAATAAGGTTGTCAGATTAAATGATGCTGTTCAAAAAATTCATTATCGAATTCATGAGCAAGGTATGCCTTGAACACCATCTTGTACGTTCACTTAAGTTAATAAATGGATGTTGACTGATTGTTGTCGAAACGCGCGCTGAAATAGAGGTCGGAAGTTGGAGGTTGGAATAGTAGTAGATCGTAGAGGGCGGTGTTGCGAGACGCTTTGGTTAAACAAGAAGTCGGAATGGCTACACGCTACTGGCCGCAAGATACAGGTTGCTGGTTGCTTGAAGCTTGTGCCGGACGTGAATAATGAGTGCGGTGTTGGGAAAAGTTCAGGCCAAATTACGCGCTGAATTTTTAGAGCGTCACAGTCCACGGCACCATGACGGTGGTAGTACGAGCTACTTTTTTTTCTTCTTTACTTTGGGTTCCGGCAAATCGCTTAGTGTAATCTTTACTAAGTTGGTTAACCATTTACGGTCCTCCACATTATCTTCAATTAAGAAACTCGGTTTTGCTCCCGGATAGGCTGGCATTTCGATGGGGTTGCCAATGAATTCCCTTCCCTTTTTTGTTGGCTTTATGAATAGTTTGTTGTCGCAAATTACTCCAAAGAGTTTGCCATCGCCATAAACGCCATACTCTCCAAACATTTTCTTAGCGGTAATAGTTGTTTTGGTTTGTATCTGCTCGATTACAAAGTCAACAAAATTTTGATCGGAAGCCATGATGGTTATTTTTTAATTGAAAAGTATATTTATTTTGATTTAATGCGCTCCAGGTTCGTGCGTATTCTTTCCCAATTCGTATCTGAATAATCCAGTTTACTTAAGGTAAAGAAACCTGTATTGTCGGTTATTTTAATGGTAGGCGAATCGCTATTTTCGTGATATTCGATTGTCAACCCATCTGCATTTTTGCGTTCCTCGTAGAATAAGCCAACTACTTCCTTCTTTGCAAAATCAAACGTGATAATCTTGAATCCATCTTCGATTGTCATGATCAATAAAGAGGCACAAAAGAATGGAAGGTGGGGTGGAAAGCGATTACCTAAAAAGAGAAAAGCAGAAAATAACGCTGCTCCTAAAAAGTAAGTACCCTGTCCAATGATACTGAATCCATTAAAAATAATCTCAAACTCCTTGCTTCGAAAATTATGAATAATCGGTTGAAGAATCCAAACAGCCATTCCGATACTCAAGACGAGCGCTACAATAAAGCCCACCATTTTATTATCAATTAAAGAATATAATGCAATGCAATTGACCATTGCAGCTATTGATCTTAATATACCTTTGATTAAAAAATAATGCCGGTCGTTCATATCGCCCACGATTGTATGCTTTAAATTAGGCTTTTGCAATAAATATTCCAATGCGGCCTGACTAAGGATACTCGGGTTGCAACACGCTTTGTTGAAAGAAGTGGTGGGAGCTTAGGAGAGCGAAGTCTAAAGGGTCACAAGTAGCTCGGGCATTAAAATCTGATATTTATACTTCTCTTTCGGTCTCACAAATTTGATCACGTCCATCCGGTAATTATACTTAAATAAGCCGACACATAGAAACTAGACGTGAACTAGTTCATAGCGTGAGCAACATTCAGTTAAACTGGCTTTTTAATATTGCCCTATTTTCTTAATTTAACTGCTTAAACCATCGAAGCTATTTGTTTTAGCTTTTTGTAACGCACAACTAACAACCTATGAAAAAGAAAATCATTTTAGTGGCAAGCATCTTGTTCGGA
>JBGAUU010000034.1:0-38820 GCA_044228465.1 Cyclobacteriaceae bacterium
ATTATGGCCGTGATAGTTTCATTTACGGAAAATATAAACTGGTGGAGCCCGTAGATGCCCGCATTGATGTAACCAAACGCCAGACTCCGGAAGTATTGGAGTTTAAACAACATAAAAAACTTTCGCACAACCGATAAGATGACTTTCACGAATAACCTGTTCTACTTTTTATCTTTTGTGGCGGTGCTTAGCGCGCTAATGGTCGTGTTTTCGAAAAACCCGGTGCACAGTGTGTTATACCTCATCATCACTTTCTTTGCCATTGCCGGCCATTATGTATTGCTCAATGCGCAGTTTCTTGCGGCAGTGCATGTCATCGTGTATGCGGGAGCGATCATGGTATTGTTTTTATATGTGATCATGTTACTCAATCTCAATCACGAATCGGAGGCACATAAATCAACGCTGATGAAATTGGCAGCCACCATTAGTGCAGGGTTGCTGTTGGTGGTGTTAGTCGGATCGATCCGCGGAAGCGAACAACTGATGGTGCAACCCCAACAAGTGGAAGTTGGCTCGGTGAAAGACATGGGGCGCGTATTGTTTAAAGAATTTTTGTTGCCTTTTGAAATATCTTCCGTGCTATTGTTAGTAGCGATGATCGGTGCGGTGATGCTGGGAAAGGCAGAGGAAAATAGTTAATAGTTAATAGTTAAAAGTGAATATACCGATGAACAATTAACGGATAACAATTAACTATTATCCGATTAACAAGACAACTGACAAATGAAAACCTTACAAGGAATACCACTCGATTACTACCTCTGGCTGAGCGCAGCGCTTTTCACCATTGGCGTGTTGGGTGTTTTGTTTCGCAGAAATGCCATCGTCATCTTTATGTGTATTGAGTTGATGCTGAATGCCGTGAATTTATTGCTCGTGGCTTTTTCAAATTATTACAGCGATGCTTCCGGTCAGGTGTTTGTATTTTTTATCATGGCCGTAGCGGCTGCTGAGGTTGCCGTGGGGCTCGCGATTTTGATGCTGATGTATCGCAATACAAAAACAACCGACATTAATATTTTGAACCGATTGAAATGGTAAGTACGAGTATACTGATAAGTTTGGTTCCTCTTTTTCCCTTGCTAGGCTTTCTGCTCATTGCACTGAATGCCAATCGTCTTTCGAAAGGAGTGACGGCTGTAGTAGCGAGCGGTGCGGTGTTGATTTCTTTTGTGATTTCAGTCGTATTGTTTTTCAATTTATTATCTCTCGCTCCCGATCAGCGCACCCTCCAAGTTGAATTATTCAATTGGATTGCCACCGGAAAATTTTCAGCATCCATTAGCTTTCTGATCGATCCGCTTTCTTCGTTGATGTTGCTCATCATCACGGGTGTTGGCTTTTTGATTCATGTGTATTCCATCGGCTACATGCATGATGATGAAGGACACAATCGTTTTTTCTCGTACCTGAATTTGTTCGTCTTCTTCATGCTCTTGTTGGTGATGGGCTCCAACTACTTGTTGATGTTTGTAGGTTGGGAAGGGGTGGGCTTAAGTTCTTACTTGCTGATTGGCTTCTGGTTTAAGAATATCGATTACACCGCTGCCGCAAACAAAGCTTTTATCATGAACCGCATTGGCGATTTGGGTTTGATCGTAGCAGTGATTCTCATCTTTGTTCAGTTCGGCAGCATCGAGTATTCAAATGTATTGAGTGCCGCTGCGACCGGTGGAGGTTCAGAAATGCTTACGCTCATCACCGTTTTACTCTTTGTAGGTGCGATGGGAAAAAGCGCGCAGATTCCGTTGTACACTTGGCTTCCCGATGCGATGGCCGGACCTACACCCGTTTCTGCGTTGATCCATGCTGCTACCATGGTGACTGCCGGTATCTACATGGTGGTGAGAAATAACATTTTATATACGCTATCACCCACCAGCATGGGATTGATTTTACTGGTAGGAATCATCACCGCTCTTTTTGCAGCTACCATTGCATTGGCACAAACGGACATTAAAAAAGTATTGGCTTACTCTACGGTGAGTCAGTTGGGATTGATGTTTGTAGCATTGGGATTAGGAGCTTATTCCAGTGGTATTTTTCACATGGCTACGCATGCGTTTTTCAAGGCATTGTTGTTCTTAGCAGCAGGTAGCGTGATTCACGGATTGCAAGGTGAACAAGACATCCGTCAGATGGGCGGCTTGCGAAAGCACCTTCCAATCACGTTTGCAGTCTTTGTTATCGGTGTATTGGCCATCTCCGGTATTCCACCTTTTGCTGGATTCTTTTCAAAAGATGAAATCTTAGCAAAAGCATTTGAACATGGCATGGTGATTTGGGCTTTTACCTTAATCACATCGCTGCTCACGGCATTTTATATGTTTCGGTTATTGTTCCTCACCTTTTTCGGAAAATCACGCACAAAGGCAGAAGTGCTCAGTCATGCACATGAGTCACCTCCATCCATGACTATCCCATTGATGGCGTTAGCATTTTTATCGATCGTTGGTGGGTTCATGGGGTTCCCCGAAGTTTTTGGAGGAACTAATCCACTCGCTGGTTTTTTAGAGCCTTTGGTGGCAGAATCCAACAAACACTTCTCAGAACATGGTTTATCGCATGCCACCGAGTTAAATCTCATGGCGATTGTTGTAGGATTAACAATTATAATAATTGCTGCTGCATATACCCGCTATGTATCGCGCAAACATGTGCCGGCTGCCAATGAAAAGAATGTTAGTGCATTCCAACGCACCATTTTGCATAAGTACTATATCGATGAATTGTATGAGGCTATTGTTGTGAAGACACTATTCGCGATGGGAGGATTTTTACAGCAGTTTATGGAACGCTTGGGCATTGATGGCCTGGTGAATACCAGTGGGAATAGTGTGGTGGGTGCAAGTCGTTATGCTCGGTTGCTGCAAAGTGGCAACATCGGAGTTTATATTTTCATCATGGTGATTGGTATTGTTTTGATTTTATCAGCAAATCTGTTCTTATAGTATGCTAACGATTTTTCTCATTGCCTGGCCTCTCATCGCTGCGATCATCATCGCGGTGGTCAAGCAACATGCACGCACGCTGGCGTTGGCAGCTTCTATCATTGAATTAGGGGCCTCCATAGTGATGATTACTTCATTCACACCTGATGCATCCATTCAATTTTCTGTCGATCTTCCGTGGATCGCTTCGGCAGGCATTCGCTTTTATGTAGGTGTAGATGGAATCAGCTTACTGCTGGTATTGCTCACCACTGTGTTGATGCCGCTGATTATACTCGCATCTTTTACCAACACACAACTCAAAAATCCTGCTGCATTTTATTCGCTCATCCTCGTGATGCAAATGGCGCTGGTGGGTGTATTTGTAGCATTGGACGGTTTTCTGTTTTACATATTTTGGGAGATGGCGCTCATTCCCATCTACTTCATCTGTTTGCTTTGGGGTGGCGATGACCGCGCACGCATCACGTTAAAGTTTTTCATCTACACATTAGCAGGAAGTTTATTGATGCTCATCGCGATGGTGTATTTGTACTTCCACACACCGGGTATTCACCGCTTCGATATTCAATCCTTGTATGAAGCCGGTCGTGCATTACCGGTAGGAGAGCAGTCGATTTTATTCTGGGCATTCTTCATTGCATTTGCAATTAAGATGCCGGTGTTCCCTTTTCACACTTGGCAACCTGACACATATCAAGTGGCTCCAACAACTGGTACAGTACTGTTGTCAGCTATCATGTTGAAGATGGGTATTTACGGAGTGATCCGTTGGCTGATGCCGATGGTACCGCTCGGTGTGCAGGAGTGGGGAACCACTGCTATGGTTTTATCGGTGGTAGGAGTAGTGTATGCTTCGGTAATAGCTTTGATCCAAAAGAATAATAAACGATTGATTGCGTATTCTTCCATCGCGCACGTTGGACTTATTTCAGCCGGATTATTCACTATGAATGCGATCGGTTGGCAGGGAGCGATGATTCAAATGCTGAGTCATGGCCTCACCGTTTTCGGATTGTTCTATGTGATTGAAATTATTTATCAGCGCAAAGCCACACATACCATGAGTGATTTGGGTGGTATTCGTTCGGTGGCACCTCAGCTTAGCACTGTATTTTTAATTATTCTGTTGGGCAGTATTGCATTACCATTTACTTCCGGATTTGTAGGTGAGTTTTTACTCATTAATTCATTAGTGCAATATCAATTGGTGATTGGTGCGGTTGTAGGCCTTACAACTATTTTAGGAGCTGTGTATATGTTGCGCGCCTTTCAGAAAATGATGCTAGGTGAATCGAAAGTTGCAGGAGAATTTGCTGATTTAAGTGCCCGCGAAAAGTGGGTGCTCTATCCGGTAGTCGTGCTTGTGGTTGTGTTCGGCATTTATCCTACGCCTTTGCTGTCGTTATCCGAAGCCGCCATCAACAACTTGTTGTATAACATCAACGACTATCTCACATTGCCGAAGTAATATGTACGTTATCTATATCATTTGTGGATTGGGAATTGCTTCGCTGCTGGCGGAAATATTCAATTTCAAAAAGGCATTACTTCCCATTATTATTATCGGACTCATAGCGGCAATTGTTGCCGCAACATTCGGAGAAAATACGGGTCTCGCTTTTTCAGGAATGGTTTCGTTCGATCGGTTCTCTGTAGTTTATTCTACACTCATTGCAACCATCGCCTTCTTTTGGTTTTGGATGGCGTATTCGTACTTTCACAATCGCCCGCAACTCACCGATCAATCTGCACTTGTTTTATTCTCTATTGTGGGAGCAGTGATTCTCACCGCATTTGCCAACATGGCGATGCTGTTTTTGGGAATTGAAATTCTTTCAATCGCACTGTATGCGTTAGCAGGAAGCAAGAAGAATAATCTATTCTCTACAGAGTCATCATTCAAATATTTTTTGATGGGCTCGTTTGCCACCGGTTTTTTATTGATGGGCATTGCCTTGGTATACGGAGCTACCGGTTCATTTGAATTGCTAGCGATTCAATCAGCCACTACCAACGCAGCACACCCACTTCCTTCTTTTTTCTATGTAGGTGTGCTGTTAATTTTAGTGGGCATCTCCTTCAAAGTTTCAGTGGTGCCATTTCACTTCTGGGCTCCTGATGTTTACGAAGGTGCTCCGACACCCATCACTGCATTCATGTCTACCATTGTGAAGATGGCCGCATTCGCAGCGCTGATACGACTCTTTACCGTCTGCTTTGCAGCAATCAGCACTACATGGCTGGTAGTGTTTTCTGTGATGTGCGTGCTCACGCTACTCGTTTCAAGCATTACAGCGATTTATCAAAGTAATGTGAAGCGCATGTTGGCTTATTCAAGTGTTGGTCATGCCGGATACATCTTGATCGCAATTGTGTCGGGAGGAAATGTAGGAGGGTTGGTACTTTATTATCTGGCAGGATATGCCGTAGCATCGCTGATTGCTTTTGCAGTCATTCATCAAATAGAAGAGAGTGGACGAACCGTATTTCTCAGCGACTTTCAGGGATTGTTTCGGAAAAGCCCTTTGCTGGCAGTCAGCATGACAATTGCCTTACTTTCGTTGGCCGGAATTCCTCCGTTGACCGGCTTTTTCGGAAAATATTTGTTGCTCACACAAGCTATCGGCTCCGGTCATCTCGCTTTGGCGCTGGTTGCCATTTTCACTTCGCTGATTGGAGTGTATTACTATTTCAAAGTGATCATTGCCATGTATTCTATGGCAGGCGGTGACCAAATCATCACCATCTCTGCAGCCCAGAAAGTATTATTGTTCATTCTGGTGGCTTTGGTAGTTGTGCTGGGCGTGTTCCCGGATTGGTTTGCATTCCTATAGTCGCTTAAAAAATTAGGACAACAACTTAACTTGGAAGTTACTTCCTACAATTTCCATTGGTTTCTTCTGATAAAAATTCTATATTTCATTCGATTGAAAACCAATTTTTATGGCAAAAGTTAGAAACATATTAGAAGCAAAAGGTCGCGTGGTTTATTCTGTAGAACCGACTGTGATGGTGTTACGTGCTATCGAACTTATGTGTGAGAAAAACATTGGCGGCTTGCTGATTACAGAAAACGGAAAACTGGCCGGAATTTTTACCGAGCGCGACTATGCCCGAAAATTGATTTTAAAAGGAAAGTCATCGAAAGATACGCCCATTGGCGAATTGATGACGCCCAATCCATTCACGGTTTCACCGGATACCAGCATCGATCAATGTATGCAAATGATGACCGACAAACACATTCGCCACTTGCCGGTAACGGAAGGCGATCAATTGGTGGGAATGATTTCCATCGGTGACGTGGTGCGCCAAGTGATTCAAGAGCAGAAGTCTATCATCGAGCATTTGGAAAGTTATATTACACAGTAAAATTGTTTAGTTTTTGAAATTCATACGGGCTGCTCTTCGTGGGCAGCTTTTTTTTCACCCTCAAATTTCAGATCAGCCAACCGCATTATGAAAAAGATATTATTGTTACTCCTCATTCCAATCCTAGCACAGTCTCAGCCTTTCACCCCATCTGAATTAGCTGCTTGGAAAAAACAGGCGCAACGTGTTACCATTATTCGCGATCAATGGGGCATTGCACACGTCTATGGAAAGACCGATGCCGATGCGGTCTTTGGTATGTTGTATGCGCAGTGTGAAGATGACTTTCCGCGCGTGGAGCAAAACTACATCAATGCTTTGGGTCGCTTAGCCGAAGTAGAAGGTGAGGGGAAACTCTACAACGATTTGCGAACACGCCTTTTTCAGGATAGCACATTAGCCATTCAAATCTATAAATCCACTCCACCTGCGATGAAGAAGTTAATGCAGGCGTTTGCGGATGGGGTAAATTATTTCTTAGCAACACATTCAAATGTAAAACCACAACTGATCAAACGCTTTCAGCCATGGATGCCATTGTTATTCAGTGAAGGAAGTATTGGCGGAGATATCGAAGCCATTTCGTTAACTAGATTAAAAGATTTTTATGGTGATGGAAAAGACGCAACTACGATTGTGCAAGATAATTTGGATGATGGCTTAGAACCGGAGCCAAAAGGCTCCAACGGATTTGCGATTGCACCTTCACGCAGCGCATCGGGCAATGCGTTGTTTATGATCAATCCCCATACTTCATTTTATTTCCGTCCGGAGATACAAGTAGTAAGCGAAGAAGGATTACAGGCCTATGGTGCGGTTACATGGGGGCAATTTTTTATTTATCAGGGATTCAATGAAAGTTGCGGATGGATGCACACCACCAGTATGGCCGATGCAATCGATGAATATAAAGAAACGATTATCCGGAATGGAAAATCATTTTCATATCAGTATGGTTCAGGTACTCGAGCCTTGCAAAGCAAAAAAATCACCTTGGCATACAAAGTGAATGGAGAAATAAAGAAGCGTGTTTTTACAGCTTTCTATACGCACCATGGCCCGGTAATAGACAAGGAGGGCGACCAGTGGATTACGATCAAAATGATGCAAGAGCCATTGAAGGCGTTGACGCAATCGTATCAACGAACCAAAGCAAAAGGCTTGGTCGAATTTCAGAAAGTAATGGAGTTGCGCACCAACACTTCCAACAACACGGTCTTTGCCGATAACAAAGGCAACATCGCGTATTTCCATGGTAACTTTATGCCGAAGCGCAATCCGGCTTTTAATTTTATGCAACCGGTAGACGGAAGCAATCCGGAGACGGAATGGAAAGGATTACACGAAGCCAATGAAACGGTTCAATTAGTCAACCCTGCTTCCGGTTGGATTCAGAATTGTAACTCTACTCCATTTACTGCAGCGGGTATTAGCAGCCCTGATAAAACGAAGTATCCCTCTTATATGGCCCCTGATTTTGAAAACGCAAGGGGCGTCCATGCAATAGAAGTGTTGAGCCGCGGATCTAAGTTTACTTTAGATAAATTGATTGAAGCTGCCTATGATCCACACCTGCCCGGGTTTGAAAAACTGTTGCCGTCTTTTTTAGAAGCGTCTTTAGATAAATTGATTGAAGCTGCCTATGATCCACACCTGCCTGGGTTTGAAAAACTGTTGCCGTCTTTTTTAGAAGCGTATGCAGTCGCATCTAAAGAAGACGAATTACTTCGGGCGCAATGTGATGAAGCTATCAACCTGCTGAGAAGTTGGGATAAAAAATATTCCACGCAATCGGTGGCCATGACGGTAGCTTTTTATTGGAGTCAGGAAATGCGTGTACAGCTAGCCGGGCAAATCCCGACAAATATTGGTCAGCTGGATATCATGGATCGGATGATTCAATCTTCACACGAAATAAAAATAACTGCATTGAAAAAAGCATTGGATGAATTGCAGCGTGATTTTGGAACATGGAAAATTTCGTGGGGTGAAGTAAATCGATTTCAACGATTGACCGGAAAAATCAATGAGACATTCAATGATGCGAAGCCTAGTTTACCGGTTGCATTCACTTCCTCTTTTTACGGATCATTAGCTGCGTTTGGTGCAAGAAAATATCCAGGCACTAAAAAAATGTATGGCTATGTGGGCAATAGTTTTGTGGCCGCTGTTGAATTTGGAAAACGAGTGAAGGCCAAATCGGTTTTAGCCGGTGGCGTTAACAACAATCCTGCCTCTAATCATTTTACGGATCAAGCTACGTTGTACTGTGAACCAAAATTTAAGGATGTCCTCTTTTACCGCGAAGATGTAGAGAAGCATGCCGAGCGAAAGTATCATCCCGGCCAGCTTCATTAATATTCATCACGCGCTGTTGCGTAATTCGCGATTGTAAGCGAGTTGCCAATCACTCATTTTTTTAATCAGTGCTTCTTCTTTCGGAGTGAGTTTTAAATTCACTGAATTTGACCGATGTAAATCTTCCAGACTAGTGAAAAAGCGCAAACGATATTGAAAAATTACTTTCGCGGTAATGGCTTTTTTGAAAGCCCGCAAACTGCTTTGATCATTGATCCAGTAGAGAGAAACATTTTTTTCTACTTCCTCAGAACCTGGTAAAAATGAAAACCCAGAGCGTTCCAGTTTGTGCAGAACCTCTTTTTCAAATCCTTCTCTTCCTTTAATATAGATAGTAGCCCAACTCATTTGTAAGTCAATTGATATAAAAGATCTAAAATCTTTTGTGATTAGTTTAATTCGCCAAATAGGCTTCGGTTTTTAGTGCGCATACATCCGTTATTCAAAACGGTACTTGTTTGCCGCGTGCGCATGGATAACTTCTAGTACGCAAGAAGTAACAATAGGTTGTGAAAAATAATTTCCGCAGACTAAAAACTGCTATGAATACAAGAGCGCTTTTTGTTGTGCCACCTTTTCATTCTCGATGTACTCATCATAAGTCATCAACTTATCGATAAAACCTTTAGGCGTAATTTCGATAATGCGACTGGCCACAGTTTGTGTAAACTCGTGATCGTGTGATGTAAATAATACAGTGCCCGGAAAATCTTTTAACGCGTTGTTGAATGCTGTAATGGATTCCAGATCTAAGTGATTCGTTGGTTCATCTAAGATTAATAAGTTTGCACCCGGCATCATCATACGCGAAACCATGCAGCGCACTTTTTCTCCTCCGGAAAGTACATTACACTTTTTGAAAACTTCTTCGCCGGAGAAAAGCATCTTACCTAAAAAACCACGGATGTAAACTTCATCTTTGTTTTCTTCTTCCGCAAACTGACGCAACCAGTCAATCAAATTATCATCCGATTGAAAGAAGCTTTCGTTATTGCCGGGTAAGTAAGCCGTGGTAATGGTTTGCCCAAATGTAAATTTTCCTTTCGTTGGTTTTAATTCATCGTTCAAAATTTGAAACAACGATGTAAGCGCAATACTTTCGCGGCTGAGGAATGCAATCTTCTCGCCTTTGTTTACAAAGAATTCAAGGTCTTTGAAAAGGGTAACGCCATTCGATTCGTAGGTTAAACCCTCTACATGTAGAATCTGATCTCCGGCTGTGCGCTTTTGGGTGAAAATGATGGCCGGATACTTTCGATTGGAAGGTTGAATATCGTCCACGTTAATTTTCTCCAGCAATTTTCTGCGGCTGGTGGCCTGACGTGATTTGGAAGCATTCGCGCTAAATCGCATGATGAACTCCTGCAATTCTTTTTTCTTTTCCTCTGCCTTTTTATTTGCCGCTGCGCGTTGTGACGATGCTAACTGACTGGATTGGTACCAGAATGAATAGTTACCGGTGTAAAGTCTAATAGCACTGAAGTCCACATCTACAATATGCGTACAAACCGTATCCAGAAAGTGACGATCATGCGAAACAACAATCACTGTGTTTTTAAATTCCAATAAAAAATCTTCCAGCCAACTTACCGTTTGCAAATCCAAATCGTTGGTAGGTTCATCCAAAATCAAAATATCGGGATTTCCATAAATAGCTTGCGCCAATAGCACCCGCACTTTTTGATTACCACTCAACTCTTTTACGAGTTTGTAATGATCTTCTTCTGTAATGCCTAAACCACTAAGCAAAGCAGCCGCATCTGACTGCGCATTCCAGCCGTTCATTTCCGCAAACTCGGCTTCCATTTCGGATGCTTTGATGCCGTCTTCTTCCGAAAAATCGGGTTTGGCATAAATCGCATCTTTTTCCTGCATCAACTTCCACAACTTGCCATGACCCATGATTACCGTATCCAATACGGGCACTTCATCAAATTCATAGTGATTTTGTCGAAGCACAGCCATGCGCTTGCCGGGATCGATTGAAACGTGACCGGAGTTTGGGTCGATATCGCCCGCCAGAATCTTTAAAAAAGTCGATTTTCCCGCCCCATTGGCACCAATTACACCATAGCAATTGCCGCCAGTGAATTTGATGTTGACAGAATCGAATAAAACGCGCTTTCCGAAGCGGAGGGAAATGTTATTTGCTGCAATCATGTTTCAAAAATGAGGCGCAAATGTAAGGAAACCTGTTGACAGTTAACGAATCGGATTCTGACTCACTCTTTAATGACCTGGAACTCTACTCTTCGGTTGAGCTGTTTGTGCTCTTCTGTTTCTTCTTTAGAAACGATTGGATCAGAGCTTCCGTAACCGATGGCCATAATACGTGCTTCATCAATTTTGAACTGATTCATCAAATATTTTTTAATGGCATCGGCACGATCTTGCGAAAGTTTCAGATTTAAGTTTTCATTTCCGGCAGAATCGGTGTGTCCGGATATTTTCAATTTCAACTGCGGATGATCAATCAGAAAATTACCGAGCTTGCCCAAATCATCGTGCATGGATACGAGAATCTCTGCTTTGCCATTTTCAAATTCCAATGAACGAAATGCAATTTTGGCTTCTAAAGGTTCGCCTACTTTTTTAATTTCTTTATCGCCATCTAAAAAGAAAACTTCTTCAATCCGGAAATAATTATCCCCTTGAATTACGAGCAAGTACCTGCGTTTATTAATCAGGTCAAAACCAAACGATCCATCTTTTTGCACATATTGCGGAGATACTTCTACGGAATGATCCAGATCAATAACAGAAACAATGCCACCAAGAGGTTTTCCATTTTGGTCAATGAGCGAACCTTTTAGGTGAATCGTGGCGAGCGGTTGTGCTTCCATTGGTACAGGAAAAGAATAGAGATCAAGATTTTTTTTGTCATCTTCATTCGATCGGGCATAGTATAAATCATGCGATTGTGAATCGATGGTGAAATAATATTCATCTCCGGCACCATTTACCAACGGGCCGATGTTTTTAGGTTCACCCCAGTTTCCATTGGAGGCGTATGTTTTATAAATATCGAATCCTCCAAAATTGAGCGGTTGCCCGTTTGAACTGAAATACAAAACATTGTAGCGATGATGAAAGAATGGACTCAGTTCACTCTTCACCGTATTGATGGTCGGTCCGGCATTTTTCGCTTTGCCCCATTTTCCATTACTGCCTCTCACACAATAGTAAATATCGGAAACACCATAACCACCGGATCGGGTAGATGCAAAGAAAAGTGTATCCCCCCTATGAGATAGCGAAGGCTGCGAGTCCCAACTGCTGCTGTTCACATTGGGTCCCAAATTTCGAATGTCTGTCCATGTGCTGTCTTTTCCTAAATGAGCCACATACAAATCGCAGTTGCCATAGCTACCCGGTGCATTGCATCGCGAAAAGTACAAATACTTTCCATCCTGACTTAAACAGGCGGAGCCTTCATTGTATTCGGTATTGATATTTTTGAATGGCTCTGTTTGCGCCCACACTCCGTCAATTTTCAATGCATAGAATAAATCTTCGTTGAAGCCCTTGCGTTTATCTTTGTGCACATTGCGCTTGGAAGTGAACAGCAAAACAAAATCAACATTGCCCATAGTGGGGCCATAATCTTCCTTCGGTGAATTAATATCCTGCCCCATATTAACAAGCACTGAATGAGGAGGACGAAGCGTATCAATTTCTTTACGGTAATCGACCAGCTGATAATAGTAATCGAGGTCTACATAGTTTTCTTTCTTCTCGGTTTCTACTTCATCGTAGCGTTTGTAAACTTGGTTGATGTCGATACCTTGTTGGTGATGCTTTAGTACGAGTCTATAAAGTTGAATCGATTCACCCGGTGGGCCAAATTGATCAGACAGTTTCGCTAGCTTCCAGAGCATGGGCGCATTTTTAGAAAAATTCTCAATTCCGAAATTTTGTACATAAGCTTTCAACGCTGTGTACATTTCTTTATGTGTTTCGGGTTTATCCAGTTGCTTGATGCGATTTAATTTAGCGAGGTCTTCATAGTACAGTTTGTTGAGATCGTGAAAAACTATGCCATACTGTCGATTTTTTGGAATGGAATCATTTACAGAAACAACCGCAGTTTTCGGTTCTTTGGTATCCTGGCTTGGGCTATCGAAGGAAATTAATAGCAGCGATAGCCCCAAAATAACCAAAAATCGAACTTTGAAGCACATTATCATAGGGAAGTGAAAACGCATCAGCATGGAAATTTGATACAAATTTGACAGATAACCAAAACGGTGGCATAGGTATTGTTCAATTAGTCGGCTTTCACATTTATATTGGAGACGCGCATTTTTTGTGTCATATTGTCATTGATCTATGTTTAAGAATCTAGCCACACCCATCGTTCAGGAAGAATCGGAAGAATTGATCCAGTTGATCAATCCTGAACAGGAGATGGATATAAAACCGGAAGAACTGCCGGAAGAATTATCTATTCTGCCCATCAAAAACACCGTGCTCTTTCCAGGCGTGGTGATCCCGATCACGGTTACACGTCAGAAGTCGATTAAACTGATCAAAAAAGCGTATCAGGGCAATCGCATTATTGGTGTAGTAGCACAGCGTAATAAGCAAGCGGAAGAACCAACGGTAGAAGACTTGTATCGTTTTGGAACGGTGGCACGAATCATCAAAATGTTGGTATTGCCGGATGGGAATACTACGATCATCATTCAGGGCAAGAATCGTTTTGCAATCAAAGAATTTACGCAAGAAGAGCCATTTCTGATGGCTAAAATTGATTTGCAGACAGAAGTGCCTTTGGATCTATCCGGAAAAGAAGTTACTGCATTGGTGCAATCGCTGAAAGATGCTGCTTCTAAGATATTGAAACTCAATCCTGAGATTCCGCAAGAGGCACAATTGGCGTTGGATAATATTCAGAGCACTGCTTTTCTGGTGCACTTCATCGCTTCCAATCTGAATGTGGATGTGGCGGACAAGCAAAAGATTCTCGAGGTGAATAATATCATCGATCGAGGCACCTTGCTTTTGCAATACATGCTAAAGGAAATTCAGATGTTGGAGATCAAGCATGAAATTCAAAAGAAAGTACATACGGACATCGATCAACAGCAACGCGATTATTTCTTGCGTCAGCAAATTAAAGTATTGCAAGATGAATTAGGTTTTGACGGACCCGATAAGGAAATTGAGAAACTACGCAAGCGCGGTGCGGAAAAAAAATGGTCGAAGCAAGCAGCTGAACACTTTGCAAAAGAGTTGGACAAATTGCAACGCACCAATCCGCAAGCACCGGATTTTCCGATTGCCATGAACTATGCCGAGTTCATGCTCGATTTACCCTGGGACGATTATACGACCGACAATTTCGATCTGAAAAATGCCCGCAAGGTGTTGGACAAAGATCACTTTGGTTTGGAGAAAGTGAAGAACCGCATCATTGAATACCTCGCGGTTCTCAAGCTCAAGCAAGATATGAAAGGTCCTATTCTGTGCTTGTATGGACCTCCCGGAGTTGGAAAAACTTCGTTGGGAAAATCCATTGCCAAAGCATTGGGAAGAAACTATGTGCGCATGTCGTTGGGAGGTGTGCACGATGAAGCCGAAATTCGTGGGCATCGCAAAACGTATATTGGTGCCATGCCGGGAAAAATTTTGGCGAATTTGAAAAAAGCAAAATCATCGAACCCGGTTTTTGTGCTGGATGAAATTGATAAGGTGCGGTCCGAGTTTCGGGGCGATCCATCTTCTGCTTTGTTGGAAGTGCTAGACCCTGAGCAAAACAATGCATTTGGAGACAATTATCTCGAGGTAGAATACGATCTATCGAAAGTGCTTTTCATTGCCACAGCAAACTCGTTGGATACCATTCAGCCGGCTTTGCGCGATCGCATGGAAATTATTGAATTGACCGGCTATACAGTAGAAGAGAAGTTACAAATAGCGGTGAAGCATTTGGTGCCGAAGCAATTGAAGGAACATGGCTTGGGTGTCAACGAAGTGAAGTTTGCCAAAGAAGCTTTGCTGAAAGTGATCGAAAGTTATACCCGCGAATCGGGAGTTCGCAGCCTCGAACGCAAGATTGGATCAGTGGTGCGGAGTGTAGCCAAGTCAAAGGCCATGGAAGAGGAATTTGAAAAGGAAATTACACCTGCTTATGTAGTAAAAGCATTAGGCGCAGAAATCTTTGATGAAGAACTATATCAAGGAAATGATATTGCAGGTGTTGTAACGGGCTTGGCCTGGACGCAAGTAGGTGGTGATATATTGTTCATCGAATCGAGTTTGAGCAAAGGAAAAGGAGCACTCACAATTTCCGGTCAGTTGGGTGATGTGATGAAAGAATCAGCCATGGCAGCCTTGTCATATTTGAAATCGAATGCCGAGTCGTTGGGTATTGATCATCGCGTGTTTCAACAGTACGATTTGCACATTCACGTGCCGGCCGGTGCTGTGCCGAAAGATGGACCATCGGCAGGCATTACGATGTTGACTTCACTCGCATCGATCTTTACTCAACGAAAAGTGAAATCCAATCTGGCCATGACGGGCGAGATTACCTTGCGCGGAAAAGTTTTGCCGGTAGGAGGGATCAAAGAAAAAATTCTGGCAGCCAAACGAAGTGGCATCAAAGAAATTATCTTAAGCGCGCGTAATCAACGTGATATTGCCGAAATAGAAAAGAACTACGTCAAAGGATTAACTTTTCACTATGTGGATTCCGTAGAGCAAGTGCTGAAGATTGCGTTATTGAAAGAGAAGGTAGAAAAGCCGATGGAGTTTAGTTTGGCAGAACAGAAATCGTAAAATAACCGCATATTGATTATTTGTATTTCCATTGGAATAAACCGGTAGTTTTGTTTGTCTAATATTGAAGGTAGAACTATCGCTATGCGCTATCTATTAATCTTTTTCTTTTTAGCGCTTAGGTTGATTTCTTTTGGTCAGATCAAGTCAGTAACCATTTCAGGTAGCGTCAAAGATAAAGCGAGCAATCTCTCTTATGTCAACGTAGTTTTGAAAAGAGAGATCGACTCTACCTTTGTTACGGGCACGGTTACAAATGAAGCGGGGCGTTTTCAGCTTGCCAATGTTAAGCCCGGAAATTATTTGTTGGAATTTTCATTCATAGGATACATAACCAAGAAACAACCACTCTATGTGGGTAGCCTCACCGATTATCTGGATGTAGCCTCGATTGTATTGGAAGAAGATGCTAAGATTTTAAACGAAGTAGTAGTTACAGGCCAACAAGATGCAGTGAATGAAAAGCTGGATCGAAAAGTTTTTTCAGTAGCTGATAATCTCAGCCAAAGCGGAGGCTCAGTCTTGCAAGCCATGCAAAATTTACCGGGTGTTACCGTGCAAGATGGGAAAGTACAATTGCGCGGAAATGATAAAGTGGTCGTACTGATTGACGGTAAGCAAACTGCGCTGACAGGTTTCGGGAGTCAATCAGGTCTCGATAACCTACCTGCTTCTGCCATTGAAAAGATTGAGATTATCAACAACCCTTCGGCCAAATATGATGCGAGCGGAAATGCCGGTATCATCAATATCATTTATAAGAAAAACAATCAGGAAGGTTTTAATGGTAAGGCCGGATTGACCGCAGGCCTTGGTGCATTGTGGATTCGACAAGATAATTTACCAACGATTCGTCCGCAATACCAGACCACTCCTAAAATCAATCCTTCGTTGTCGCTTAATTATCGCAAGCGTAAAATCAATGCCTTTTTTCAAGGAGATTACCTTTACACCGAGACGTTGAACAAAAATGAATTCGTCACTCGTACGTACACAGATGGAACAATTATTAATCAGCAAACAAAGCGTAATCGAAATACAGCTTTCACTACATTAAAGACGGGCATCGACTGGACGATGAATGATGCCAATACACTTACAGTTTCGGGATTGTTTGGGAGTGAGAAGATTATTGACAATGGAGATGAGCCTTTTTTTAATGGAAAGACTGGTGAACGATTGCGATTGTGGCAATTTCTAGAAGATGAATTGAAAACGACCATCATGGCTACGGCTGCATATCAGCATAAATTTAAAGAGGCTGGTCGTTTACTCAATGTAGGTTTTAACTACACATTCCATCGCGAGGATGAGCGATACAATTTTACAAACATACTTCCCACTTACACGGGATTAGACGCATTTAAACTTATTTCAGATGAGTCGGTGTATGATTTGAATGTTGATTACATCCGTCCACTTCGATATGGTCGCTTAGAAACAGGAATCAAACTCCGTAACAGAGATATTCCTACGAATATGCTTTTCATTCCCGGTCTTAATTCTCCGCTCGATATGAATGCCGGAGGAGCAGCGACCTATAAAGAAATTATTCCTGCTGCGTATGGTAATTACATCTATGAAAGTAAAAAAGTAGAAGCAGAAATTGGATTGCGTATGGAGTATGTACGCATTGATTATGAAGTAGGTCCCAATCATCCTGTTTATAAAACCAGCGGCTATGATTACACGCAGCCGTTTCCAAGTGTTCGCTTCGCTTACAAGTTGAATGATCGCGATAAGGTGTCGTTCTTCTTCACCCGCAGAGTGGATCGTCCTAACGAAGTAGATATTCGAATTTTTCCAAAGTATGATGATGCCGAAATTATTAAGGTGGGAAATCCCGGTTTACGTCCACAGTTTACGAATTCAATTGAGCTTGGATATAAGTCGAGTGGTTTAAAGGGATATATTTATGCGGCAGCCTATCATCGTTTTGCAGAAGGAACAATTACCCGCATTTCCAGTACAGTTGGCGCTAGTCCACTGATTTACGCGATCTTTCAGAATGCAGGTAAAAGTTACAACACCGGCTTGGAAATGGTATTCAACCAAGAAGTGTCAACCCATTATTCTATTAGTGTTAACATGAATGGGTATCACAATCAGATCAATGCCTTCTCCGTTGTAAATCTCTATCCTTCCACCAATACATTTTCTGCACCGCAACAAGAAGTGTTTTCTGGAAATATAAAAGTGAATAATCAGATTCGATTATCAGGCGGAATCGAGGCTCAGATTACTGCGATCTATCAGGCTCCCGACATCATTCCACAAGGAACCATTGATACCCGATTTACGATCGATGCAGGGGCAAAAAAATCAATTCAAAAAGGAAAGGGAGAACTCTTTCTAAATGCAACCGATTTATTGAATTCGCTCATCATCAAAAAACAAATTCAAGGTCAAGGATTTAATTATACCAGCACAGATTACTATGAAACGCAAGTAATCCGGCTGGGATATAATTATAAGTTCTGATCGGGCTATTTATAGATCTTCTTCAGCGTTCCGATTTCACGCCAGTTCGCAATGGAAATTCCATCGCTGCGGGTATAACTTTGAGGGCCATCGTAGATCAGTATTCCTCCTCGTTGTTTTGCGTAGCCATTCCACTTGTGAAGTTGCGATAAATGATCATCACGGAACGTTTGAGTGGACTTGATTTCGATAGGGAGAAGTTTTCGGCCGTTCTCAGCTAATAAATCAATTTCAACTCCCTTATTATCCCGCCAATAGTAAAAAGATGTTTGACTCCCGGTATTGTGTTTATTTTTCAAGCATTCAGAAATGGCATAGCTTTCAAAGAGCGAGCCTTTAAAATGAGAGTTGGTCAATTCTTTTTCTGACTTAATACCTAGCAATGAACATGCTAATCCGGTATCATAAAAATAGAGCTTCGGTGTTTTCACCAGACGCTTATTAAAGTTTTTATGATGTGGCTTCAATAAAAAAATGACAAAACTGCTTTCTAGAACGCTCAGCCAATTTTGGGTGGTGCGAACATCAATGCCACACTCGTTTGCCAACGAGACCAGATTTAATTGTTGCCCAATACGCCCGGCACATAATTGTAAGAAACGAGTGAACAGAATGGTGTCAGTAATATTTTTAAGCTGGCGTACATCTCGTTCTACGTAGGTCCGAATATAGGCAGAGTACCAAACGGTAGGATTGCGCTCACGGCCGTGCACTTCTGGATAGCAGCCCTTCCAAAGTAAATGATCTGTATTTTCTTTTTTGATTGATACTTGTGAAAGTTCGCGGTAACAAAACGGTAGTAAATCGATATAACCAATTCTACCTGCCAACGTTTGTGAGATTGATTCTTGAAGTAAAAAATTATTACTACCTGTTAGTACGAACAGGCCATCTTTTTTGGTGTTATCCAGAATCTTTTGAAGATAGCTAAACAAAGCAGGTACCCGTTGCGCTTCATCTATAATCGCTCCGTTTTTAAATCGATCTAAAAATGCACGGGGATCACTATCGGCCATCTGACGTTCATCTGGATCTTCCAGTGATACGTATGGCTTCTTACCAAATGTTTCGAGCACGAGCGTAGTCTTTCCGCTTTGACGTGGACCTACCACAGCTACAGAGCGGAACTCTTTAGCTAATATCCGTAACCATTTTTTTGCTTCCCGATAGACCATAAAAACAACATTCAAAAATAGCGCATTTTTAATAAAATTTAACACCCTTTTCGAAAATGCCTTAATTTAGCTCAATTTTAATGTTTTATAGGTACAAATCATGCATTCGAATGCATGATTTGTACCATCTTCTTTTCTGTGGGGCATCCAATTAAACCCAAAGTAGTTGTTTGCTTCACCGTATGAATTGTCTGGTAAGACTGTCAACTGAACCTAAAAAGACTCTCGTGAAATTCTTTTTCATTTCTCCAATTGGTTCTACCTTTACAACTTATCTTGAATACGAAAATGGAAAGGATAGGAGGACTTACACCGCTGGAGATTGTAAAGGAGTTGGACAAGTATATCATCGGGCAGCATGATGCAAAACGCAACGTGGCCATTGCTTTGAGGAACCGCTGGAGAAGAATGAATGTGCAGACAGATATTAAGAATGATATCATTCCGAATAATATTTTGATGATCGGGGCAACAGGCGTGGGCAAGACTGAAATAGCGAGAAGGCTTGCCAAAATTGCTGATGCACCTTTTGTAAAAGTAGAAGCCTCTAAGTTTACAGAAGTTGGATATGTTGGACGCGATGTCGAAAGCATGGTGCGCGACTTGGTCGAGCAATCGGTGAATATGGTAAAGGCTCGCAAGAAGGAAGAAGTAAAAGAAAAGGCAGCAGTAACAGTCGAAGAGATAATTTTGGATGCCTTGATTCCTGCCATGCGGAAGTCAACGGGTTTTCAGATGCCCAACGGTGATACAGATGAGGCTCCTTCTTCGGATGTAGAGTTGAATGAAAGAACACGAAATTTATTTCGCGAGAAAATAAAAAACGGAGAACTGGAAGAGCGCAAGATTGAAATTGATATCAAACAGAGTGGAGCACCAGGAGTTGGCATGATTGGTGCCGGAATGATGGATGAAGTTTCAATGATGAACCTGCAGGAGATGCTCAGTGGCATGATGCCTAAGAAACCGAAAAAGCGAAAGGTGACAGTGGCGGAAGCGCGAAAGATCTTAATGGAAGAAGAAGCCGCTAAGTTGATTGATATGGATGAGGTGAAGGAAGAGGCCATTCGCAAAGCCGAAGATGCCGGTATCATCTTTATTGATGAGATAGACAAAATTGCATCAGGTTCAGGTAAGAAGGGTGGAGGAGGACCGGATGTGAGTCGTGAAGGCGTGCAACGAGACTTGTTGCCAATCGTGGAGGGTAGTACTGTAAATACAAAATATGGATCCATTAAAACAGACCATGTATTATTCGTGGCAGCCGGTGCCTTTCATATTTCTAAGCCCTCTGATCTCATTCCTGAGTTACAAGGCCGCTTTCCGATTCGAGTGGAGTTAAACAGCCTCACGCAAAAAGACTTCGTTCGGATTTTAACAGAACCAAAAAATGCGCTTACTAAACAATATGAAGCACTGTTTCAATCGGAAAATGTATCCATCAGTTTTGATGAAGAAGCAATCAACGAGATTGCCCAAACTGCTTATGATATCAACGCTGAAATAGAAAACATCGGAGCCAGACGCTTGCACACCGTAATGAGTAAATTATTAAATGAATTTTTGTTTGATGTGCCAGATAAGATTCAGCCACCTGCTTCATTAATCATTAGCAAAGAAATGGTGAAAGAGAAACTAAACGGGTTAATAAAGAATAAGGACTTGAGCGAGTATATACTCTAGAAAATAAAGAGATCGATTTAATTAGTTGAGTCAAATTCGGTTATGACCTTGCGACTTATACTCATTGTTTGTGTGTGGTTGTTTGCATGGCAACAAGCCACTGCATGGGTGTATCCAGAACACCGAAGGATTGGCATATTAGCGATTCAAAAATTACCAGAACAACAGCGAATCATCTTAGCGCGCCTGTGGGCAGAGGCGCGTATGGGTCATGAAAATAGATTAACATCAGACTTGGTTGACGAGCATCCTCCACTTAGGCCTAAGCAATTAGATTATGCTGCATGGATGGGCATTGCCGGAGATCATAGTTGTTCTCCGGATGCCATGCTCAACACCGTTCTGTATAGCGATTGGATTTTACGAGTAGCTGAAATTACTTTTCATTTGGAATCTGATATTGCAAAAGCGAAAAACGCCAGTCAGTTAATTAATGCTTTGCGCGATTCGGATATTAAATTACAACGGGCAGATATTGATTATGCCACTCGCGCAGGTTCGAACAATGTTCATTTTTTGCTTTCGCGAAGAACTTCCAGTGAACGTGCTGAAGAATTTTTAGCCAACAGTTTACGCGATAGCGTAGAACTCAATGCGATTGCTGCCTATGCTTGGTTTCACACATTAGCACTTCGCAAAGCGACACTTTATGCAGCCAGCACTACACCACCCGAACAAAAGGCATCATTAGCTTTGGCAGCTCTGGCCGATGAAGCATTTGCGATTCACTTTTTGCAAGACATGTTTTCTGCCGGACACATTGCAGGTACCTGGGGTAATGCTTCGCTTCGTAAAGGCACGCACGATTACTATAATGAACGTGGCCTGGAGGTGATTACTTGGGAAGGAACGAAGCGCGTAGCAAAAGGAGATGCATACCTGCGGGAGGAGGATGCGGATTTTGCGGCAGAAGCTGTTAAGCTTAGTTTACAGCAACTGGTCGATGCAGCTACCAGTAACGCTACAACACCAAACGCAGATTGGATAAATGTAAAACTGAGACCGGATACCTTGGATGTTTGCAAGAACACCCTTTTGCCTAATGGCAAATTGAATTTTCATTTGGTGAAAGATGTGTTGATGAAAACTCCGGTTCCAGGTTTAGGTTCGGGTTTGGGTGAGCTGCCTCGGTTTAGATCAGAACTGGGATTGTTTCTGGGTGTATCTACTTCGGTGAATGTTTCTTCCATTCGGGGTGGATTTGCTTCGGGGCAGGAGGTGCCCGGAAGTGTAGCAGGTATTGAAGCAGATGTGATGATCGGTTATGGTTTGGAAGGTGTTCTTAATCAAACCGGTGATGGGCTGATTTTTTTTCAAGCAGGCTGGCGACAAGATTCACCTTCGTCTACACAATTTTCAAGTAATGATCCTAATTATCAGGCCAACACGATTACATCCATTATTCCCGGACGTTCAGCCTACAGCGTCAGACTACGCTTGCCTTTTTGGTTAATACCCGGAGATTTACTTTTAGCGTATCCTATTTTTGGGTTAGCGCACCCAAAAGCATTTCAGAAAATAGCAGTTGAAGCGGTGAATGGAGGTGTGATAGGCTGGCAATCGCGATTTGCTACGCCCATAGGTAGATTTCAATTTGTTTTAGGTCGTGAGGTAGGATTATCGATCTATGGATTAGGCGGTACTGCCGATGCCTTGTTTGTTCCTACCAGCGCCAACACACTGGCCATCGTAACTTATAAATCGATCAAGTATGATTTTCCATTTTTAGAATACCAACCCGTGCGCTCATTTTCACAATCACAAAGTTCAGCATTGCGATTGCAGTTTTCGTTTGGAGTGGATACACCTTTTAAAACTGCAGCGATAACACCTATTGCTCAAAATGAGTTGGAGTTAAAGCCTATCTGGTATATTTCTGCTCGATTAATTTTTAATTGGCGTTATTACTTTTAGAATAAGTCAATCAATTTTTTTTTGGATAGTGAAACCATTCTAGTTTTCCGCTACCAAACTTCAAGTTACGCCAGCGATCATTTGAAAGCGAAATGATTGCTATTCCGCAAGTGGGAATATTCACAATAGCTTCATTGGAAATAGCATTCACAAATTCAGTCAACCCGGGATTGTGACCAAACAATAAAGCGATTTCCTCAGCATCGTTTTTTCGGTCCGGAATCTCTTGTACTACTTGTAGAATTGTTTCCAAATTAGCATGATATAGTTTTTGATTCAGGATAATTTTGTTCAATGGAAAATCAATTTTTTTGGCAATTTGTTTGCAGGTCTCCATGGCGCGCACAGCCGGACTTGTAATGAGATAATCCGGAGTGATCTTCATTTCCCGAAGCAATTTGCCCATGCGAGGCGCATCTTTCTCACCACGTTTGTTTAGCGGACGATCAAAGTCGTCTAAGGATGGATCATCCCAACTTGATTTAGCATGTCGAATGACGATCAGTTTTTTCATGGCTTACTTCTTCAAGAGAGATGGCTGGATTCGTTCCTTATCCATAGCTAAATTTACGAATCCTACTCGTATCTTTGCAGTCCATGGAAAAACGACCTCTTCGAAAAGAAATCAAATATACCAGCCTTTATTACTTTGTGCGGTTTTTGATTTTTTCATCTAATCTGATGCCGCGCAAAATGTGGTTAGCCTTCTGCGGTTTCTTGGGAAAACTAGCGTATGCATTTTCGCCCAAGCCACGTGAGCGCGCTATATTCCATCTGGGTCTTGCGTTTGGTCGCGAGAAATCGCCCCGTGAAATTGTTGATTTGAGCAAAGAGATGTTTGTGATGTTGGGAAAAAACGCAGGTGATATTTTGCGATCACTCAAAGTGAAAACATTAGCTGACTTAGAAAAATTTTTGACTACACATGGATTAGAAAATTACCAGAAGGCTCATGCGAAGGGAAAAGGTGTTATGTTTTTGACCTCGCATTTAGGTGCGTTTGATTTGCAAATTACGAACATGGCTTTACGCGGACTCAATCCCAATATTGTGGGTACCGCATTGAAAGATGAACGGTTGAATGCACTTCTTTGGGAATACCGAAATGCATTCGGGGCAATCGCCATTGAACGAGGCAAAGAAAGTGTACGATTATTCAAAGTATTAAAATCCGGAGGATCGATTGCTATTTTGATTGATCAGGATACAAAAGTGAAAAGCCGCTTTGTTAATTTTTTTGGCATGCAGGCTGCCACTCCCATTGGTGCTACTATTCTGGCTTTGCGCACAGGTGCAGCTGTTGTTCCTACTTATATTTATTTGGATGAGAATGGACAACAACAGATGCACATTCTTCCGGAAATTCCATTGATCATTTCGGGAGACGAAGAAACCGATTTGGTAGTCAATACACAGCGATTCACCGACTTCACCGAAAAAATTGTGCGCGAGCATCCGGAGCAATGGGTGTGGATGCACGAACGTTGGAAAACCCGCCCGGGTGAAGAAATCAGATAGAACTATTTAATCAGTTTATTCATCTATTTGCTAATAAGCTGTTAAAACACGATAGGTTGGTAGAAATAATTTGCCATCCTTGTCGTTTCTTGTAACCTTTTAGCCTGGATTGCAGTAGTACCAAATACCGAAACCATTAGTTATGAAGAGAAGTTACATTATAGCCGCGGGTATTGTTGTTGTGATACTTGCCGGCTTTTTTATTTTTAATCGTACCAAAGCCAGTGGCGCTGCCGATATCATTGCGCTTGTGAAGAAAGGCGAATTTCGGGTAGAAGTGGAAACTACCGGAGAGTTGGAAGCCAAAAATTCTGTAAAGATTATGGGCCCCGGTAGTGTGCGCCAATTTCAAATCTGGGAGGTGACACTTCAAAACATAGTAGACGAAGGAACAGTCGTGAAAAAAGGAGATTGGGTAGCTACACTCGATCGCTCGGAGTTTCAAACCAAATTCAATCAGAAGCAAATCGACTTTGAGAAAGCGAATTCCAAATTCGTACAGACACAATTAGACACCACGCTTCAAATGCGTCAGGCGCGAGATGAGCTGATCAATCTAAAATACGGTGCCGAGGAAAAGGAGATTATCCTACAACAATCCAAGTTTGAGCCACCTGCTACTATCAAACAAGCTGAAATTAATCTTGACAAAGCAAATCGTGCGTATCAGCAAGCATTAGAAAATTATAAAATTAAGCGCAACCAGAATGTAGAGAAGATGCGTGAGGTAGAAGCTGAATTACGCAAGGTGAAAGGCGATTTTGATGGCATGAGTAAAATTCTGGAATCGTTTAATGTAATGGCTCCGGAAGATGGAATGGTAATTTATGAGAAAGGATGGGATGGTAAACCAATTAAAGCAGGTTCGCGCATTGGCATGTGGGAGCCCACCGTGGCTACACTTCCGGATCTAACAAAAATGCAATCGAAGACATTTGTGAATGAAGTAGATGTTCGAAAAGTTAAACCCGGACAAAAAGTATTGATTGGTTTGGATTCTGATCCTGATAAGAAATTGAAAGGCGTTGTTACAAAAGTGGCAAACGTGGGTGAGCAGCGACCCAATTCAGATGCTAAAGTATTCGAAGTGTTGGTAGAAATAGATGGCACTGATGCAACACTTCGCCCTTCCATGACAACCAGTAATAAAATTATTGCTCAAGTTTTGAATGATGTGGTTTTTATTCCGCTGGAAAGTCTACATACACAGAATGATTCGATTACCTATGTATTCAAGAAGGATGGTATAAAGATCATTAAACAAGAAGTAGTGGTGGGCGAAACGAATTCAAATGAGGCTGTAATTACATTAGGCCTGTTGCCTGAAGAAGAAGTTTTTTTGTCTGTTCCTACCGGAAAAGATGGCGAGGAAGTAAAATTACTCCCGCAGCAAAATGGGAAGCGTAAAAAGAAGGAGATGAAAGAAACTCCGAAGGACACTACGCACGCAGCAAAGCCATCTATTTAATCCGCTTAACTACACGTTGCATGAAAAAACTTTTCAGTGCCCGCGTATTGGCTAATCTCTATATTGCCATCGATGCCGTTGTTGCCAATCGCATTCGTTCCTTATTAACCGCACTCGGTATTATTTTTGGAGTGGCCGCTGTTATTGCGATGCTTGCTATTGGTAATGGAGCCCAGCAAGAAATTTTGAATCAGATCAAACTAGTGGGCGTCAACAACATTGTGATTAAACCAATCATCGAGCAGAAGGAAGAGAAGATCAGCGAAAAAGTCGGAAAGAAGGAGCAGAAAAAATTCTCACCAGGATTGACAGTGCGTGATGTAGAAAGTATTAAGAAAATTCTACCTGATTTAACGCAAGTAAGCCCTGAAATCATTTTGGATACCTATGTGATTCGAAATGGTTTTAGAAGATCGGCTAAGTTAGTGGGCGTAGAGCCTGCTTATTTTTCCATTTATGATTTCAAACTATCGGAAGGTAATGTGTTCAACGATGAACAACTTAAGTTTGGTGCTCCGGTATGTATCATTGGTTCGGCACTGAAAAGTCGATTTTTCCCAACTGAAAATCCGATTGGCAAAACCATGAAAGTGGGAACACATTGGCTCACGATCGTTGGTGTCATGAATGAGCGGGTAGTTTCGCAAGCCAGCATCAGTAAACTTGGTATCCGCGATTTTAATATGGATGTCTACATTCCATTACAGAGTGTATTGGTGCGCTATCGCAACCGTGATTTGATTACAGCCGAAGCACTGCGATTGGCAGCTCAGAATAGCCGTGGGTTTGTGTTTATCTCCGGTCAGAATAATTCAACTTCAGAAAGTGAGGCGGAGAAGAAAAACTATCACCAATTGGATCGGTTAGTTTTACAGGTTGATAAAACTGAAAAACTGCAGGCGACCGCGGAAATTATTTCCCGCATGCTCAAACGCAGACATTTTGATGTGGTGGATTATGAAATTGAAATTCCAGAGTTACTGCTAAAGCAACAACAGCGCACCAATGACATTTTTAATTATGTATTAGGTGCTATTGCCGGAATTTCATTACTGGTAGGTGGTATAGGTATTATGAATATTATGCTCGCCTCTGTTCTCGAACGGATTAAAGAAATTGGTTTGCGTTTAGCGATTGGTGCACAGAAAAGTGATGTGGTACAACAATTTTTGTTCGAAGCCATCATGATCAGCGTAAGCGGTGGAATCATTGGAGTGATTTTGGGTGTGTTGTTTGCCTACCTGGTTTCATCGTTTGCTGGTATTCCAACCATTATCAGTTTTGCTTCGATTGTTTTATCGTTTGGCGTTGCTGCCACTGTTGGTTTAATTTTTGGCATTGCACCAGCGCGCAGAGCTGCCGCCCAAGACCCTATTGCATCTTTACGATATGAGTAAAAAATATACCTTTTTGTTCTTTTGTCTTGTAAGTGCTGCTACTTTCGGGCAAAATAAATTTACACTTAACGAAGTGATTGAACGTGCACGAGCGCAATCACCTGCTTCGAAGCGAGTAGCAACCACTAAGGAAACCCGGTATTGGGAATACCGCACATTCCGCGCACGGTATAATCCACAACTGGCTATCAGCGGAAACGCACCGAGTTATAGTTTGAACTTCCAACAAATTATTCAACCGGATGGAACGAAGTTGTTTAAACCTATCAACCAAACAAACTCGTTTGCAAATCTTGGTTTGCAACAACCGCTGCGCTGGACGGGTGGTACAATTTCTGCCAACACGAATTTTAATTTTTTCACCGACAATGCATTGAAATCGGAATTGTGGAGCGGGAACATTTTTAATGTGCGATTAGATCAGCCGCTCTATGCATATAATAGTTACAAGTGGGATCGCAAAACACTGCCTCTCAAATTTGAAGAGTCGAAGCGTGAGTATGTTGAACAGCTGGAATTTATCTCACAGAATGCTTCCGATTTTTTCTTTCGGGTAATTAGCGCTCAGATCGATGAGCAAATCGCCAAGTTCAATCTGGCTAATAATGACACCATCTACAAAATCGAACAAGGACGGTATAACATTGGCACGACTTCGCAAGACAAATTATTGCAAGTAGAATTGCAATTGCTCAAGTCGAAGCAAGATGTAGCCCAAGCAAAAATCAATATTCAGAATGCCAGCCTTTCATTGCGCATCTATTTGGGTTTGAAAGACGATGAGGAGTTTCAATTGGTTTTACCCGAAGAGATCCCTCTATTTGAAGTGAAACTCGAAGAAGCTTTACAATATGCTAAGAAGAACCGAGCTGCTTATATTTCCTTTGAGAGAAGGCGGATTGAAGCGGAAAGTGAAGTGGCGCGAGCAAAAGCCAGTCGTTTACAGAATGCATCACTGACTGCTTCATATGGATTGAATAACTCTGGGGCTATGGTCAGTGATCTTTATCGAAGTCCTCAAGAACAACAACAATTTAATCTCGGATTTAGCGTGCCTATTTTGAATTGGGGACGCAACAAGGCCACTATGCAAACGGCACTAGCAAATAAGAAGCTAAACGATTATACCATTGCGCAGGACGAGATCAATGCCGAGCAAGAAATCATCACGCAAGTTCGGCAATTTGAATTACTTCGTTTACAAATTGAGATCACCAAAAAGTCTGATGAAGTGGCACGTGAGCGATACAACGTAGCCCAAAACCGGTACCTGATTGGGAAAATTGATATTACCAATTTGAATATTGCTTTAACTGAAAAGGACGCAGCCAGACGCAGCTATCTCGAAGCCTTACGCTCCTATTGGACTTCCTACTTCAATCTCCGCAGATTGACTTTGTATGATTTCGCATCAGGCACGTTGCTCTACACACCGGAAGCAGATTAAAGTCCGGTATAGTTAAATGGTGTAATTTTCTTGAGTGTTGCTTTAAGGTCTTCGTTGACTGAAAGCGTATCTATAAAAGCTGTCAAAGTTTGCTGGGTGATTTTTTCGTTTTTTCTGGTCAAGCCCTTCAAAGCTTCATACGGATTTGGATATCCTTCTTTTCGCAAGATGGTTTGTATCGCTTCCGCAACTACCGCCCAATTATCATCTAAATCTTTGTCGATCGCAGATTGATTTAACTCCAACTTACCAATACCTTTTTCCAATGATTTGAATGCGATGATGGTGTGCGCCATAGGTACTCCAATGTTGCGCAATACAGTAGAGTCTGTCAGGTCTCGTTGTAATCTTGAAATTGGAAGTTTGGCCGATAAATGTTCAAACAATGCATTGGCCAATCCTAAATTGCCTTCAGCATTTTCAAAGTCAATGGGATTTACTTTATGCGGCATGGCAGACGAGCCCACCTCGCCTTCTTTAATTTTTTGTTTGAAATAATTCATGGAGATGTATTGCCATACATCACGGCTGAAATCTACAAAAATGGTGTTGATGCGTTTCAAATTATCAAACAGAGCGGCCATGTTATCGTAATGCTCGATTTGAGTGGTAGGCGTGCTTCGATTTAGCTGTAAAATAGTATTCACAAATCGCGTAGCAAATTCATTCCAATCGATGTTTGGATATGCGACAACATGCGCGTTTAAATTTCCTGTAGCCCCTCCAAATTTTGCCGAGTGCGGAATGTGAGCTAACAACTCAAGCTGTTGTTTCAACCTTGCGGTGAATACTTCGATTTCTTTTCCTAACCGGGTGGGAGAGGCAGGCTGTCCGTGGGTTTTCGCCAGCATGGCAATATCCTTCCAGTCGGCTACATTTTTTTCTAACAATGAAATGAGTTGACGAAGAGAAGGCACGTATGCTTCATCCAAAAACTCTTTCAGTAAGAGAGGAGTAGCCGTATTGTTAATGTCTTGCGATGTAAGTCCGAAGTGAATAAATTCTTTAAACGAAGAGAGTCCTAAACGATCAAATTCATTTTTTAAAAAATACTCCACTGCTTTTACATCGTGGTTGGTAGTCTTTTCGATTTCTTTAATTTTTTCGGCAGCCGATAAATCGAAAGTTGTGTATAATTTTCGAAGCGCTTCAAATTGACCTTTCGGAAACGAAACTAATTCGGGTAACGGCCATTGACAAAGCGCAATGAAATATTCAACTTCTACCCGAACACGGTACCGGATAAGTGCATATTCAGAGAAATAGTTTTGAAGTGATTCTGTGGTTTTGGCATAACGGCCATCCACCGGAGAAATAGCGAAAAGCGAAGATTTCACACAAAGTTTATTAAGCAACAAAAGTACACAAAAAGGAGTAAGATCAATACCTTCTAAGAGGGCTTGTATTGATTGGCTCGGATGTTTTGCGCTGCTAACGAAACCGTTTCGGTAATGCGTTTACTTCTGGTTTCGGGGCGTTTTGCATTGAGAATCCATTCAAGAATTCCTCGTTTGGTAGAAGGCGGAAATCCTTGCCAGTTTTTGTAAGCAATTTTATTTTTTGAAAAAGCTTTTTTCAGATCATCCGGTTCTTCCAGGTTATCTACCGGGGTCAGTGCATCCCACGTGCCCAATTGTTTGGCAAGCGTAATCATCTCCAGTCCCGCTGGAGTCATTAGGCCTTCTGCAATCAACCGCTCTACTTTTTCTTTATTGATTTTGCTCCATTTGCTCTTTGGATTGCGTTTGGCGAAAAATTGATAGTAACTTTCATGATCGCGTTTATTCGGCTTACTATCAACCCAACCAAAACACAATGCTTCATCAACCGCTTCAGGATAATACACGCTCGGCTTTTTACTTTGTTTGTGATAAATAATCAACCACACGGACTTTGCGGAACGGCAGTTTTTCTCAAGCCACTTTCTCCAGGCACTTCCGGTCTTAGCGTAAAATGTTGGGATGCCGTCTTTGGTTTCCATCTTACTCGGTTAGGAAAGAATTCTAGTAATTCAATGCAAATTCTTTTTTGCTTCCATATTTTTTCATCAGCAATTCGGCAGTCGTGGTGTCAATCTTTAGTAATTGAACTACGTGATCAATATCCTTTTTGCTTCCGCGATCTTCCAAGAGAACATTATCAACTGACAAATATTGAATCTGCTCGTCCTTTAAGTAGTAGATGATTACTTCCGAATAGCGACCCGGTGCCCCATAGGATAATGCAGAAATGGTGGCCTCGGGGTTCGAAAGTAAATCTTCATTGAATTTGATTCGCATGGTTATCTTTTCAAACTCATAAGACAGCTTGTAGCGAGGATACCACTGATCAAGTTGTTCGGAAAAAGGAACAATTGGGTGCTTGATCATAATGAAAATTGGGAAGCCGATGATCATTCCGGCTTCAATGGTCCAGATAATCCACAAAGGAAAATCTCTGAACGTTACACCAAACATGCTCCATGATCCAACTTTGCTGAATTCGATAATCGCTGTTAAAAATCCTATGGGATCATAGATAAAGTTAAAATGACTGATGTAAGCATCGAACCATAGGCTATTGGTATTTAGAAATGATGCGTAGGCTATCCATTGAAAATAGAAACCAATGAAACCTGTTAGGCCTGCTAGAACTAAATTGTGACGGCTGTTCCGGATTTTTGTCAAACGAGAAATAAATTTTGAAGTATAGCCCAGCGCAGCTGCGAAAATACCGGTTATGAATACATTGATGTATACAATGGGAATGATCAGGATGAGAATGTTGTAGACGTACGCAAGCAGAATGGCAATGATAAAAGAGATAGCAATGGCAATACCCAAGTTAATGGGTGTTGATTTTTCTGAATGCTGATAGAATCGATTATCCATAAATGAAAGCGTGCGTCAAATATCTTCAATAAATAAGAATTCTGAAATTGATCCAATCGGTAATTTTCATTTGCATCTTATTCTTATTTTTGCTGCATGTCGTATCCGGTGCTTGAAGTAGTTGATGAGTTGAAGAGGAAACTCGCTCATCATCCCATCGTCATTTTGCAAGCGCCACCCGGTGCCGGAAAATCGACTGTGTTGCCTTTGCATTTATTTCAGGAATCTTGGTTGAATAAAAAGAAGATCATTCTATTGGAGCCGCGCAGATTAGCAGCACGGTCCGTAGCTGCACGACTCTCTGATTTGTACGGTGAAGAAGTGGGTCAAACGATTGGTTATCGTGTGCGCTTTGAAAACGTAGTGAGTAAAAATACACGCCTTGAAGTTGTAACCGAAGGCATACTAACACGGATGATTCAAACGGACAATGCTTTGCCCGATGTTGGTTTAGTCATTTTTGATGAGTTTCATGAAAGAAGTCTTCAGGCTGATTTGGCCTTGGCACTTTGTTATCAAAGTCAGCAAGTGCTTCGCGAAGATTTGCGACTGCTCATTATGTCGGCCACATTGGATGGCGAAAAGATTTCTTCCGTTCTAGATCAGGCCCCAATTGTTACCAGCTTGGGAAAACAATATCCTGTATCGTTAAAATATGAAGCTCCCGATAAGGATAGTTCCATCGCTCATGCCACTGCGCGATTGGTTCGAAAATCTTTGACCGAGCAATCCGGAGATGTTTTGGTTTTCTTACCGGGCACAGCCGAAATTCATAAGACCGCGGAGTTGTTACAAGAACAGAGTTCTGCTGTTATCATGCCTTTGTATGGCGATTTACCATTGAAGCAGCAGCAAGAAGCGATTATGCCGCACCGGCAAGGATTGCGAAAAATTGTGTTGGCTACTTCCATCGCAGAAACATCTTTGACGATTGAAGGCATCACCACTGTTGTTGATTCAGGATACGCGCGTGTGCCGCGATTCGATCCGCGCAGTGGGCTCACCCGCTTGGAGACAATTCGTGTAACACGCGATGCCGCTGATCAACGCGCAGGCAGGGCGGGCCGCTTAGGGCCGGGCGTTTGTTATCGGATGTGGGCAGAAAATACACATACTCATCTTCAACCTCATCGGCAACCGGAAGTATTGGAAGCAGATTTGGCTCCCATGCTTTTGGAGTTGTATCAGTGGGGAATCAAAAATGTGAATGAACTAAAGTGGATTACAATTCCGCCTGTGGGCACAATTAATCAGGCAAAAGAATTATTGATTGACTTAGGTGCTTTACGCGATGATCGGATTACAGAGCGAGGTAAAGAGATGCTCAAGTTACCCACGCATCCTCGTTTATCGCACATGCTACTTTCACCGGGCGATGAAAAAGGTAAGCAGTTAGCAACTGATGTGTCGGCTTTGCTGGAAGAGCGTGATCCGCTAATGAAAGACTCCGGTGCTGATTTAAGTTTGCGATTAGAAGCACTTCGTAAATGGAGAAAAGGAGAACGCGTAAATGCAGATCGCAATGTGTTGCAACGAATCGAGCGTTTAGCCACCGCTTGGCGCAAGATGTTTCGGCTCGAGGCCGATAATGGTATTGTCAGCGATACGGAAGTGGGCAAATTATTGATGGAGGCTTATCCGGAGCGAATTGCGCAGCAGGTGGAACCACAGCGTGAGCGCTATAAACTTGCCAATGGCCGAATGGTGCGCTTGCCGGATCATGATCCGCTTTTGCGGGAACTATGGCTGTGTGTGGCGCATTTAGATGCCGGTAGTCGAGGAGAGGGTAAAATATTTCTAGCAGCACCAATTGATTTTTCGGATGCTGAAACACACGCAGTAAGAAGTGAATCTGTACGCTGGGAGGCAGAACGTGGACAAATTATTTCAGTTGAGGAGAAGAGAATTGGAACATTGGTAATCAGTTCAAAACCGAAAGCCACAATTTCAGAAACGCAGCGAATTAAAATTTTGTGTGATGCCTTGCGAGAGGAAGGCTTGCGAATTTTGAATTGGGATGAGGAGCAAATCAATTGGCAAGCACGCGTATCGAGTTTACGAATGTGGCGACCCGAAGAAGAATGGCCGGCTGTAGATGATGCGCATTTGTTACAAACAGCAGATGAGTGGTTAGGACCACGCGATTCGAAGTGGTTTATTGCCTTGGAACTTATCGAATCAGTTGGATGTGCTGGCGCCTGCTCGTTTGAAAGTGCCGAGTGGATCGAACATCGCGCTTCGCTACTTTCATGATGGCCAATCGCCTGTGATGGAAGTACGATTGCAAGAAATGTTTGGATTACTCGAAACCCCAACGGTCAATCAAGGTCGTACAAAAATTATGTTGCATTTACTTTCACCCGGGTATAAACCGGTGCAAGTAACACAAGACCTAAAGAGCTTTTGGCAAACGACCTATCATGAGGTGCGCAAAGAATTACGGATGCGCTACCCCCGCCATCATTGGCCGGAAGATCCTTGGACGGCAGAAGCGGTAATGGGCGCGGTGAGGAGAAGAATTCAATAATGAGTTAATGCTAGTTATTTTAATTTTGAGTTTATTTGAGTAATCTATTTTCAGAAAAATTAGTTGTAATAGTTTAGCTATGACTAGGTCAAATTTTTTAGTTCTTGTTCTTTTTTCGGTTATTAATACTGCGACAGCACAATGCTTGACCGATTTTCAGAAATTAATACCTTCTCCGGCTAAAACATCTGATGATGAGTATGGTCGTTCTATTGCAATGTTTGGTGATTATATGGCTGTAGGTGCAGAATGGAGCGATACGTTAGCTTATCGCTCAGGCATAATTTACTTATATAAGTATTCTTCAGGCGCATGGAATTTTGTAAAGTTGATAAAGCCAAGTTTGCCTAAACAGTTTTTGTACTTTGGAAACAATGTTGCAATGAGTAGTGACTATTTGGTTGTCACTGCTGCAGGATATGGTGGCTCCATTTATGTTTTTAAAAAGCCAGTAGCAGGATGGGAGGCATCAACAAACGAATCAGCTATTCTAAAGATGGGAATAGACGTAGTATTTAATGATCAGTCAAGCATAACTATCTCAGAAAATCAAAATTCAATTATTGCATGCGATTTTTATAGCGGTGGCAACTGCTATACGTTTAGTAAATCTCAAACAACATCATGGACAAATCGTTCAATTCCAAATCAGTTACTCAGTAACCCAGATGGATACTCACCTTATTTTGGCGCTTCAATAGCCACTAGAGATAGTACTCTTGTTATTGGCGATCAGATATCAGTTGATGGCAAAGGTGCTTTATTTGTCTATCAGTTTTTAAAAGCACAAAGTAAATATGTTTTAAGAGCTCGTTTACAAACTGATTTGAGCGGGTTTTCGCTCGGACTTAGAACCACCATAAATGATGAGGGTATTTTTACTACTTATTATGAGAGAAGTCAACAAGTTCAGAATATTAAAATATTATTTTATTCAAAGCCACTAAATGGATCATGGGTTAACTCAAACCAGACTTGTTCTTTTCACCCAAAGCAGTCAGAAGTTTTAGCTGATTTTCCAATAAGTCTTGCTTCTTCAGATAATCGGGTCTTTTTTGCCTATTCAGATAAAGTTAGAGAGACTGGCGAATTGATAGAAATATCCAAGTCTTCGTTAGGTTGGTGTAATCCTACTTATCAAATTGTGTCCACGAACAAGTATCCATTTTATTATGGATTTAGGATTGCTGCGTATTTGAATAAGGTTGCTACTTCACTCGCTTCTTCACAAGATAAGCGCGCTAACCAGATCGCTGTTGATGCCACTACTCGAACGTCTACTGGATGGATAAACCAACGAGTTGTTACGCTAAGAAATAACACTCGTGGTCATTATTTTGGTACAGCTTTGTTGATGCATCAGAACTATTTGTTTACATCTGCTCCTTTAGACAATTCCCTTCGCCCACAGGCAGGAAAAATATACATTTATTCATTACAAGGAACTAGGTGGTTAAAAAGCGGAGAACTTTTTCCAGAACTGAGTAAGCAACGAGGATATAATTTTGGTTCTGCCTTTGCGGCATATGATAATGAGCTTGCTGTAAATTATGGCTATGGATCAATTCTTATATTTCAGAACAATGGTGATTGGAATAATCCTTCTTTGGTTCAAACGCTGACAATCCCAGAAATCTTTGATAGTTCATTTGTTGGCGGAAATAGTGCAATGAGTATGAATGATAAGTGGCTTGTCATAACGGCAATAAGTAGCAAATCTGGTGAGAAAAACTCACTGATTATTTATCAAAAGGTACAAGGACAATGGGTTTTTCATCAGCAAGTAATAGGAAGTTCTAGAGATCCTTTAGGTGCTGACTTTATTTCTGTGGACTTAGATTCGAATCTAATGGTTTTTGGAGAAACAAGTTATATTGAAGGAGGTAAGGGTGGCATAGTTTATTTACTTAAACTGAATGCTTCCAATCAATGGGAGATTAAGTACGAGTTGACACCTTCAAGTTATGGAAATCAAATCAGTTTAAATTTAGCAGATTACGGAGCTTCTGTAGATATTGAAGGCGACCACATTTTTGTGGGAGCACCTGGTTATGATACGAATTCAATATCAAACTTAGGCGCTGTATTTGTTTATGCCAGGCCTAATTCCGGTTGGAAGTCAATGACGGAATCAGCAATTATTTATCCAAAAGATAATACTTCTATGACCATGTTTGGTGCATCGGTTAAGGCTTCTGGGAATTTATTAATGGTAGGAGCTCCTTTTTCTGACACAGTAAAAGATGGAATTGTTTCTGGCCCTCCTGGTTATTTACATGTCTATCAAGGATGGAACTACAATTGGACTAGGAATATACGTTTCTTAACATTGCAAGGAGATACTTTTCATAATGATGATTACGGCTTAACCTCAACTTTGAATAAAGATTATCTTTTTATAGGTGCTCCTGCGGAAAATCTTAGTACGGGCTTAAACTCAGGGTCTGTTTACGCTACTAAAATGCCTCCTCAGATTAAACTTGTTGCGCCAGTGTGTTTGAACAGTGGTCATTCGACCTTGTTCGGTTATCCGTATGGTGGCGTATGGTCGGGTAAAGGAATTGTCAATTCAACCACTGGAGAGTTTGACCCTGAATTAGCAGGAATAGGAGTACATGAACTTACGTATATAACGCCTAATTGTTTTTATCCAGGTAAACTCCAAATCGAAGTTAAGCCACCCGTATTAATCGTACCGCTAAATGCACTTTCACTCACAATGTGTAAAGTTCCGCTCTCAACTAAATCTATTGCTGTGCAGGAAATCGATAACCAAACATATAAGTGGTTTTATCGAGTAAACTCAAGTGCAAGTTTTGCTTTTACGAATAACGCCACATCATCAATTATGGCTGGTCTGGCAGGGGAATATTTTGTTGAAGTTTCTAACGAATATTGTTCTGTTAACTCGCCAATATTTACTCTTGAATATGAGCAAATTGATATTATCATTGATTCTATGCCGCCAGTATGTGATCAAAACTTAGCATTTATTGAATTGAAGGCAAACCCTGCTGGAGGTATTTGGTCTGGCAATAAAATATCTACTACTGGACTTGTTTTAATTCGAGAGTTGCCCTCGGGTAATTTTACATTCAGCTATCAATTGCAATCGGCTACAGGTTGCTTCTTCACTAAATCATTGCAAATAGTAAAATCTCCTTTGCCGGATATAAAATTGGATATTCAAGGAGATTTATGTGGTGATGAACCGGTGCAATTGGTAGCTCAGCCTTCCCCTAATGTTAACTATGAATGGTTTAGATACAATGAACAAGCGAATGTATTTGACTTAGTAACTTCCGGAATTGACTTGAAAAGCATTGAGGTTTCATCTAAGGGAAAATATTATCTAAAAATTTCCAATGACAATTGTTCTAAAAAGACGCTGACTTTGGACGTAAACAAGCGGCCTCAAGACTCTATTTTTGTTGCTAATGTTATTACACCAAACGATGATGATAAGAATGACGTATTAATGGTTAATGGCAACATTGAAAACTACTCTCTAAAGGTAATAAATCGATATGGAGGTGAAGTTTTTTTTTCTGATTCAAATCAACCTTGGGATGGTAAAGGAGTATCACCGGGTGTTTATTTTTGGTTGGTTAACTATGAAGATTGTTTTGGAAATATGGCAAGTATAAAGGGTTGGGTACAAGTAATTCTTGGTGATTAGTTTTTTTAAAAAAACTGAATCGCTAATGACAGGGATTTGTCAATATGCACTTTTCCTTTTAATCAATACTCAAAAACACTTCGATAAAAATTATGGCTCTGCACATATTCTATCAGCTGCGTGTAGAAAGGATGTGAGCCAAGTGTGGCGCTATCGCCAATCATTATTAGTTTTTTGCGAGCGCGCGTCATCGCTACATTCGTTCTGCGGATGTCAGATAGAAAGCCTACTTCACCTTTGGCATTGCTGCGAACAAAGCTAATGGCAATAACATCGCGCTCTTGCCCTTGAAATGCATCTACGGTGTTGATGGTGACTAATTTGTTGAGCGGCTCCAGCCAGGCAGAACTTTCAGCTAAGTGAATCAAGTAATCGACTTGGGCGCGGTAAGGTGTGATGATGCCTAGTGTGAGGGATTGCATGATCCATTCTTCCACACCGATTTCTTCTACTAATTTTTCTACCAAGCTGATGAGTTTCTCGGCTTCATCTTTAACTTGGGCGCGGTAAGGTGTGATGATGCCTAGTGTGAGGGATTGCATGATCCATTCTTCCACACCGATTTCTTCTACTAATTTTTCTACCAAGCTGATGAGTTTCTCGGCTTCATCTTTATTCAACCGACTGAGTGTTTCTGGATCTTGTGTTTCGTTGTAGCCTGCACCAGCCGTATCGATAAACTCTACGGGTTGTTGATCCGGCCTAAGAAGTTCTGACTTGACGGAGCTATGTGCGATCAATTCATTGTTGTAAAAATAGTGCGATGAAAACTGCATGATGTTTTCGTGCATGCGGTATTGCACTTGCAGCATGGAAGCTTTTTGTGGGAATTTTTTGATGCCTTTTTCAAAGAGCGTTTCCGTAAGACCTTGTTTGGCAGCTTCGTTGGATTTTACGGTGGGCGGCAATTGCAGGTGGTCGCCTGCAAAGATGATGCGTTCGGCACGCAAGAATGGTATCCAGCACGCAGGCTCCAGCGCCTGGCCGGCTTCGTCTATAAAGGCTGTTTTGTATTTGCGGCTGCGCAGCACGGGATGGGATGATCCTACTAACGTGCAGCAGATGACATCGCTTTTTTGCAGTAAGTCGTTGGTGATGTAAAACTCCAGCATGTCGGCATCGGCTTTGAGTTGCTTGGCTTCTTCGCGCAACATTCTGCGTTCGGCTTTTTCGAAGTGGCCAAAGTTGCGT
>JBGAUU010000035.1:0-38863 GCA_044228465.1 Cyclobacteriaceae bacterium
GAGGTGACTTTGGCGGCGGGGTCCACCTCTTCCCATTCCGAACAGAGAAGTTAAGCCCGCCAGCGCCGATGGTACTAGGTTAAAACCCGGGAGAGTAGGTCGTTGCCTTTTTTCATTTACCCAAACCAAAAAGCCCCTAAAGGGCTTTTTGTGTTTTAGGACATTTCTGAAAAATTCTTATCGGAAGAGCAGAAACAAGTAAAAGGAAAGAGGTGCTTAAGCGCCCTTTCCTTTTGTTTTTTCCAATTCATCCCAAAGTTCAGAACTGATACTTTCTAAATGACTGAACTCGCCTCCATTTCTAAGCCATTCGCCACCATCGATTGTAATTACTTCGCCATTAATATAATCTGAGTAATCCGACATCAAATAGGCAGCCAAATTAGCGAGCTCTTGATGTTCTCCTACTCTTTTGAGCGGAACACGCTCGGCAGGATCAAATTTTTTGACAAGATCTCCGGGCAAAAGTCTGCTCCAGGCACCTTCAGTTGGAAATGGACCGGGTGCAATCGCATTGCTTCTGATTTTGTATTTAGCCCATTCAACAGCAAGTGAACGTGTTAATGCTAATACCCCGGCTTTACTACAGGCAGAAGGAACCACATAGCCTGAGCCAGTCCAAGCGTAAGTTGTAACAATGTTCAGGAAAGTGCCTGGTTGCTTTTTGTTAATCCAATGCTTGCCGGCTGCCAATGTCATATAGTAAGTGCCTTTGAGTACGATATCTACAATAATATCAAAAGCACGGTGTGATAACCGCTCGGTGGGGCTGATAAAATTACCCGCTGCATTATTGAGCACTCCATCGATTCGACCAAAATGACTTTCCGTTTCTTTTAATACGTTTTCAATTTCATCGTATTTCCGAACATCGCACGAAAGTGCCAGAACCTTGCCACCGGTTTCTGTTTCAAGTTCACTTGCAGTTTTATCGAGTACATCTTTTTTGCGGCTGGTGATGACCAAATTTGCACCTAGCTGCAACATGTATTTTCCCATTGATTTACCAAGGCCAGTTCCACCACCGGTGATGATGATTGTTTTGCCTTTCAGTGCATCGGGTTTGAGCATTCCATCCATATATTCGTTGATTGTTGTTCATGTAAAGTAGCAATTGTATTTAATTTTAGATATTTGTTTGATCAATTTTTTAAACTATGAAGATTACCTACTTTTTAATAGCTGCCTCGGCAGTTTTGTTTAGTTCCTGCATCGTTTCTAAAAAGAAATTTGAAGATGTGCTCGCGCAAAAAGTGAAAGCGGAAGGAGATTTGGCTGATCGTAACAAAGAATTGGAAGCCGCGAATGCATCTATTGCTTCAATGCAGGAAACACTCAAGAAAATGCGTGCTGATTCAGCGTCATTAGATCAGACTTACAAAGCAAATCAGAAGAAACTGGAAGTGCTAAACAAAGAGTTTGACCAACTGAATACGAGTTATAAGAACCTACTTTCCAACAGCGGAAAACTCAATCGTGATGTGGCGTTGCAGCGCGATCAGCTTTTAGCCATTCAAAACAATTTGGAGAAGACCAGAAGCGAAAATGACTCTTTAAGTAATAGTCTTGCCGAGCGTGAGAAAAAAGTGAAGGAATTGGAAATGGTTCTTTCAAATAAAGACAAGGCTGTTCAAAATTTAAAAAACAGAATCAGTAATGCGCTTTTGAATTTTAAAGAGAATGATTTGACAGTGAAAGTGAAGAATGGCAAGGTGTATGTTTCACTGGCAGAAGATTTGTTATTTAAATCGGGAAGTATTGATATTGATGCGAAAGGTGCCGGGGCATTACAACAATTGGCGAAGGCGCTAAAAGATCAGCGCGATATTCAGGTAATGATTGAAGGGCATACCGACAACGTACCGATTTCAAAAAAGACCGCCTATCTGGAAGATAACTGGGATTTAAGTGTGTTGCGCGCTACATCCATTTCTAAAATTTTGATTGGAGCCGGCATGCTTCCCAAACAAATAACAGCTGCCGGCAAAGGGGAATTTTCTCCGCTCGCACCAAACGATAATGCGCAGAATAAGCAGAAGAACAGAAGAACAGAGATTATTGTGACTCCGAATTTGGATGAGCTATTTAAAATACTCGAATCGAATTGATTGACTAGTTGAGCGAAATGAAAAAGGCTACCTGATTTTTTCGGGTAGCCTTTACTTTTAAATGCCTTGGATTAATGATGATGACCGCCCGGGCCGTGAACATGACCGTGGTCAAGTTCTTCTTGTGTAGCGGAGCGAATATCCAATACTTCGACATCAAAATTTAATTCAACGCCAGCCAAAGGGTGGTTAGCATCTACGGTTATTTCTGATAATCCTACTTTTGTAACGGTAACAATGCCACCCTGATTGGTTTGAAATTGCATACCTACACGTACATCTTGATCGCCAAATGCAGAGCGAGGCACGCTTTGTTGTAGCGCTTCATCTTTCACACCGTATCCTTTTTCCGGGCTTACTTTAATTTTAAGTTTATCGCCTTTGCTTTTGCCTTCCAAGCCTTCTTCCATACCGGGAATAAGGTTACCGATACCTTGTATGTACACCAACGGCTCGCGGCCAGCGCTGGAATCAAGGACTTTTCCATCATTATCTGTAAGAGTGTAGTGAATGGATGCTACTTTGTGTTTTGAAATTTGCATGTTGAATATGTTAGTGGCGCAAGTTGTGGTTTTTTTGAAAACATTGGTGCTGCTAGTGGATTATTTATTGCCTTCGCCTATTCAATTCAAGAAAGAAATCCTTTGCCAGATTTAGTCAAATTCCAAACTTTTAAACATATTTGCACCCCATTTATGCCTGAGTGGCGGAACTGGTAGACGCGCACGACTCAAAATCGTGTGCCTTCGGGCGTGCCGGTTCGATTCCGGCCTTAGGTACATAAAAAAAGAGACTGTCAACGACAGTCTCTTTGCTTTTATAGGATGTTGAGAACTACATCTTCCGCACTTTACCGCTACCCGAAGAATGTCCATTAACATGGCTAGGATTGCCTTTGTAAGAGACCGTGCCGCTGCCCGTGATATTCGCGTCTAGTTCACTTTTTACATTAATCTCAACATCGCCTGAACCTGTAATGCGAGCCTCGCATTTATCGACAACCAAATTGGAAGCATATACTTTTCCAGAACCGCTAATGCTTGTTTTTATCTCATTGGCTGAACCACTAGCCTCTAACTTTCCGGAGCCAGATATTTCAACATCCAACTGATTTTGAACAATCAGGTCGGCAATTATTTTGCCAGAGCCGCTGATATCGCTTTCCAGGTTTTGGCAAGAGCCTTTCACATCAATTCTACCAGAACCACTTACATTGGCTTCCATTTGGCCGGTTACAGTAGCATCAACTTGCAAAGAGCCGGATCCACTCACGTTGAGGTCAAGTTCTCTTGTTTTGATTTTACCTTCCGTAATCAAATCGCCAGATCCGGAAACGCTGAGAGCCGTAATATCAGCTATTGTAACGTAAACCATGATGCGGCTATCTTTATCCCAACCCCAATTCCATTTATCTTCATTTCCAATTACCAACTTATCGCCATTCACATCGGTTTCAATTTTAGCGAGTGTTTCTTTATCGCCTTCTAATTCTACTTTTTGTGGACTTCCCTGACGCAAAACTAGTTTGCCGGGCACCCGAAACGAAATTTTGGTAAATGTGCTTACACTTCTTACTTCTCTTGATTGAGAAAAGGTGCTCGCGCTCATGGCGCTAATAATTAATACAGTAATGAGGTTTTTCATTGGTTAACAATATTATGTTGATCTGGGATTACTTGGATTTGTTTTTTTTTTGAAGGTGCTATTTGAATTTAAACTATAGACCTTATCAAACGGTAAAGGGTTGCATTGGATGCGTTTTCTTTTTAACCTTTGGCGTAATCTTAATTGTTCAGTTTAATTTTTTTCAGTTCATTGAATCAAAAAGCGATTTTGCCATGTCAAATTCAAGAACACCTGCTCTAAGTTTCATATTTATCACTATTCTGATAGACTGTATTGGTTTTGGAGTCATAATTCCAGTAATGCCATCTTTGATTATGGAATTGGGTGGGCTCACCAACAGTGAAGCATCTCGGTTAGGAGGCTATTTATTGTTCGCTTTCGCGGGAATGCAATTTTTGTGTTCGCCCATCATGGGAGGATTAAGTGATCAATATGGCCGTAGACCGGTTTTGTTGGCTTCTCTTTTCGGATTTGGATTGGACTACATTTTTTTGGCGTTTGCACCTAGCATAGGTTGGTTATTTGTGGGACGCTTAATTGCTGGTGCAATGGGGGCAAGCTTCACTACTGCCGGAGCGTACATTGCAGATATCAGCGAGCCTGAAAAACGCGCGCAGAATTTCGGTATGATTGGCGCAGCATTTGGTTTGGGTTTTATTATTGGTCCTGCTATTGGTGGGTTTTTAGGAGGTTATGGCCCGAAGATTCCGTTTTTAGTTGCGGCCGGATTAAGTTTAGTCAACTGGCTTTACGGATTTTTTATTTTGCCAGAGTCGCTCAAGCCAGAGAATAAAAGAGCATTTGATTGGAAGCGAGCTAATCCGATCAGTTCGCTGTTGAACCTAAAACGCTATCCCGTTATTTTAGGATTAGTGACCTCGTTGGTGTTAATCTACATAGCGGCTCATGCCGTGCAAAGCAATTGGTCATTTTATGCGATTGAAAAATTCAAATGGTCGCCCGGAATGATCGGAGCCTCGCTGACTGTTGTTGGGCTTTTGATTTCAATTGTACAAGGCGGGTTGATTCGAATCATCATTCCCAAGCTTGGGCAGAAAAAATCTTTGTACCTCGGTCTCATGTTATACAGCATCGGCTTTTTGTTATTTAGCCTGGCTACAGAAGGTTGGATGTTGTTTGTGTTTTTGATTCCGTATTGTTTGGGTGGAATTGCCGGACCTGCTTTGCAGGGAATCATGTCCGCGCAAGTGCCTCCCAACGAGCAAGGCGAATTGCAAGGTGCCCTTACGGGATTGATGAGCGCTACCTCTATCATTGGACCTTTGTTGATGACACAGTTGTTCAGCTATTTCACAGCCAAAGATGCACCCATTTATTTTCCGGGAGCACCCATGATGATGGGGGCAGTATTGACCTTGTTGAGTTTAGTATTTGCGATGCGCATTTTGGTCGGCTTCAAACAGCCATTAACAAAATCCTAAAATTGAAGTCTTTGATTATGGATTGAATTTTATCATCTTCGCACAATGCAAAGGAAGGAATTTACGATTGATTGTCAGCTTTGTACTCATTTGAAGGATTCACTCTTCAATGGGCTGACACCGGAGGATTTAAGCCGCATCAACAATCATAAGACTTGCATTCAATACAAAAAAGGTCAGAATATATTCTACGAGGGTACTCGGCCAACCGGCTTGTTTTGTATTAATGGCGGTAAGGTGAAGGTTTTTAAGAATAATGTTCAAGGCAAGGAGTTTATTTTATACATCGCAAAGCCAGGCGATTTTTTGGGCTACCGCGCATTATTAAGTGAAGAATTTTACGGAGCCACAGCCACTGTGCTGGAGGATGCAAAAATCTGCTTTATTCAAAAAGAGAATTTCTTTGAAGTACTTCAGAAGAATCCGGTTTTTATGAAGAAGGTAGTGAAGCAAGTTTGCCAGCAGATGGGTATTATGGAAGAGCGCATGGCGGAGCTTGCCCACAAGTCGGTGCGAGAGCGATTGGCAGGCAGCTTGCTGATGTTGAAAGAGTCGTATGGAATGGAAGGCGATGAGAGTGTTTTATTGGATATAGCGCTTTCGCGTGAAGATTGGGCGAGTTTAGTGGGTACGGCAACTGAGACTGTTATCCGATTATTATCTGATTTCAAATCGGACGAATTGATTTCCTTTGAAGGAAAGAAAATAAGAGTGTTGGACCCGAAACGGCTGGCGAAACAGGCGGATTTGATTGTAGCCTGACATTTTAATCCTAGTTAATTAAAAGAGAGAGCCTGATTGGCTCTCTTTTTTTTGTGCCATACTAAGTAAAAACTGATAAAAGTCATGTTTTGCCTTGATACCTATCATTACCATTTTTTGGTGTTGCTGCTACTTTTGATCATGTAGTGAAGGGGTAGTTTGTACTACTTTAAAAGTCGTTTCCCACTTAAAATTTATCCATATGAAAAAGATTTTGGTTCCGTGTGATTTTTCAGATCCTGCGGTGCAGGCTTTTAAGCTGGCAGTGGAAATTGCAAAACAAAGCAAGGGTGAAGTCTATCTACTACACGTTGTAGAAGTGCCCGTGATGCACGAAACAGTGATTATGCCTACACTGTATTTTGAACAATCGTACATGAACGAAGTAAAGGCGAATGCAGAGAAAAAATTCACAAAGATGATTGGCAAATGGGCGGAGGAAGAATCCACTGTCAAGGGCTTCGTTGAGTTTGGCCCTACCACAGCAACCATTCGTCAGTTTATTGAAGAAAAGGAAATTGATTTGGTGGTCATGGGTACACATGGCGTAAGTGGTGCGAAAGAATTTTTAGTTGGATCAAATACCGAAAAGATTGTGCGCACCTCCAACGTGCCGGTGCTTACCATTAAAAAGTCAACGAAGTTATCATCAATTAAAAACATTGTATTTCCGAATGAATTGAATTTAGAAGCTGAGAAGCTGACTCAAAAAGTAAAAGAACTTCAAGGTTTCTTGAAAGCGAAATTACATGTGCTCTATGTAAACACACCAGCTTCGTTTAAACGCGACAGTATCACCCATACGCAGTTAAAAGCATTTGCCAAACGCTTTATGTTGAAAGATTATACGCTCAATGTGTATAATGAAATCGATCAGGAAAATGGCGTGCGCAACTTCACTGAAAGTATTGGTGGTGATTTGGTAGTCATGGCAACACATGGTAGAAAAGGATTGAATCATATATTATCCGGCAGCATTGCAGAAGATGTAGTCAATCATTTGGATTGCCCCATCTGGACATTTCGATCAAAAGAAGAATAACATAAAGTGACGAAAGAAATTTTTTTTCCGGCCGATTTGGAGCCATCGCATGAGAGCATGAGTGGCTATGCTGATTTGTTCTCTCATCTGAACTCCAAAACATTTTCAGCATTTTTTCTGCGCGACTTTGTTGAGTCTAGTATCACTCCGGTAACGCCACCAGTTGATCGAACTTGGGTCGTAAAAAAACTCGAAGATGAAGCGCGGTTGCTCAAGCTCAACGTGGATTTTTTTAATCCGGGAAGCTACACCGTCAAAGCGTTAATCCATCGTAGTCGTTTTGCGGATTTGGTGCTGATCAATCCATTGCCTTTAGAAGTAATCGACCAGCTTCCGGAATCGTTCATCACTAATTTTATAGAGCCACTGGCGTGTCCGGTGTTATTATCATCGAAAGTGCCACTTTGTTATGATGAAGTCCTGATTGTGTTTGATGCGGACTCCAGTTCCCTCACCGCACTGAAAACATTTCTTCATCTGTTTGGAGGAGTTGCTTCAGATAAAACGGTGACTGTTCTGATGGTGAATGCAAGTGACAAGCCCGAAGTTTTTCTGGAGCATTACTTTATTCGATTTGTTAAAAATTCATTTACCAATGTGGGCATTGTGCCTATGAATGGAATTAATATGAATCATGAGTTAGTGAAGTTGGCAGCACACGCTAAAAATCCGTTGCTGGTCATGGGCAAAAGTGCAGTGGCGCTTCTGCGTAGCAATCAAATTACGAAGAAGCTTTTTAGTCAAGAGGCATCAATCTTTTATTCCAATGGATAGTATTGTTGTTGAGCAATTGGCTTGTTACCATTGCGGTCAGCCTTGCGAGGAAGAAACGATCATTCAAGACAATAAGAATTTTTGTTGTCAAGGTTGTAAAATGGTCTATGAAATTCTGGATGATAATAATTTATGTGAGTACTACAAGTTTACTGATAAGCCAGGCGTTTCCTTGCGTCATGTTCATGAAGAAAGCTATGCGTTTTTAGATGAGCCTGCTATTAAGCGCAAGCTGTTGTCATTTGATTCGATTAACTATAGCTCAATACAATTTTATGTGCCTTCTATTCATTGCATATCTTGTATTTGGCTGCTCGAGAATTTGCAGCGATTGAATTCCGGTGTGGTAAAATCCGAAGTGAATTTTGGTCGCAAGCAAGTGACCGTTCATTTCAATCCGTCAATTATTACACTGAGTGGCGTTGCTCGTTTGATGGCGGCTGTAGGTTATGCTCCTTCTATTAGCTTAGAAGAAAGAGCCAAACCTACCAGTAATCGTAGTTTAGTTTTGAAGTTAGCCATAGCCGGTTTTTGTTTTGGCAATATTATGTTGCTAAGCTTTCCGGAATACCTGGGGTTAGATGGATCTGATCAATCGCTTAAATTGTTATTTAGTTATTTGAATCTGGCGCTCGCTGTTCCGGTAGCGCTCTATTCGGGCCAAGATTATTTTGTGAATGCTTGGAACAGCTTTAAGCAAAAGCAAATCAATATTGATGTGCCCATCGCTATTGGCCTAGCGGCTTTGTTTTTGCGGAGTAGCTACGATATTGTTACACATACGGGCCCTGGGTATTTAGATTCCCTTTCTGGATTGGTTTTCTTTTTGTTGATCGGAAGATGGTTTCAAGGGAAGACTTATGAAAGCCTTGCTTTTGATCGCGACTACAAATCCTATTTTCCGCTCGCGGTTCAAAAATGGGTAGGACGAGATTGGTCGCCTGTTATTGTTTATGAGTTAGAACCCGGAGATCAGATTCGGATACGAAATCAAGAGATTATACCCACCGATAGCGTTTTGCTCAGCGATCAAGCATTTATCGATTATAGTTTTGTGACGGGTGAAGCGAAGCCAGTGCAAGTGCACAAAGGTGAGTTGATGTATGCAGGAGGAAGATTGGTTGGATCGCCTGTTGAAATGACCGTACAGAAAAAAACTTCCCAAAGTCATTTAACCGGTTTATGGAACCGAGAGATTTTTCAGAAGGATAAAGAAAGTCGGTACAAAAAAATTATCGATCAGGCTGCCCGCAATTTTACGTGGATTGTAATGGCGCTGGCATTGGTAACAGCTATTTACTGGTATTTTATTAGCCCAACACAAATGTGGTTGGTCCTTACTTCTGTATTGATGGTAGCCTGCCCTTGCGCGCTGGCGCTGGCAGCACCTTTTACATATGGAAACATGCTGCGCGTATTTGGTAAGCATGGTTTTTATTTAAAGAACGCAGATGTGATTGAGCGTCTCGCAAAAATTGACTCCGTTGTTTTTGACAAAACAGGAACCATTACTCACGGAGCTGCTGAGGTTACATTTATTGGCGTACTCGATGATCAGGAATTAGGTTGGGTGCGATTACTTACGGCTTCATCGTCTCATCCGTTAAGTAAGTTAATTACGCAATCGATACACTCGCAATCTCACTTGCAAGTAACGCGATTTATGGAGCGCACTGGAAAGGGTGTTGAAGGAATAGTGAGTGGTCATGCCATCCGGGTTGGTTCTGCATCGTTTGTGGGCTTTAATGGAACCAATCCTTCGTTGTTGACGAGGGTATTTGTTTCAATCAACAATGAAGTTCGTGGCTATTTTCGCATTGAGACAGCGACACGTCCGCGTGTGAAAGAAGTTATTCAATCGTTGGGCAATCGCTGTGTGGCTTTACTTTCAGGTGATCATAGCAGCGAAGAATCAAGAATGCGTGAATTGTTTCCGGCACACGTTGAATTGCGGTTTAATCAAAGCCCGCATGATAAAACAGATTTTATTTCTGATTTGCAAAAAAATCAACAACATGTGATGATGTTGGGCGATGGCCTCAACGACTCGGGCGCCTTGCGCCAAAGCGATGTGGGAATTGCAGTGACGGATGATACCGGAATTTTCACCCCTTCATGCGATGGAATTCTTCGAGGGGATCAGGTTGGAAACCTCCACCGGTTTTTAGACTTGAGTAAGAAGGCTACACTTGTTTTGAAAATCGCTTTTGGCATTTCTTTCTTCTACAATGTAATTACACTTGGCATAGCCGTCACCGGCAACTTATCGCCCTTGGTAGCAGCAATTTTAATGCCTATCAGCAGTGTAAGTGTAGTTGGGTTCAGTGCGCTGGGCGTACAGTGGGTGTCTCGTGGCTTGGAAACTTCAAAGCAATAGTATGGAAATAATTATTTTGTTAATCGCTATTTCATTGACCATTGCGCTTTTGTTTTTAGGTGCGTTTGTGTGGAATATGAAATCCGGGCAATATGATGATACATATGGTCCCTCGGTTCGTATGTTGTTTGAAGACAAGAAGGGACAACCGAAGAAAGAGTAATCAGAGCTTAACGTTTAATAAAGCGGCCACTGTCTTGCAAAACACCCGTGGAGCTAAACAGTTGATAGACGTACACTCCAATCGGTAAACTTATCAAGTCAATCGATTCTTCGATTTCTTGCAACTCTACTTCAGCGAGGCGTTTCCCCATCATGTCCAGCACAAGAAATTTCTTTCCTCCACCCGATGAAAGAATGTTAAGATCTTCACTGGATGTTACCGGATTCGGGTAAAGGAGTAATTTGTCTTTCTCTTCTACAATTATCGATGCGATACCTGATTTTATTTTGTTTCCATCAGTTAGTGTGATTTCCGCTTCATACTCTAATAGCCCAGATTCTAAATTTAAATCGATTAATGTGTAATTAAGCGATGATGAACTGCTAATAGGTTTCCACAATGAGCGAACACCATTGATTGTGCGATAGATGGAAATGGATTGAATGTTCAGAAGCGTGCTGATCGATAGTTGTAATTGAATGACTGTTGCGGCAACACGCGTAGCACTAAAGTAATTGATGTAACACAAAGCGCCTTGTAAGGTGTAATCGATCGATTCACTTTTCAAGCCTGCGATAGAATTGTTCTTGGGCATGACGGCAAATCGGGTTTTGTTTGAAGCAGAGAATGTATAAACGGTATCACTCACAGTAGCAATTTTTTCGAGATACTGATTACCCAATGCATAAACATCGTAGCTGGTTGCATTGTTTATTTTATTCCACGTAAGTGCCACGCTGTTATTGCAGATGAAAGCGGTTTTTAATTTTGGTAATGGGGCAATCGTGAAGATTTCGCTCAGGTAATCTTGCCCTTCGATCACCATCTTCAGTTTTGCTTGTGCGAATGTGTTTGGAGTTTTCCAATAGGTAAATTGATTCAGATCTACATTGGATTGTACGAGTTGCCAATCGCCTTGGTTTAGTTGAACATATAGATCGCCTTTTTTATAGGGAGCACTTTCCCAAACCAGAAGATTTTTTTTGCCTCCTTCTACTAATTCATTCATCTGGGGGTAATCCCATGAAAAAATCTGTTGACTTTTGAAAGCATAAGCAATTGCTATGAGTTGTGACCCGCCAGTCAAATTGTTAGCGCGGATATGCAATTGCAAATCTCCTGCGCTTGGATTTGAGATCGTGATGTATTCAACGTTATTCAAATGGTCTTCTTTTCGCTTGGCAGGTGCAGTCAGCGAATCTGTTTTAGGGTAGTGACTCAAAACCCACGGACGAATGATGGTTCCATTATCTATCCAAGCATCTATATCATTTACGAGGGCCGTACTTGCGTTTATCGCAGCCGGTACATCAGACCAAGTAATCGCGATTTTTAACTCTGTTGTAAAAGGGGGAACGCTGATCGCAATATTGTTTTCTTTGTTGGAAGAAATGGAACGAGTTGAGTATTGTGTATTACTTATTATCTGCAACGCGTTATAAGCATTTACATTCCCATAGCCATACAAAAAATCCGGCCCCGGAGTACCTAAGTCATCGGCACTCGCAATCAATATTGCTTTTACCAAAGCTGCTTCGGGCAACACATTATTTACTTGTTTATATTTTTCATGCAACAAAACGCTAATCCCCGATACAAGGGCTGCGGCATCCGAAGTGCCCCCTTGTCCGAAAGCAGTCAGCTCCGGTTTAATCCTCCCGTCATAGGCAGGGCCACGTGAATTTAATTCGTTAATAGCAAGTGTTGAATCAACGGCATTGATCACCAATACATTTTTAGCTTGTTTGAAATTGCCAGTGATATTTGCAAAGCCAAGATTTTGGTAGGTGCCACTCAAGGGTTTTGACTTGCCATTATTCCCCGCTGAGAAAATATGCAGTAGTGTAGTGTTTTGTGAAACCTGCTGATCATAGGCTACCGCTTCACTTCCATAGTAATTTTCAATATCCACGCCATAACTATGATTTTGAATAGCAATACTATTCGAGGTAAATAGCGTTGCTGCGTCTGGAAATAGATTTGAGAAATCGGAGGAGGTGAGCATCACATTTGAAGCAACCCCTTTTGTACGATAGGAAGAATTACCGCCACCGCCAATCAGAATGGCCATGTTTGTAGCATGCTGCGAAACAGCTACAGGGGTAACGGAAGTAGTAAAGCTGCGATTGATCAGATCCGGATGATTCGCATCAAAGCTCAGTTCTTTAACGGAGACTTTGGAATTCGACCCGAGTAGATCGGGTAGCATTTGTTGCACTTTGGTAATTCGATTGAATGATGAATTACTGAATTCAAAATCTGCTTCGCTTTTAGGAGCGCTGTGCCAATCGATAAAAGTGATGTTCGAGTCTTTTTGTAACTCTTGGAAGGTTTCAATGCGAGCTAGCGTAATCTCAAAACTCGGGTGAGGCTTGTGATCTTTGAGAATGGAAATCTTTCCCTCATATTCTTTGCGAAAACGAGCAGGAGAAGTAACGGAGATCGCGAGAACAGTTTTACCCACTTCAATCTGCGATTTTTTTGCCTTCAGTGCAGGCGATAAATTTGATTGTGCAGAGACAGCTTCAACGGCAATCCACGCAAGCAGAATTGCATACCATGTGAGGGATTTGAATTTCATCGATGAAAGCAAATATCTGAAAAGAGATTTAGAAAAACAGATTTGAGGCATATAACCAGCACAAGTGGACGAGCGAATTTTATTTTATGGTATTGGCTTTAGGACGGATTTTACAGCGTTCGTGACTTAAGAATACCCCATTTATGGGGGTGATGCTTGACTTTACGAGATTATTTCAGTTGTTTCAATACATAATTAACAACCTAACCCCACATCTATGAAAAAACTTCTCTCATTCTCACTCATCGTTTTGTTTGCCTCTGGCGTATTTGTCTCTTGCCAAACCAATCAAGATGTTGATCCGTATGCAATCTCAAGTGAAGTAAGAAATCAACTCATCGGCCTTGGCTTTGATGTAGTAAAACATCCACCCATCAGCTTTGATGGCGGTTATTTAGTAGAAGGAGATATTTTCCTTTCTGCTGCTGATCTGTCTACAATGGAAAGTGGTAAGCGTGTGCCAACTGTTGAACAATATTCAACGAATCGTTTGGTGACCGGATTGCCAAGAACGATTACGGTTTACATGCCCACTACATTTAGTGCAGCTAATTTCTCCGCAGTGGATGAAGCAATTCGCAGATTCAACGCAGAAAATCTTCAATTGAAATTTCAGCGCGTGACTACTAGCTCTGCAAACATTGTTTTCAGCCGTCTTACAAAATCACAAGAGCGTCAGGGAATTTTAGGCTCATCCGGTTTCCCTACAACAGCAGGTAATCCTTACGGTGTAATTAAAATGAGCGGAATCCTTGAGTCTACTTATGGATTGACTGTAAATGGAATTGCCACTATCATGGCTCACGAAATGGGTCACTGCATTGGCTTCCGTCATACTGATTATTACAACAGAGCAATCAGCTGTGGTGGTGCTGTTTCAAATGAGGGTGCAGGCACTGATGGAGCTAACTTAATTCCTGGCACACCATCTACAGCTACATTGGCAGCGCAATCTTGGATGTTGGCTTGTACAGATGGAAGCAACCGCTTCTTTAATAATGATGATAAAACTGCTTTGAACTACTTGTATTAAGAGCAGTTGGTTTTAATGAAAAATACCCCGCCATAATGCGGGGTATTTTTTTTGACTTCATTCTAGTTAAACTTTCGACTGATTTTTTCAATAAAGGCATCCATTACTTTATTTACTTCCTCTAAGGTAGAGCTATCAATAATCGTATCGGCTTTTACTTTTGTTTTTATATGTGACACCACTAACTGTGTGTTCTCGCTGATGTCTGCTTCAATTACTTTTAAAGTTTCTAATAATGATGCGTGGCCTTTCTCACCCAATGAGGATGCGGTGATTAAGGCGGTTGGTTTTCTCGAAAACTCCATGGATGAAACTGTCCAATCGATCGCGTTTTTTAAGGTGCCCGGAACTCCCATGGCATATTCCGGTGTACAAATTAAGACCCCATCGGCCATCATCAACTGATGGCGGAAATCTACAACGGCTTCCGGTGGAAGGTCATTATCAAGATCCGGATTGAAATGAGGAATTGCAGTAAGGCCTTCCAACAACCGAATCGTCACCTTACTTTTATAAAGTTCGCTGATAGCATGGATCAGATGAAGGTTTGAGGATGCAGCACGCGTGCTGCCGCAGATGGCGAGGATTTCAGGAAGTTTCATTTTTTTAATAGAATCATGTAAAGCTAGTAGAAAGTAATATGAAATTTCGAAACGAGTTGCCTTGTTTATTCATACGCTAAGGCCTCCCGCGTTGTTATTCGATTGGCTCTTTTTGCAGGAAACCACGTAGCGATGAAACTGCCTATAAGAATAATAGATATCCAGATACCAACTCCAGCAATTGAAATAGTTAGAGATAATGGCGTGCGAAACGCCAGATGCCCAATCTTGTTTCCCATATAAGATGAAAGTGCTAAAGAGAATACAAAAGCGATGATAAGACTGAGCACTCCTATCAGCATACCTTCAAAAATTATTAATTTATTGATCGTAGCTGGAGTAGCTCCAATCGCGCGCATCATTCCAATTTCTCTCGTACGTTCCAAAATATTCATGCTCATGGTCGACATCAATCCAAGTGTTCCGACTAAAGCCATTAATAGTGCCATCGCTAAAAGAGAATTGACGAGTACTTTCATGTGGGCGGCAATGGCATTGTGCAATAACCAAACCGGAATGGTTGTATTTATTCCTGCGTTTTCTTTTTCAAGCAGCGATTCTACCTCTTTATTTTTAGCGTAAGCATTTTCTTTGGATCGATCCAAATATCCAATTCGAAGCAAGTTTGATTTCTTGGAAAGTTTTGTAACCTCCGCAAACGCATCGAATGAAACGTATGCTAGCGCTGGAGATCCAACATCCGTAGTGAAACCTATTACTTTCCAAGTGGTAGGTTTTCCATCAATAGCGAGTTTTACAGAGTCTCCAATTTTTAAATACCCGCGCGATGATTGGTTTAGCACAACTTCCCGTGCCAACGGAGATTGAAGCCACGAACCTTCGACAACTGATGGGTTTAAAACTTTGGTGCCGATCGGAACAGCATGTAAGCTAAAGCTACCATGACCCTTGTCAGGATAAGTACGAGTAACTTCAAACTCAGCATCTTTGCTAAATGAAGTAGACGTGTAATTCCAAGCTTCTACTCTCGCCACGCCTTTCAGTCTTTTTAATTTTGCTACAATTGAATCAACATCAATAGGCTCATTCAAACGTACTTCTAAATCATAGAGGCGTTGTACATAGATTAGTTTTAGATTTTCATTCCATGCTTCCGCCACGTTCATTGCGGTCATAAACATGGCACCACCCGCTGCCAATAAACCCAGCGTCATGAGTAACCTCGCTCGTTGTCTAAAAACATTCCGGATCGAAAGCCGTGCTATTTCACTAAGAAATGATAATTGAGATATTCGAATCACCCAACGACTTTTATGCAGTAAATTAAGATTCACTCCCGTGTTGTCAAGTGCTGATTTAACAGTGATCCTACTACCTCGAATGATCGGAAGGCTTGTAATTGCAAATGGAATCAATATGCCGGCAAGAATTTGTAGCAATAGAACCCAATTTGGAATGGAAGCATTTCTGATTTCCAGGTTGAGCAACACCGCCAATTGGTTGGTGAAAGCGGATGCTGCCAACCTACTTAGGGGAACCGCCATCAGCAGCGCAATGATGCTTACCATGAGGATCATTAGAAAATACAAACCGGCTATCTGCTGTGAGGTGGCACCAATTGTTTTCATGACACCTATCTGCCGAATTTGTTTCACCATTAATGTGGAGATCGAAGTAGCAACTAGAATGGAACCGAGAATTAGTATGAGAAAACTGAAAACAATAAATATGCGCATCACTGTTGTCATCTGTCCTTGGTGTGGGTGCTTGCGACTTCAGTAGCGATGCTGCCTTTTGTGCACATTCTTGAATATGTGTTTCGGATTCAGTTTGTTCGCTTACTAAAACTCGAAGTTGGTCAAACCCCTGTGTTTCTCCCAATGCTTGAAGAGTAGTAAGCGAGATGTATCCGTAGCCGGCTTGTTCTTGCCAGGCTGGTGCAAGCCCCGCATCGTGCACAGTGCCTGTCAGTTTTATCTTTTGAGGATTTCCATTCGCAGTCTTAATCAACAGTTCATCGCCTTCCTTAGCTTGCATCATTCCATACGCAGTGCGTTCCACCAGCATGCTTCCTTCGGTGGGATTGGCAGCCCCCGATAGCAAATTGTATTTGTTCGTTTTTTTGTTTTCAAAATCATCAATTACAAATAAGAGAAGAGGATACCATTTTTCGCCTACTTTCATTCGGGCGACAACGGAAGCATGTCGCTCCGCTTCAATAATTCCTGAAATGCTTTTGATGGAATCCACTACTTCTTTACTAATAGCGCTATCGACTTCAATAGTGGCAGACGCAGGCACCGTGTTCATGTAATTGTCTTTCATCTCACGCTGAACGACACTGTAGCTTCCTAAGATAGTGCCGATACCAAATACGCCCAGTGCAATAGACAGGACAAGCATTAAGCTTTTGGATGAATCGGATGTTAAATCGCGAAACACTTTATAAAAACGTGTTGGCATAAAAAAATTATAAGAGTGGATCAATTCAATATGGCGCCATCGGCAATGACAATTACATTCTCAAAGTATGCCGAGAAATCTTTTTCATGCGTCACGATAATGACCGTTTTGCCTGACTTTGTTAATGAAGCAAACACTTCAAAAATAGAAGTGGCCGTTTGCGAATCCAGATTACCGGTGGGTTCATCGGCAATTAGAATGGGAGGATTATTAGCTAATGCACGAGCTATGGCTGCACGTTGTTGTTGACCACCCGATAAAGTGGACGGTAATTTATCCGCTTGCTCGCGAATGTTCACCAACTCCAACAACGAAAGCGCCCTTTCTCTTCGGGCACTTTTCGGATAGCTGTTGCAGAAGTCCATGGGCAACATCACATTCTCCAAGATGGTAAGTGTGGGCAGCAGTTGAAAAAATTGAAATACCACACCAATGTTTTTCCCGCGCCACGTGGCAAGTGCACTTTCAGTTAATTTTTCAACTTGCACTCCATTAATTACTACATGCCCATCGGTAGGTTTGTCAATTCCGGCAATCATATTTAGGAGAGTTGATTTGCCACTTCCGGATTTGCCTGTGATGGCCACGAGTTGGCCGGATGGAATGGTGAGGTTAACTTCTTTCAGGGCTTGAAAAGATCCTGAAGGCAGAGTGAATGACTTGCTGACTTTGGTCAGCTCGATCCGATTTTTTGTTTGAGTTGAATTCATCGTATTGTGTTTTTGATGCAACAATACGGAGATGAAAAGTGCGTGGCGTCAATAGAAATCCTATTGGACGTCTTCGGATGATCTATTTTTGCGGTATTCGGTAGGCGTGAGGCCTGTAAAGCGTTTGAATATTAAATTAAATGTGGACTTTGATTTGAAACCTGCCTCTAGCGCTATTCCCAACAGGTTATAGTTTTTAGCAGCCGGATCTACCATTAGCCGTTTTACTTCCTCAACTCGATACTTATTAATAAAGTCATAGAAGTTGTCGCCAATACCTTCGTTGATCAAAGCGGATAGTTGACTGCGGCTGACGTTTAGACTTCTTGCCAAATCCGTTAATGTGAGTTCCGAATTCAGATAGGGCTTATGAGTGTTCATGTATTCCAAAAGTTGGTGAATGAGTTGCTGATCAACAATCATCGGAATTTTTTCATCAAGATTTTTGGATTTAGGTTTGGATAAAACATCCGAATCCAAAACTAATTCTCGCTGCACAATGCCTTTATAGCCGAGTACAAATATGCCAATGGAAAACAGAAAGGCTGTAGTCAAGGGCAGCCAAGCGCCTCCCGGCAAATGAATGGTAGCGAAAAGACTGAACAAGAAAAAAAGATTTAATACCAGAAACAGAAACTTCTTGCTCTAGTTTTTTTTGAAAGATTACCCATTTCTGTCGAATGAGGTATTGATACCAAAGAAATTGTATCAGCAAAATAGTGCCGAAGAAGATAGCGATAATTCTGTATTGATGGTCAAGTGTGCGGAGGTGTGTAAGATTTAGGCCACTTGATTTAAGTGTTAATGAGAGGAAAATAGTTATTAAAAAAGGAGAAAAGTGAGTCAAAAGCCAGACATTGATCATAACACGCTCACCCATCAACTCTTTGGCATAAAACCAAAGCAATGGTGCCAACAAAAAATAAGTAGGATCACCCAATGTGAAAATGTGTTCGGATAAGTGACTTAAAACAGAGCCCGCAAAGAGAATGTGACTGATGCTGAAAGAAAGAGAAAGTAGCAGAATGGACAGAAAGCGCGTAGCCCTGGTTTTTCGTACGGATTGATTGTTGATGACCAAAACAACAAAAACACCCAGCACAATGCCCGCATAGGTTATAACGATGATTAGTTGTTGAATGAATGAAGTCAAGCTGATAGGTGATTCATACAAAAGTACGGCTAATTAGAGTTAAAACTAATGTTTGGCTTGTCCACGGGGATGTCATTGGACGTAATTGTACAATATAGGCGTATACACATCCTGCCAGAATGCCCACACTACTAAAATGTATAGTTGTTTTTTGTAATTTAGGACAGTCATAGCTGTTGAATAGCTTGACTGTTTACGAGCACTCTTGAAACGAAATGAGTAAAGCACTCACACTTAGGTACTGCAATGGACGAGTGATGAGATCCGTTCTCGTTGCGTTTTTTTTGGGAATTGGCATGTTTGCGAACCCGTGTTTTGCTACGCACATTCGTGCAGGAGAAATTAAAGTAGAACGGATCAACTGCGCGCAACTCAAATACCGAATAACACTCATCGTTTATACAAACTCGGCAAGCCCGACTCATCCTGGAGGTTGGATTGAAAAAGGAACACTTTCGTGGGGAGCTGACTCTGTGGTAATCAGCCGAACAAATGCAATCGTTATAGATGCTTCTCTTAAAATTAGTCGAGTTATCTATGTGAAGGAAGTTACTTTTTCTAAAGAGGGTACCTATCGAATCAGTTATGAAGAGGCACATCGCAACGTCTCTATTTTAAATATCCCCAACTCCAGAGACGATATTAATTTTTATGTGGAGGATCAAATTATCGTCAGCTCTACTTTCTGCGATTCATCGCCTTCCTTTTTAGTACCGCCTATTGATCAGGCTTGCATGGGCATGGCCTACTACCACAATCCGGGAGCTACGGATGTGGATGGTGACAGTCTTTCCTTTAGTTTAACAATTCCGAAAGGAAATGGAGGTGTTGCTATCTCTGGTTATGCCGATCCCAATAATATCAAGTTTTATACGGGGCTTAATTATCAATTGGCAAATATGGATCATACCGGTCCACCGTCTTTCAAAATTGACGCAACAACCGGATTGGTAACTTGGGATGCCCCCGGTTTGCTAGGCACTTATAACATGGCCCTTAAAGTAACGCAGTGGAAAAAAAATCCAGCAGACAGCACTTGGATGGAATATGGCTACTCGATACGTGACATGCAGATTGAAGTACAGGATTGTGCTAACCATCCTCCGAACCTTATATCGAACAAAGATATTTGGAGTCAAACCATTTGTTTGATTGCCGGAGAGAAAGTAAGTATTGATATTAAGGGGAAGGATCAAGATCATGATCGGGTAACGATGGAGGTGTTTTCAGACATCACTTCATTTAGTGAAGCACCGGCAATTGCAAAATACGTTGGGCAATTGCAATCTACGTTGCCTGATACAGCTCATATTGTTTTAACCTGGCAACCGAGTTGTTTGCGTGTGCGCGATCAACCTTATTCTGTCGTAATTAAAATTACAGATCGTCCGGTGGGTGGTGTGAGCCTCACACGATTTCGTTCATTTAATATCCGTGTGATTGGGCCTGCTCCGATTATTTCTCAAGTGAACGTCAACCCGGTAGTGAAGAAAGTGACATTACAATGGAATTCATACGCTTGTCAAAATGCACAAGCCATTCAAGTTTGGCGAAGGGTAGCCCAGCGAGCCTACACACCCGCCCATTGCGAAGTGGGAATGCCTAAGTCATTGCAATACACACTTTTGAAAGAGTTGCCTGGCGCGGCCGTATCGTTTGAGGATTTTGATTTGGCAATTGGTGCCCAATATTGTTATCGCATCGTGGCGCGCTTTAAAGATGTGGCCAGTAAAATTTCGCAGGATACCTGCTTGATACCACAACCGGCTAAGGCTCCGGTGATTACCCATGTTACCGTAAAAAATACGGACGCACAGAATGGCGAGATTCGCGTTTCGTGGCGATCTCCTTACGATATTGATGCGAGCCAATATCCACCGCCCTATCAATATATGGTGCAGCGAGGCAATAGTTTGGAAGGTGGTGCGTGGACAAATGTTTCCACTTCCGATTTAGCCGACACTACTTTTTTAGATAAATCATTTTCAACGTTAGATACTGCTTATCACTATCGTATTATTTTGTTTGTGCCTGCCATTACCAATTTACCGGTCGATACTTCTTCGGTGGCATCTTCCGTGCGATTAAAAGGAAAAGCAGGAACACAAAACATTCAACTTACGTGGGATGCAAAAGTGCCGTGGTCGCTTTTTCTTTCATCTTTTAAGTGTCACTATGTTTACCGAAAAGAGGAGGGAACTACAAACTTTTTGTTGATTGATAGCGTAGCAGTGAGCGAAGATGATCTTTTATATGTGGATGAAGGAAAATATAAAAGTCAACCACTGGATGCGCACAAAAACTATTCCTACTACGTGAAAACGATGGGAGGATATGGTAATCCGAAAATAGCAGAACCACTGATTAATGATTCGCAGATTGTAATGCTTCACTTAGTGGATGAAACTCCGCCATGCCCTCCGGTAGTGCGGGTGATTGATCCGGGCTGTGGTAAATTGCCTTGTGCCAATTTGTATAGCAACACCATCAAATGGTATAACCCGAAAACAACCGGTTGTCAGGATGATGTAGTTTTGTATGAGATTTATGTGGCCGATGAGTTGACCGGCGCCTTCACGCTGCTAAGTAGCCCACAAGATAGTGTGGTCATTCATGCAGGGTTAAATGATTTGTCGAGGTGCTATCGCGTGATTGCAGTGGATTGGGTAGGTAACCGCAGTCAGGTGAGCAATGTGGCATGCGGAGAGAATTGCCCAGTGTTTGCGATGCCGAATGTGTTTACACCCGATGCCAGCAAAGAATTTAATGACACGTTCCGCGCTTTCGGTTCTTTGGGAAATATAGCAGATGAGGAATGTTCTCGTTTTGTGGACTATATGTCGTTGAAGGTAATTAACCGATGGGGCCAAGAAGTCTTCTCATCTTCTTCAACCGATTTGAACGAAGTTTTTTGGGATGGCAAAGACAAGAATGGAAATGAGATGGCAACCGGTGTTTATTATTTTGTGGCAGAAGCGTTGTTAAAGTACACTTCTGAGAAAAAAGAAAACCGTCAAATCAAGGGTTGGGTGCAGTTGGTGAGGTAGAACCAAAAAAGAAAGTACGCAGAATCAAGATAGATTATGCGCACTTTTCTCGTAATAAAATTACTCTTTCTCCAAAAAAGGATAACGATAATCCGTTGGCGTAACAAATGTTTCTTTGATGGTGCGCATGGATACCCAACGAAGTAAGTTCACTTTAGCTCCGGCCTTATCATTAGTACCGCTACCTCTTGCACCACCAAATGGCTGTTGACCTACCACAGCTCCTGTTGGTTTATCGTTTATATAAAAGTTACCTGCAGAGTTGTTTAGTTTTTTAGTGGCCATTTCTACGGCATAACGATCGCGAGCTAAAATAGAACCGGTTAATGCATACGGAGAAGTTTGGTCAACTAATTCTAACGTCTGCTCAAAATTTTCTTCGTGGTATACATAAATCGTCACAACCGGTCCGAAGATTTCCTCACACATGGTGATGGAGCTGGCATCTTTGGTGAGCACTACGGTTGGCTCGATGAAGTAGCCTTTGCTCTTATCGTACTTGCCGCCCGCAATGATTTCATTCATCGGATTTTGGCGTGCTTTTTCAATATAGCCGGTAATAGACTTAAATGCCTTCTCGTCAATGACCGCATTGATAAAGTTTCCGAAATCTTCGGTTGGCCCCATTTTCATGCTGTTGAGATCGGCCAGCAAATACTTCTTTACATCTTCCCATAAGTTGGATGGAATGTAGCAACGTGAAGCAGCCGAACATTTTTGTCCTTGATATTCAAATGCACCGCGGGCGATGGCTGTTGCCACTTGTTTGGCATCGGCACTTTTGTGCACCATGATAAAATCTTTCCCGCCTGTTTCTCCTACGATGCGTGGATACGATTTGTATTGGTGAATATTTTGGCCAATCGTTTTCCAGATGTTTTGAAAAACTCCTGTACTGCCCGTGAAATGAATACCACCAAAATCGCGGTGACTAAAAATCACATCACCTGCATCGGGGCCGGTCACGTAGATTAAGTTGATGACGCCATCCGGTAATCCCGCTTCTTTCAATACTTGCATGATCACATTGGCTGCATAAATCTGTGTGTTGGCTGGTTTCCAAACTACCGTGTTGCCCATCAGTGCGGCACTGGTTGGTAAGTTGCCTGCAATGGCAGTGAAGTTGAAAGGAGTGAGTGCAAATACAAATCCTTCCAATGGACGATATTCGATTCGATTCCAAACGCCCGGAGATGATTCGGGTTGGTCGCGATAAATTTCGCCCATGAAGTGCACGTTGAAGCGCAAGAAGTCAATTAACTCGCAAGCTGAATCGATTTCCGCTTGAAATGCATTTTTTGATTGCCCCAACATGGTGGCTGCATTGATTTTGTATCGGTAGGGCCCTGCCAACAGATCAGCAGCCTTTAGAAATATGCTAGCGCGATTTTCCCAGCTAAGTCCAGCCCATAGTTCTTTCGCTGCCATGGCAGCGTTGATGGCTTGTGTTACGTGTTGTTTATCACCTTCGTGAAAATAGCCGAGGAGATGTTGATGATCGTGTGGAGGATTAAGAGGCTTCTTATTTCCACTACGCACTTCTTCAGCACCAATGTACATAGGTATATCCAGCACTTGTGCGCGAGCTTCTTCTAATGCTTTTTTTAATGTTGCGCGTTCTTTGCTGCCGGGGGCATATGAAAGTACGGGTTCATTTTTGGGATAAGGAATATTGAAAAATCCTGTTGACATATTTTTGAGTTTAGATATGAGACATGCGAATTGGTGCGATTTATGCGATGCAAATTAACAATATGAATGCTATAATAATAGTCGTAGATCGTGACTAGAACAGGTCTTAAGGTGGAAGTAGAAAGACCTAGGAGGATTTGAAGTTTATTTTTTTGGAGGGAAGATGAATGGCCGAATCTATAAATAATCCTCCTAGGTCTTAATGCGGAAGTAGAAAGACCTAGGAGGATTTGAAGTTTATTTTTTTGGTGGGAAGTAGAATGGCCGAATTTATAAACAATCCTCCTAGGTCTTATTGCGGAAGTAGAAAGACCTAGGAGGATTTGAAGTTTAGTTTTTTTGGGGAAATAGAATGGCTGAATTTATAAACAATCCTCCTAGGTTTTATTGCGGAAGTAGAAAGACCTAGGAGGATTTGAAGTTTAGTTTTTTTGGGGAAATAGAATGGCTGAATTTATAAACAATCCTCCTAGGTTTTAATGCGGAAGTAGGCTTTGACGGCTGACCAAGGAGTATTGGATGTAACTATAATAGTTTTTTCAACTCAGCTAAGCTATGGATTTCGTGGGTGAGTGGGGTTTGGTGTGCTATTTTTTCGGGGTTGAAGTAGATGGTGTCGATTTGTGCGTTTTTTGCTCCGCCCATATCGGTGAGTAGGTTATCGCCAATCATGGCCACCTCATGGGGTTGCAAGTTGTTTGCGCGGAGGGCAAACTCAAATATTTCTTTAGCGGGTTTTTTATGACCTGCTTTTTCGGAGGTCACAATGCTTTGAAAAAAATGATGAATGCCTCCGCTGTTTAGTTTTATATCTTGTATTTCGCTGAAGCCATTGGTGATGATGTGCATGGGGTAATTGGGATGCAGATATTCCAGTACTTCTATGGCATGCGGCAACAGGTTTTTCTTCTTTGGTGATTGGCTGACATAGTCGGCAGAGAATTGCAATGACAATTCGTATTCATCTACATTAAATTCCTGAAACACGCGATGGAAGCGCTGCAAGCGAATGACGTCTTGTTTGATTTGACCTGTGTCGTAAAGGTGCCAGAGGCCGGTGTTTATTTTTTTAAAGGCTAGATGAAACTCGTGCGCATCGATGCCGTGATCTTCTAATCGGTAATGGTGGTGAAGTTCGGTGAGTGTTTCGCGGGAGTTGGTATCAAAATCCCACAGGGTGTGATCGAGGTCGAAAAAGAGGGCGGTGTATTTTTTCATTTGAGAACAAGACTTGAGATGTGAGACTTGAGATATGAGATTTGCGAATGACGATTTAAGTGTGTTGATGGGTGAGGTGCGGGCGATCGGCCATGGGATAGTAGTGGAAATGCCACCTGTGGTTGTGCTTGTTTAGTTTGCTGTGAATTTTGATGGGTGGCATTGGAACGGATAGCCCGGTGCCCTGTGGAGGCGCCTGGCTCGCCAGCGCCACCATAGGGCAGGCCGCAAAAAGGATTGAAGTATAGCAAGGAAAAATGGGGGCTAAAAGTTGAGTGGTTTTATCTTTAGTTTATTAAGTGAAAGTTCGCGATTGGTATACATGGTTTTGAAGACGGTTTGGTCTTGCTGCATGACGGGGTCGCGGCTGACGAATTGAAGGATTTGTTTGATGATGTCGAACACTTCGTCTTTGATTTGGTAAAAGGCCCACTGGTTGATTTTGCGGGAGGTGAGGATGCCGGAATTTTTGAGGTAGAGCAAGTGGCGTGAGGTTTTGGTTTGTGTGAATTCCAGAATTCGTTCCAAATCGGTGATGCACATTTCGCCATTGGTTAAAATCAGGTTGAGGATGCGCAGGCGCGAGGTGTCTGAACTTGCTAGAAAAATTTGAGCACCTAATTCGATATTAAAGTGTTTGAGGCGCATGCAGAACTATTTTATAAATGGCGACATCATGTAGTAGCAGCATTCTTTTCGGCCTGTTTTGGGACTTTTTTGGTGATTTTGCTTACTAAAACTTGTTGCGAAGATAAGGCTAACATTCGATATGAATCTTTACCTTTGTCGGGATATTATGAAGGGATTTTTCAAAATTTTAATTCTTCTGGCAGCTTTTGGGTCTACCAGCACGCTGATGGCACAAACGCAGAGACGCGTGATTCAGCTTTCGGGCTTTGTGACGGATACTTCTACGATGGTGCTGCCGGGTGTGCACGTGTATGTGCCCAAGGCAGGACGCGGTACGCCTACGACCAACTCGGGTTTTTTTACCTTGCCTGTGTTGGTAGGTGATAGCGTGGTGTTTAGTGCAGTGGGTTTTAAAAGAGCCAGCTATAAGGTGCCTGATTTGCCGAAGGAATCGTGGACGATTTTTGTGGAGTTGGCTCCGGATATTACACTATTGAATGAGACTGTGGTAATGGGTATTCCTACTGAGGAACTTTTTAAAGAGGCGGTGCTGGCAATGAATATTCCGATGGACAATAAAGTAGACGCCAAAGCGATGAATGCTGAAATGCTTGCGCTAATGGCGCGCACTACGCCTATGGATGGTGCTGGCAACTATCGCTATTATATCGACCAATGGTCGAACTCTGCGGGAGACAAATTCAGACCGGCTTATAATCCTTTTTTGAATCCGCTGAATTGGGCGCGGTTTATCAGGGATTTGAAGAAAAAGAAGAAATAAGCATCTCTAAAAACATTGCTTTTATTACCTCATTCTATGTCCTTCTCCTCAAGAGAAGGAAATTAGAAGTTTTTAGAGATGAGAGTGAATTAGTGTCCTGACTTTCCATTGAATTTTATTATTATTGCGACTCTTTTTGCGGGCGATGCTTGTGAGAAGAAGTATCGAGGTGTAGCGCAGCCCGGTTAGCGCATCACGTTAGGGACGTGGAGGCCGGAGGTTCGAATCCTCTCACCTCGACAAGCCAACTTGAGTTTGTAACTTGAGTTGGTTTTTTTTTAGGGTAATGGAATTTCAAGTTTACATTTTGCACCTAGGTTAGCGTCACGCCACAGCGTGATTAGGGACGTGGAGGCCCGCCTCAGCGGGAGAATCCTCTCACCTCGACAAGCTAACTTGAGTTTGTAACTTGAGTTGGTTTTTTTTTGGGGTAATGGAATTTCAAGTTTTCATCTTGCAGCTAGGTTAGCGTCACGCCACAGCGTGATTAGGGACGTGGAGGCCCGCCTCAGCGAATCCTCTCACCTCGACAGAAAAGCTTCTGAGAAATTCAGAGGCTTTTTTTGTTTTGGATTGGTTGTACTCAAAGTCGCGAACTCACTGGGGAAAAATTCCTGCGAGGCTCTGGGTAACTCGGTGTTTCCTTTGTGTAACTCGGTTGAATGATTACATAAAGATGTTAAGGTGTCTTCCTATTTCAAAACCCCATCAACTTGTGAAATTCATTCACATCAATAGCTTTGATCAATTGCAGGGCGTTTTCACGCGATCCTGTGATCTTTAACACGATGCTTTGAATTTTATAGGTTTTCATCAGCGATTTGTTCAACGCAAAGTTGAGCTGACCTGTAACCGGAATTTCTTCTTTGTTTTCTTTGATAGTTGGAATTACACCTAACGAAAAAATGGAGACATCGGTAGATCCTTCCATTTGATCGGAATCCAACACGCAAGTGAGAGGAGCCGAACTAACATAATATGAATTCCAACCATCGGGCGGTGTCAGCTTTTCAAAACCGTTCGGTTTACAATATTCAAGGCCGCTCATTTCATCATAGTTCACACGAAAAGTAATTTCAAGTCGGGTGATGTTCTCTAATTTACTCGTTGCCAGCACCATCTTTTTTTGATAGTCTGGTGTGGATGGAGTAAGCGCTTGAATTTCTTTTTGCAGGGCAATGTTCTCATCGAACTTCACCATCGAGCCATCGTAGGTAGCGATCATTTCTTCGCTTCGAAAACAAGTTTTGCCTTCGCAAACTCCAATGTTGTCGCCAACGGAGACTTCCGCTAAAGTGCGTTGGAGAATTGAAAAATCCCAGTCTTTAAAATTGATGGGCATGGCTTTTTGAAAAGCAAGTTTGATGGCATTGTGAAAGTCAGCATCGGCTTGTGTGGCCGGCTGACTATCTTGCGCAAACAGCATTCGCGCACAGATGAGAAGTGCCAGAATTAAATTGATTTTCTTCATATCACTTATTTTTTGATGAACTCTACTCTCCGGTTGTTGGCTTTGCCATCGGGTGTGGTATTGGGGCTGATGGGTTTGGTTTCTCCATAGCCTTGCGTGGTGAGTTGACTTTCTGCTACTCGGAAGTTGATCAGAATGCTCTTCACCGCTTGTGCGCGTTGCTCAGATAGTTTCAGATTGGCGGCATCTTCCCCGTCACTGTCGGTGTGGCCGCCTACTTCAAATTTTATGGATGGATTTGCTTTGAGGTAATCGGCCACTTGATGTATGAATCCCAAACTTTCACTTCGCACCTCGGCTTTATTCACATCAAAACGGATGGCATGAGTTACCAATTTTCCTTGTGCCAACGATTGACTGATGACGTTCGTGTTTTCGGCAAAGCGAAAGTTTTTGAAATACATGGGCATCCCTTCACTATAATTGCCAAGCAACGCAAATGAGGTGGCTTTGAAATCGCATTGCGGAATATCGAGCACTTTATGTTGATTGATATAGATGGCCATCTGATTGTTGCTATATGCAATGGCGATATGATGCCACTTGTTGTAAAAATTTTCATTTAAGATGTCGGGCGGATTTTCACCAACGATATTTTCTTTACTGGTTCGGCCAAAACTGGTGTTAAGTTTGTTGGGAATAATATTTGCCACCTCATCTCCGGCACCGTTGCGGAAGCTTACCATTACACCCGGATTGCCTTCGTAGCCTGCGTCGAGGTAATAATCCAATTCGATGGTGTAGGATGCCGGAAGAAAGGCAGCGGTTTTCATCTTCGGCACCAAGCCGGTATAGTATTGTGAAATGGAAACGATTTTTTCGTTGTTGTCTGACTTTACCAAGGCTTGTCCGCCCAATAACTTCCAACGTGAAGGTGCAAGCCCTTCTTTGTCATCTTTGAAGTTGTCTTCAAAAAGGGTTTTTTCACCCGGAACAAAATCGTAGGTAGCGTATGCCTTTAAATCCTGGCTTTGCGATACAATTGAACTCAACAGCCAGAGGAGCATGAGGATGTGCTTCATGGGGAAGGGTTAAGCCTTCAATTTACCATTTCTTTTAAAAAAATGGAATGGCTCACTCAAAGAAGCCATGAAGCTTTTTGATTATTTTCTTCCACGCAAAAGAACGAAGTGTCTTTTATTAGAACTAAGTCAAATTTATTTAAAGGCGAGTGCTTCTTCTAAGCTGTAAAATACTTTTAGTCCTCGCTCTAGTGCAATTCTCACATCTTGATCTGCTCCGGTCGATGCGCCCGGCAATCGAAGCACGGCATCGCACTTGGTAAGTAATCGTTCAGCTACCGGGTAGGCAATTTCATTGTAAGCGGCATCGCCCGGCTTTTTGGATCCAGCTTCGCGCATCAGCGGCATCGCCACCCATTCGCCAATCATGGGGATATGTCCGGCACGGAATAAAGGAAGCGAAACACTTTCCAAATATCGTAGGTTTCGTTCCATCAATAGCGGGTCATCGTTCGTTCCGCTTCGGTAAGGGCCGGCAATCAGTATCAGCATAACATGTTTTTTCCTGCAAAGAAAGACAATGGAATAAGCCGCACACTTAATGTACCTTAAGAAATTACGAATTTGGTTTCTTGCGGAGCGTGCTGAGAAACTCAGGGGTGATGCCCAAGTACGAGGCGATTTGCTTTTGTGTGATGCGTTCGGCAAACTGCGGATATTTTTTTAGGAACATCTTGTATCGCTCTTCGGCAGGCATCGATAAATTTTGAATGATGCGCGACTGCTCGCGCACATACGCATTTTGCATGAGTATCCGAAAGAAACGCTCAAAGGCAGGTATTTGCAAAAAAAGTAATTCAAGGTTCTCTTTGCTCAACGAATAAACTAGCGCGTCTTCCAACGCATCGATGGTCAGTTGAGCCGGGTTGCCTGTGCTGAAACTAAATATGTCTGTAATCCACCAGTCGTTTACAGCAAACATCACGATGTTTTGATCACCTTCCAGATCGGTGAAATAAGCCCGCAGCACTCCTTCAGAAACGAAATGAATATCCGTGGCCACTTTGCCTGCTTCGAGCAACACTTCCTTTTTTGCTACTTTTTGCTGCATCAGCAATGATTCAATCAACTGTTTTTCGGTGGCACTTACCGAAATGTGTTTTTGAATGTTATCCAGAATCTGAGCCGCTGGTTGCACTTTGATTTGATTTTATGAGAACACGTATTAATCGGTGCTGAGTTGTTAATTTTGCTGTCCGTTGATTGTATGCGAAGTAAGCAAATATTTTTTATTTTCCTGTTGTCCTGCAGCTGCCACTGGCTAGCCGCACAAGATAGTTGGGTGCGACAAGCGCAGTCGAAAATGCAAGATGGCAAGTGGTCGGCTGCGAAAGAACTTTTAATCCGCGCCATCCAAAAAGACAGCACGCATGTGGAAGCGAAGCTTACGCTGGCGCAATGGTTTTTTGATAAGGCAAATCCTTCGGCTCAGATTGATTCAGCTTATCGATCCATCCGATTGGCCCAGTCTACTTTCAGTCGGTCAACCCCTAAGCAGCGCGAGCGATTGGCGAAGGATAAAATTGATGATGCTCAATTGTTAAAGTTTAGAACGCTGGTGGATAGTGCAGCATTTGAACGCGCCAAAAGAATTAATACAGAAGAGTCGTATCAGTTTTTTATATCCAACTATTCACAGGCATTGCAAAAACCAGCGGCCATTGAATTGCGCGATGAAGTGAGTTATCTGGATGCCTTGAAGAAAAATACGTGGCAAGCTTTCGTAGATTATTTTCAACGCTACCCTTCTTCATCAAGAGCAGGGGAAGCGCAAAAGAAATATCAGACATTGTTGTTCCAAGAGAAAACGCGTGATCGCAAACTGGCGAGCTATCAATCTTTCGCACGCGAGTTTCCATCAAGTCCTTATCTCAAAGAATCCAACCGCCAAATTTTTGAAATTAGCACAGCCGATGGGTCGATCGAATCTTTCAATAATTATTTTCAACAAGGAGGTGATTATGAAAACAAGAAGATGGCTCGAAATATTGCACTTCATCTGTTGATCTCGCAGGAGAAACCAATCCCTCGGTGGTTTCTGAATGATTCTGTACAACATGTGTTGGATGCCAACAGAGGTTTTTGGATTCCATTTCTTCAAAATAATCGCTACGGCTTTTTAGATTCGTCGGGTAAAGAAGTAGTAGCTCCACAGTTTACTTTTATTGATGAAGATGTTCGTTGCACTAGCATTCATGAAGATGTTATTATCACGAGTGCCGGGTTGCTGAATCGAACCGGGCGATTGATTAGCTCATTTTATCCTTACACAAAAGATATCGGCGGTGGATTTTGGTTGGTGGGCGATTCGTTGTGTCGAAAGGTAATTCACAAATCTGGGCAAGTAATCATAGCCGACTGTTTACAAGAAGCTCGAGTAACAGGATCTTTTCTCACTGTAAAAGCTAAAGGTGCATGGGCAATCTACACACTTACGGGCAGGCAATTGGCACCTCCAAGCTTTGATTCAGTTGAATACATGGAAGGCGTGTATGCACTCACCCGACTGGAGAAAAAGACGTTAGTCACCGCATCCGAATTGGCTTCCATAGCTAATGGCCAACCGCTGAAACAAGAGCGTGTATTTGATGAGGTAAAGATGTTGTCAAAAGATCGTTTACTCGTGCGCATGGGCGCGTTGGAAGGAATTTTAGATGGCGAACTTCAATTTGTGGTACCACTCGCGCGACAAAGCATGACGCTTGCGAATTATGGTGTAGTGCGGAAAGTAAATGAAAAATATAGCATCTCTGGAGTAGCTTCCAATCTGGACAATCAATTGTGGGATAAGATTACGCAGTATCAAAAATGGTTGGTGTTGCAGGCACCGGGACAATTGAAAGTTTATGATTTGAATGCGAAATCCATTCGGTCTACTTCTGCCGATAGTATTTGGTTCAAAGGTGGATTGTTGTTTTTGCGTGAGCGCGATTCGGTGCGTGTTTTTAGTAGGGCGAGCCAGTCTCTGGCACTGCCGCTGGATCACCGCATTCATTTTATTCCTTCAAAGGATTCGGTGTCGTACTTTTTTACGGAGGGTAAAGGAAAGAAAACGGTGTACGACCTCGCGCACGGAAAGAAATTATTTGTTCTTGATTTCTCGAAAATTGAATCGGTGGGAAAGAATTTATTTTTGATCAATCGTAAAGCCAAAACAGGATTAGCTAATCTGGAAGGGAAGGTAATTTTACCGGTGGAGTATGATGCAGTGGTGCAAACCGCTGCAGGCTTTTTTTCGCTTTGGAAGGATAAGAAATTCGGATTGTTTGATGCTTCCACAAGTAAAATTCTCAAGCCGCAGTTTGATCGCAATGTACTGGTGATTGATCAGCAACGATGCATTGCTTACAAAGCCGGCCGCTACGCGGTAATCGATTGGCAAGCGAAGGCACTTACTCCATTCGAGTTTGAGGAGGTGCAAGTGGTAAATGAAAAATTGGCGTGGACAAAAAAAACGAATCAGTGGACTTTATTGGATTTGACAACTAACCAAAGACGAATCGATCCGGTCGATCAGTTTCGAATCATCGGTCGCCTTCAGGATGAACTTGTATTTTTAGTTTCCAAGAATAAAGAAGAAGGCGTTTATTCGACTCAAAAAGGTTTAGTTGTGCCGATTCGTTTTTCGTATGTGGCCAATGTTGGCAAAGAAGATTTCCCCATTTATCTCACCGACAAGGAAGTGCGCGAGGCGAATGTGCATGTGGTAATCTATTACGATCAATCCGGTCATTTTTTGCGCAAGCAAGTGTACGAAGAAGCCGAATTTGAGCGATTGATTTGTGAGGATAATTGATGGAATTCATTCGCTAAAACTTAACTTTGAGATAAATCCCATGTCGGATTATTGTTAGATACTTGCATTATGAAGAAAATTGTTGCAATCCTTTTTTTGGCGATGCTATCGGCCAATTCCTATTCCCAGAAAAAACCGAAACTCGTGGTGGGCATTGTGGTTGACCAAATGCGCCAGGAATATCTCTATCGTTTTGATAGTAAGTTTAGCGAAGGCGGATTCAAACGATTGGTCGGCAACGGCTTCATGCTTAAGAATGCACATTACAACTATGTGCCAACGTATACCGGCCCGGGCCATGCTTCGATTTACTCTGGCACTACACCAGCGGTACATGGTATCATTGGCAATGATTGGTGGGATAAAAACGCAAAGAAGTCGGTGAATTGTGTGGAAGACGAACGCTACAAGCCCGTTGGAAATCCAGAAGGAGATGGGGACGTATCGCCTTGGCGCATACTATCTACTACCATTACAGATGAACTTAAATTATTCACTCAAAAGCGTGCCAAGGTTATTGGAATTTCCATGAAAGACCGCGGTGCAGTTTTGCCAGCGGGACATATGGCTAATGCAGCCTATTGGTATGATAAAAAGACCGGAAAATTTATCAGTAGCACTTATTATCTGACAACACTACCAACTTGGGTGGATGCTTTTAATTCTCAGAAGTTGGCAGATAATTATTTGAATCAAAATTGGAATACACTTTTGCCCCTAGCGCAATACACCGAAAGTGGTCCTGATGAATCGCCTTATGAACGCAAATTACAAGGTGCTAAAGCGATGTTTCCTTATAACCTAAAAGATTTGCTCAAAACAAACGGTGACTATGAGTTATTGGTAAATGTAGCAATGGGTGATGATTTACTAACGGATTTTGCTAAGGCAACATTGGTAGGTGAGCAATTAGGTAAAGACAACGACACAGACTTTTTAACAATTTCCTACTCTACTCCGGATTATATTGGCCACGGCACCGGCCCCAATTCAGTGGAATTAGAAGACACCTATTTACGTTTGGATCGAAACATCGAAGACTTATTGAAAAAATTGGTAGTCGATGTGCCACAATCGCTCAAGGATAACAAAATTCCTGCTGGTAATTTTCAGCTGGCGAATGTGGAGGCAGGATTGAATGATCACTTACAAAAATATTTTCCCGGCAAGAAAGTGATTGATCGCGTCAGCAACGATCAAGTGTTTTTGAATCAGGAGTTGTTTGCCGGAGATCCGAAATCTTCCGGAATCGATTTACTGATCGCCACCGAATTAATCATCAATTACTTACAGGCTACGGAAGGTGTCGCACAAGTTTATCCAAAAGCCATTATCAAACAAGGAAATTACTCCGAGGGCGGTACGAAAGGAATGATCATTCGAGGATACAATTTTAAGCGCAGTGGCGACATCATTTATCAATTAGAGCCCGGCTGGATCACCGGAGGAGGGCCGCAAGGCACCACACACGGATCATCGTATACATACGACACACACGTGCCGATTTTATTTTATGGTGCGGGAATCAAGCAAGGAAGTTCATCGCAATATCACACCATCACCGACATAGCGCCTACGCTCTCTGTCTTGTTGCAGATCAAATTCCCGAGCGGATGCACCGGGCAACCGGTTAGCGAGATGTTGGATTGAGTTATACTTCTTTGAATTATAAAAGAATTCGAATTCTAACCGAACACTCCAAACATATTCAAGATCACCAAGCCGATAATGATGGGGCACACAAAGCGCACCATGAAAAGCCACAGCTTGTAAGGTGCAATACCTAAAATGCTTCCGGTTTTGAATGATGGCATGCCTTGCTCGATTTCATCCACTAATAAATCGGTTTTGAAAAACCAACCTGTGTATAAGCAAGTTGATAACACCACAAGCATCATCAGCAAGCTGCCAAACAAATAATCAAAGATGTCCATGAATCCGGTTTTCACCACGCCAAGAAAATCCACTTGCATAGTTGATATACTACCCACCGCTCCGGTAGATAGCGCTGAAGGAATTCCAAATAAGAACGCAACGATGGCAACCGTCCAAGCTGCTTTCTTACGATTCCATTTTTTCTGATCCATAAAGTAAGCCGAAGGTGCTTCCAACATCGAGATGGTGGAAGTGATGGCGGCAAAGAATAATAACAAGAAGAACAAAGCACCTGCAATATTTCCCAATGGCATTTGCTGGAAGATATTCGCCAACACGTTGAATACCAAAGTGGGGCCTTCTGCAGGAGATTGATTAAATGCAAACACGGCAGGGAACACCATGAAGCCTGCCAACAATGCTACCGAAGTATCCATGGCGCCTACCCATAAACTCGATGATACGATGTTTTGCGTTTTAGGTAAATACGATCCATACGTAATCATCATACCCCAACCAACCCCTAGCGAGAAGAATGCCTGCGTCAGAGCTGCTAATACAACACGTCCGTTGATCTTCGAAAAGTCAGGCACTAAATAATATTCAACACCTTTACCTGCCCCAGGAAGTGTAATGCTTCTGAAAATCACCACAATTAGCAACACAAAAAGCATTGGCATTAAAATTTTGGTGGCCTTCTCAATTCCTCCTGAAACGCCTCCTAAAACAATCCATGCAGTAGCTAAGATCACAAATCCACCCAATGGAATGACGTAGCTGGGATTTGCGATGAATTCAGCAAACGGCATGTTGATGGAAAAGAGTGAAGTGAAGATATAGCCCACTGTCCAGCCGGCAATGGTGCTATAATAACTCAACACGACAAACGTGACAATCAATGGTAAAAAGCCTACCAACGCTACCCACAGTTTGCTTCCCCCTAATTGTTGAATGGCACCTACCGGGTTTTTAGCAGTTAGGCGACCTAAGGCTATTTCATTGATGAGCATTGGCACTGCAACCAGCACCACGCAGAAAATGTATACCAGCACAAAAGCAGCACCACCGTTTTCACCGGTGAGGTAGGGAAACCGCCAAATGTTACCAAGGCCTACAGCCGAACCGGCCGCTGCCATAATGAAACCAAATTTAGATCCCCATTGTCCTCGATTTTCTGCCATAGTATGGATGTTTAAGTTCGTGAAGATTAGAAGAATTGCCGTAAGTAACAAATGGAAAGTTGTGACCGGAAAACACAGGCAACTTTTTAAACTCATGGCAAGGTGAAAAATAAAATGAATAAAAAATACCGATCGGTATATTTTATTTGTACTATTACAGAAAAAAAGAAATGGCTACGAAAGCAGACCGAACCAGACAATATATAGTAGAGCAAACGGCTTCTGTCTTTAATGTGAAAGGATTTGCAGGTACCTCGCTCACCGATATGATGGAAGTGACAGGGTTAACCAAAGGAAGTATTTATGGCAACTTTCGAAACAAAGATGAAGTGGCAGTGGCTGCCTTTGAACATAATTTTCAACAAGTGTCCAATTACATCAGAGGTAAAATGGAGGAGCGCGAATTAATCATCGATAAATTGCTCGTCTATCCGGAAACCTACCGTAACTTTTCAAAACTTTCCTTTTTGAGCAATGGCTGCCCCATAGCCAATACTTCAACGGAAGCAGATGATACTCACCCGAAACTAAAGGAAAAAGCCAACGATGCGCTGGGGTATTGGAGAAATTCTGTTGAAAAACTATTGAAAGCCGGCATCAAAAATGATGAGATAAAACCCGATGTCAATGTGCTGGAATTCACATCCATACTTACTTCATTAATTCAAGGTGCGATGTTACATGCTAAATCATCAGGCAAAATGAATTACCTAAATGCTTCAATGAATTTTTTGGAATCGATGATACGTGAATTAAAAAAATAAACTCACCCGATGGAAATTACTACAATCGAAAGCTTTCTTGAATTCTATGAACGAACCCGCGAAGGCACCTTGCGAATATTAAAGGTCGTGCCACCGGATAAAATGGATTGGGCATACCTACCGGGTAAGTTTACGATTGCCGATTTGATACGACATATCGCAGCTATTGAAAGAAATTTGTTTGCCGAAGTAGCGCTAGGCAATAAAATAAATTACCTCGGTTGTGGCAAAGAGTTGGCGGACGGTTATGAAAATGTCATGCGTTACTTTAATGAGATGCATGCGCAGTCGGTAGAAATTTTCGGAAAGTTAAGCGAAGCCGACTTATCCAAAACAATAGTGACCGCAAGTGGAAAGCCCACCACACTTCGCAATTTTTTGCGTGCACTCATCATTCATGAGTCACATCATCGGGGAGCTTTATGTATATACCTTAATTTGTTGGGTATACAAACCCCACCGATTTATGGGGTTTCATCGGAAGATATCATTCAATTAAGCAAGGCGCATGCGTGACGAAGTATTTATCGTTGCTGCAAAGCGAACGGCTATCGGAGGATTTATGGGCAGTCTATCGACTTTTAATGCACCTGAGTTAGGAGCTGTTGTAATTAAAGAAGCGTATCAATCAATCGGACTTTTGCCTGCGCAAATTTCTTCTGTCTATTTGGGAAATGTATTGTCAGCGAATATCGGACAATCGCCAGCACGGCAAGCTTCTAAATTGAGTGGAGTGCCGAATCAGGTAGATTGCACTACTGTAAATAAAGTCTGTGCTGCCGGTATGAAGGCAATGATCATAGGGGCTCAGCAAATTGAATTAGGTTTGGATGATGTGGTGATCACGGGAGGTATGGAAAGCATGAGCAATACACCTCACTATGCGTTGATTCGACAAGGAAAGAAGTTTGGTGACGATACGTTTGTGGACGGCTTGCTAAAAGATGGGCTGACAGATGCTTACAACCAAATTCACATGGGTAATATTGCGGAGTTGAGTGTTGTTAAATTTGGGATTACACGAGAGGTGCAAGATGCATACGCGTTAACTTCTTATGCGCGGGCTAGTGAGGCAACCCGACTCGGTAAGTTTAAAAATGAGATAGTACCTATTCAATTAAAAACGAAAAGCGGTGAAGTTAGCTATCAGGAAGATGAAGACATTGCCAAGATTATTCCTGACAAGGTGGCTAAACTAAAACCATCTTTCGATCGTAATGGAACTATCACTGCCGCGAATGCGAGCAACTTAAATGATGGAGCGGCAGCTCTTTTGTTAGCATCAAAGGCTGCCCTTCGGCAAAAGTCATTGAAGCCACTGGCTCGCATCATTTCATATGCCGATGCAGCAGTAGACCCCAAAGAATATGCGGAAGCACCAGCACATGCTATAGCACTTGCGCTTCGTAGAGCAGGGCTCTCTCTTCAAGACATGGATTTTATTGAAATCAATGAAGCGTATGCGGCTGTTGTTTTGGTCAATCAGCAGCTTCTTGGTTTTGATTTGGCTAGAACAAACGTATATGGTGGTGCTGTTGCCATGGGACATCCGTTGGGTGCATCCGGTGCAAGGATTGTTTGTACGTTACTTTCAACATTAAAACAAGAAAATGGAAAGTATGGGCTGGCGGCCATTTGTAATGGAGGGGGAGGGGCTACAGCAGTGATCATTGAAAATGTGAGGTAACCAATAATCAATTTTAAACACGCCATGGAAAAGACAATTTACATTATCGGTGCAGGCGCTATAGGAAAAGCATTAGCTGTGTTTTTGAAACTGAAAGGTCGGAATGTGATACTTATCCGTGGAAGCGTTGATCAGGGATTTACTTCACACGAAAAAATTAAAGTTGAGCTTCCGGATCAATTGACGTTAGAGACAACTATTGAAGTGACATTCTTTAGTCAAATACCTTTATTGAATGGAATTGTGGTGTTGACAACGAAATCTTTTGGCAATGAAGATCTGGCGAAAATGCTTTACCCAAAAATTGGCGTATCACCGTTAGTGATCATGCAAAACGGATTAGAAGTAGAGCTGTCTTTTTTACGGCATAGCTTCCCGGCCATTTATCGTTGTGTGCTTTTCACGACCAGTCAATCAATTTCAGCAAATGTTGTTCGCTATAAGCCGGTTGCTGTTTCGCAGATAGGTGTAATAAAAGGGGATGATTTTTATTTACAAGAAATTGTAAAGCAACTTGAGAATGATTATTTCAAATTCTCCGCGTCTCAAAATATTCAATCAATCATTTGGAAAAAAGCAATCGCCAATAGTGTGTTCAATTCGGTTTGCCCTCTTTTGGAAATTGATAATGGATTATTTCACCGAAATGATAAAGCCAAAGAAATAGCTGCGCGCATTATCAAAGAATGCGTTTCTATCGCAAATGAGGTTGGAGTTGTGTTGGATGTTTCCGATGTGCTGAATAGCTTATTGATGATCAGTAAGAACTCAGACGGTCAGTTGATTTCAACCTTGCAAGACTTGAAGATGAATCGAAGAACGGAAATTGAAACACTCAATTTTTCTATTGTAAACATTGCCCGCCAAATGAACAAAGAGAGTTGGGTAACCGAAACAAAATT
>JBGAUU010000036.1:0-38561 GCA_044228465.1 Cyclobacteriaceae bacterium
ACCGGAATTTTTATTTCCTCTGGCTTAATTTGGACTGCTTTATCTTTTATGGCTTTAGTTCTGAAAAACGATCCACGAACGACATTAAAACTAAACGCAAAATGATTGATTAATAAAATCACTATTCCCAAGCCTACCCAAAGGAGACGATTATATAGAATGTATCCATCGAAAGGAATTTGCAACGTATTTTGTTCACCTGGAGTCCAATACTGAACGTAAAAACTAAAAGCACGAACGCCAAACGGATCTAACAATGCAGCAATTTCTTTTTGTTCTAAATCTCGCAACAGCGAGCTCGTACCAATGTAAAGAACCAATAGCAAAATACCTTGCGTGTAGATAACAATCGATTTTCGCGAGAGCGCACCACTGGCAAAGAAAATCGCACCAGTAAAAAACATATTCGGCACAACGAAAATGAAAAACGGATTCCAATATGTGGCAAGGTTAAATGGTAACAAGCGTTCTGCTTCACGGGTTGGCCACAGGTCGCCAATCATAAATGCGAGAGGCAAACTAGCTGCTACGAGCAACAACACCACAAACGATCCCCAGAATCGCCCCATCAGATAGTGAAACTTCTTAATGGGTGTGCTGAAAAGAATAGCTTCTGTATTGTGCTCGAAGTCGCGCAACACCGCTACACCCATAATAGCTGACGAAATCAGTGTCATGAAAAAGCCCATGATGGCGATCATTCGTCCGATAACGATTGGTGCGTTTTCTTTCACCTGACCTACGGCTCCTCCAATCTGAACGACATCGGTAGTTACAGCCAAAAGGCAAATTGTAAACATGAGCCCGAAGTAAATATAATTCGCTGCTCGCGCTTTCCGATATTTTAATTCGAATAGAAAAATACTTTTAAACATAGTTTTATTCTTAATGATTGTATCAGTTCACCTATTAAGCAACCGTTTCTTTTTGGAGCCCGCCAAAAATATGTGAGAAGTAGACATCTTCCAGATCTGCCGGTACGCGATCGAATCCATCCTCCGATTGCTGCTCACTCAGCACAGAAATGATCGGGCTACCTCCAATCATGCGTTCAGAAATAATATTGTAGCTGGCACGATACCCTTCCAGTTCAGATTTTGAAATTCTCTTTTTCCAAACTCTTCCTTCTACACCTGCAATGGCATCCAGCGGGCTGCCTTTGTACAACACCTGACCTTTGTTGATAATGGCCATATCGGTGCAAAGTTCCTTTACATCTTCCACGATGTGAGTAGATAGAATCACAATTGTATTTTCTCCGATTTCGGAAAGCAAGTTTAAAAAGCGATTGCGTTCGGCAGGATCCAATCCGGCAGTGGGTTCATCTACAATAATCAGTTTGGGGTTGGCAATCAATGCTTGCGCAATACCGAAACGTTGCTTCATACCACCGGAGTAACCTCCTAAATTTTTATTGCGTGCTTGCCACAAATTTGTTTTGTTCAAAAGGGCTTCTACCAATGCTTTGCGCTCTCCTTTGTTGCTGATTCCTTTTAATACAGCCAAGTGATCGAGTAAGGTGACTGCATCAATTTTAGGATACACTCCGAATTCTTGTGGCAGGTAGCCTAGTATTTTTCGTACTTCTTCTTTTTGGGTTAATACATTTATATCCCCTAGCATGATCGAACCACTATCAGCCTCTTGCAAAGTAGAGATGGTGCGCATCAGCGAAGATTTACCGGCTCCATTTGGACCAAGCAAGCCGAACATGCCTTGGTTGATCGTTAAGGTTACATCTTTCAATGCCTGCACGCCATTGGCGTAGGTCTTATTGAGGTTTTGAATTACGAGTTGCATGAGTATGAATTTGTGTGATGGGTTTATTTTATACTTGAGAAGTTAAGTTATGAAAGTTTTCAATCATTGGCCTAAATTAGAAAGCAATGTTAAAAGTAATACGGAAGAATAAATTGTCAGCTGTTTTTGCTAATTGATAATCGCCATAGCGATAGAATACCGCTCCTCCTAACCCATAATAGGCTACATTTGAATACTTCCACCGGAGCAGATTATTAAAACCCAGCCCGGATTCGATAAAGCCTTTATCGAATGGTTTAAATTCTAGCGTGCTACTGATATGACTGTTTCTGTTTTCTAAATCGCCAATACCTGCATGTTGGTAAATCACTAACTCAGGTTTACTGTAACGCGTGTCAAAAAAAACATTTCCAAAATTATGATTCAAAAAAATGCTGGCATAACGTGAGGCAGTAAACTCATAGAGTTTCATGGTTTGGAAAAACTCATCTACGAATATACCTTCCACTTGGCGGGCTCCGCGTCCGTTATATAATCTGCCATATGGAGCTAAGCCATCAACCCAGCCGGCATGAATCGCCAATCTCGTTTTGCCTTTGGGACGATGTTTGAATTGAAAACGAGCTGAGAAATCATATTTGCTATAATTGAACTTTTGTGCATCAAAAAGATCTAACGCTTTTTTGTAAGTAAAAGAAATCAACGGCCATTCTCGTCCCAGAAAAATTTTCTTACCAGCCAGTTGCATATAATTTTCACTGGTGGAATATCGCAACGAAACTCCTGTTTCTGAAATGTTGAAGGAAGAAAGCGGTTCGTTGTTGATAAGTAATTGGTAATTGTATGCAGGAGTAATTTGATTCTTGGATACGAACGCAGTCGCGTGAAGTCGCGGCATCAGGCGATAGCCTAGTTCTCCTTTATACGTTTCAGTCCGATCGTATTGCGAACTTAACAGTTTGCGGATACTTTCGTTGGTGGCAATCAAATTTTTATTTTGTCCTTCATGACCATAGCCGGTTTCGTAGATGTCGTTGGCATACGATAAGGTTAAATGCAAATCTCGATTCGGATTTATATTCAAACGAACCTCGCCACCATATTTCCAGCGCTCGTCTTTAAATCCATAGGCCGCATAGCCACCTACACGAAGCCATTTTGAAAAACGATTGCTCGTGTACAGTCCGGCACCTAAACGAAAGCCTTCGAAACTATTGATGTGCGCAATTTTAGTGAGGTCAATTTCAAAAGGACCGAGCGGCCATGCTTGTGTAGCGAAGGCTTCCAATCCTTTATCCAACCAACTGAATTTTTTCATCACCGAGTCAATGGTTACATAAGTTTGACCTTCTTTGGAGTCGAGCGGACTCGTGCGGAATTTGGCAAGCATCTCATTGTTCAATTCCGGCTTAGGTAAAGTAAGATCCACTTTAATATCACCAAAAGAAGATTTTTTCAAAACCGGATTGATTTGAATATCGCGGATGAAGCTACGGTGTTGCACCATCAGGTGGCTATCAAATATTTTAAATTCTTCGAAGTCGATGTCGGTATTGAGTTGCACCGGAAACCACTTGCCGTTTACTTTTTCATAGTTCTGTTGTATACGAATTTTAGTGAGGGCTAAGGTGTCGGCAGTGCCTGCGATGATGTTTTTGATAGCATATCCATCGGTGCTGATGGAAACCATCCCTTTCAAACCGGTGATCAATTTTCCTTTCCGTGGTTCGAACTGAATCACATACACCGTATCCCGATCAAAGAATGTAGTATCGGTGAGATAAAAGTCATAACGGTCCTCGGAATTTTTGCTGATCGGATTCAAGAAATCTTTTCCAAGCAGTGAGATATTATCGCTGTAAAATGAGAATGGTTGGTAGTCGGTTGCTACGTTGGCAAACAGTGGGCTTTTAAATCCGGAGGCACGAAAACCAATCAGCGTTTCTTTGGAGCGACCGGGGTTCATTACTTGCTTTTCGGTGACCGATTCACTCATGAAGAAGTGCATTTTATTACTGATGCTATCGAAACTAAGAAGCTCTTTATCTTTTTTAGAAAGTTTCGCAGAATCTGCCTTCTGTCGCAGTTCGGAAACTTTATTTTTATAAGCTGCGGAGGGTTCACTACCCTTGATGATAAATTTGTTATAGGAATTATATTGGTATGAATCTAAATTATCGGGGTTGTGCTGTTTTTTATTTTTAACGGCATTACGGATGATACGGAATGCCGGGTTTTCTTCAGCCTTGAAAACCACTTCATTTAAAACCGTAACACTTGGTGCCAATCGGATAATTCTGTTTTTCGCGAAATACGAAACGGGTAACTTGATTCTTTGGTAACTCACATGGGAGATTGTGATCTTGCCCGAATAACCAGCCGGCAGAGTAAGTGTAAAATTACCTTCTATATCAGTAGTAGTCCCTCGAATGCCATCATCCAATACTAGGTTGGCGAAAGCAATCGGCTCAACTTTGACACTATCAATAATTTTACATGAAATGGTTTGCGATTGCACACAATGTGCAACCACTAACAGAAGGAGGGAGGCCAATAACTTTCTCACAGGCTGTATTTGCCTAATCAGTTGCATAGGGTAGTAGATAATTACACCCTAGACGCAACTTTTAAGTAAATGTTATAAGGCTTCTTTCTTTTTTTATCAATGACTGGATAATCGTGATGAACGCATGGATTAACCGGATCAACGATCCAACCATTCTTTAAATTCCTGCACGCGTTCGCGAGCTACAATGATATCCGAATCATCAGAACCCTGCAGGCGTAGCTTTAAGCGGCTGTTGGTGTAGCTGATCATGTCCAGAATGGATTTGGAGTTGATCATATACTTTCGATTGATTCGAAAATAATCCGCTGGATTTACCATTGTTTCCAATTGATCAAGAGTGAAATCAAGAATATGTTTTCGCCCGTCCGCTGTTTGAGCAAAGGTTGTTTTTTCTAAACTGAAGAAGAAAAGGATTTCTTTGGTTTCGATAGATTTCAAGTGCTCGCCAACCTTCACGATGAATCGTTCCTTGTATTTTTTAGTCAGCATAGTCATGGCCTGGCCGATACTCTCCAATAATTTGCTTTGTGCGGGGGCGGTAAACATTTGGTATTTTTTCAGAGCTGCACGCAAGTCAGCTTCATCTACTGGTTTGAGGATATAGTCAATGCTATTCACTTTAAAAGCCTTGAGGGCGTATTCATCATAAGCGGTGGTGAAGATCACAGGAGATTTGACTTCGCATTGATCGAAGATGGAAAAACTAATACCATCAGCCAACTGAATATCCATTAAAATCAGATCAGGTGCAGTGTTGGAAGTGAGCCAACTCACGGCTTTTCTTACCGAGTCAATCGAAGCTAATATGGTAGCCTCTGGCACGATCGACTTGGTTAACTTTTCCAGCCGTTGTGCTGCCTGAGGTTCGTCTTCAATGAGAAGTATTTTCATTTGGCATCTTTCAACTTAAACAATCATCGGCAATTTTACGCGAAACATATTTTCTGTATTTTCTACTACCACTTTTTGATTACTCAAAAACTCGTAGCGCTTTTGAATATTTTCTAACCCAATGCCGCTGGAACCTTCGCCCGGTATGTTCTTTTTTTGCAGATTGTTTTCCACGACAATATATCCAGCTTCCATTCGAACTTCGATGTAAAGTGGTTGCTCTTCGGCAATCACATTGTGTTTGATCGCGTTTTCAATCAACATCTGCAATGCCAGTGGAGCCACATGTCCCGTTGCATTTTCAAGACTGACTTTCAAATTCAATTTTTCACCAAAGCGAATTTGCTGTAAGTACAAATAGGAATCTAAAAACTTTACTTCTTCTGCCAATGGTACTAATTCCTTATCACGTGTGTCCAGCACATAGCGATAAACCTCCGAAAGTTGTTTGATAAATTTCGCTGCCTTATCCTGATCTTCGTACACCAAGTTGGTGAGCGCATTTAAACTATTAAAAAGAAAATGTGGGTTCACCTGATTTTTTAAACTCTCATATTGCGCAGCCACACTTTCTTTTTTGGCACGTTCGGCATCCACAGCCGATTCTCTCCAATTTAGCAGGAACGAACGACTGGTCATAAACATGGTGATGATGAGTGTGATTCCTATAGTGGAGTAATAAGTTCCATACAGACGCTCGCCTACATCAAAACTAAATACCTCATTGTAGAGAAATATCAATCCATTCACAGCACCTACCGTATACACTACCATTCCAATCAATCCGGCTATCAACCTTTTTAAGGGCTCCTGATGCCACGAGAAAAAATAATCCAGATACTGACTGAGATACGCGTTCCCCATCCATAATGCAATCCACATGGATGAAGTAAATGCTCCAATCCATACGTAAGCAGAAAATCGGGTGCAGCAGCCGCGCCAAATAAACCAGCTCATCACAAAGCCTGCAACCAACAGCCAAAAGATGGTGATGCTATTTTCCTTCAAAAATTTGATGATGCTGGGCCTCATGTTTGAATTACTTCATACGTCAAATCTACGAACGCCTGCTATTTACTTACAATTTTTTAGTAATCCTTGTGTCATACCTTTACCCCACACCGGAGCAAGCGGATTTTCAGATTTAAAAGTGTCAAATTTTTCCAAAGCCCTTTTAGCGGTAGCACATGGCTCTTCTGTTGAGGCTCCAAAGAATTGAGCCGTACCGAATTGCATTTGCGCAAGCAAGCCAAGTGCACGAGGATTTTCCGGATTTAAGTTCAACGCTTTGTTGTATGTCTGAAATGCCAGCGAAGAATATTGCTGACCACGGGTAGCCGGATCCACCGTTACGCGAATCATGTGCACAAAGCCCTCGAGTGCAATCAATTCCGATTCGTTTGCATTTATCTTTTTACCATTTTCAATGGCTGCCAATGCAGCATCCAAGTAGCCATCTTTCTTCGCTGCTTCTGTGGAGCGCGTTGCCATCATCAACGATCCAAACGCACTGTAGTAGTAAGGCTCCCATTTTGTTTTTTCGGCACTGGCAATGCGATCCAAAGCATTCACTGCCGGCTGCAGTTCTTCAATAGTTTCTGCTTGGTACACAATTTGAATTTGTTTCGCCATTTGCTCTTTGTACTTCGCATCGTTGGCGAACAATGTAAGCTGGAATAAAAGAAAAATAGAAAGGATAATTGTTTTCATAAGATTAAAAATTTAAGTGTAGAATAATTAAAGATTCGGTAATTGATTCACTGATTTATTTTTTGAAAAAGTGATAAACACTCCTAGAAACACAAACTGGTTAGCAGGCTGTTGAATCGCTCGGCTCTTATACAATCCGTCATTGGCTGGCATGTCGCTGTACTGGTATCCAAAAATGTTATCATTGTTTAGAAGATTCGTGCATGAGAAATAAATGATCAAGTTCGGCTTTGGTAGATAAGCCAGATTCACACTCAAGTCGTGATAATCTGGAGTGCGGTCTGAATTGAACTGTGTGTTATTCGGATTGGTGTATGGTCTGCCGCTGCTATAACTATACGTGGCACCTACTTGTGTTTTCAGCGCTGAAATGAAGTGCTTATACACGGCAGAGAAATTATGCTTCGAAGCAAATGTAGGCACTGCTGCTGCCGGATAGTTGATATAATCGCGCTCGGTGTCCAGATATGAGTACGACAACCAGTAGTCAACATTCTTAATGGTCTCACTATCTCTCCAGAAAAGTTCCACACCACGCGCATAGCCATTGCCCGCATTGTTCAAGTTATTCGCGTTTCCATTAACGAACTTGACAAGGTTATTGTATTGCTTGTAGTACGCTTCCACCCGAAACGTCTTGCGATCCGTAATCACCTGGTAGTTCAAAATGAAATGCTCCGCCTTCTCCGATTGCAACGCATTGTTCAATCGCACATATTGATTTTTAGGCGACTGCTGAAACATTCCATAAGCAAATGCAAACTGTCCTTTTTTGCCGGGCTTATACGCAACCGACAAGCGTGGATCAACACTCACCGCATTCGTGAGCGAGTTGTGTTCAAAGCGACCTCCTGCCTTGGTAATAAATTTGGTGTGCAGCAACACTTGTGCTTCGGTAAAACCCGAAGTGATCACTTCCTGAAAAGATAACTTCTGACTTTGCTGCGTGGTGGTATTTAGTTGATATGCTTCATAATTACGTTGAATCACTTCGCCACCCATGCGCCATTCCAAATTGTCGTTGGCAGCATACTCCGTCACCACCTTTGTGTGCGAGCCGCTCTCACGTTCACCAATCGGTTTGCCATCCAATAAAATAGCGTTCTCATTATACGTGTACGAAAATCCCCCACGAATATTCCAGTTTTCATTCAGCGGTTGCAAATAGGAAGCATTGCCGTAATGATAGGTGTTGGTCAAATCATACGATTGCTTTTTGGAAGGATCTAAAATGTCGCGGTTGTACAATTGCATCGAAGAACGATTGAAGTTGCCATACAATTTCAGCATCCCTTCTTTGCCGACTTGCGTGCGATAGGCCGCGCTTCCTTCCAGTGCTTGCGGAGGTGTGATCCAATCGATACGCTGATCGATCAACCCAAAATACGGACGAATGTCGGTGTACTGAATTTTTCCCGACAGCGAAGAGCGTTTCCAAACTTGTGTATGCGCCACATCGGCACCTAACGATAAAATTCCAATGTCCGTTTGATTCGACTCCGCTTTGTCTTTCGAGTTCAGCACCAGTGCCGAAGAAATCGCCTGACCGTATTCAGCGGAGTAGCCTCCTGTGCTGAAGCTCGTGCCTTTAAACATGAACGGCATAAATCGTCCGCGTGAAGGTGTATTGGGAGCAGCGGCACCGTATGCATCCAGCACCACCATGCCATCGATGAACGTGCGCGTTTCGTTGCCATCACCACCGCGTACAAACAACCTTCCGCTTTCGCCTACTTTTTGTGTGCCCGGCAATGTGTTCAGCGCACCAGCAATGTCAGCCGTTGCTCCGGCCGTCATCGCAATGTCCAGCGGCTTCAATACCGTTCTCCTTTTTTCTTCGCCTGCCGTAAAAGATCCGGCTGAAATCGTAACGCCATCCAACACATTCGCTTCTTCTTCCAGCACAATATTGACCACCACTTCTTTGCCATCGAGCGCAATCGCATTTGAGTACGCCTTGTATCCCACGAAAGTGGCCACCAAAATGTGCGCACCTTTTTCGTCCGTCTTAAAAGAAAATTTTCCTTCCGCGTCCGAGCTGGTGCCGTCATACGAATCTTTGATCATCACATTCGCGCCAATCACCGCTTCGCCCTGTGCGTCCTTTACAACCCCTGAAACTTTTGTTTGAGCCCACGCACACGAGCTTACCAAAATCAATGCTGCCAGTATCTTCATAATTTTTTTGCTCGATTACACGGTAAAAGTGCACGCAACCGGCAAGCAATTCGAATCACAATTACCCGCCTGTAGAAGAAGCGGGATGAGTTGTCAAAAACCGATACTGAGTTTTTTGGGGCCTGGCCAAGCGAGGCGCAAGGCCACCGGGCTGTTCGCTACAAGTCCCCCGCCAACATTCTTTCGCGTATCGGGGGGCTTTTCGCTTCCATCCCTGGCCCAGCCAGCACGTAGCTTCTGCTGATGGAAAGTGCTTTTGTCTATCCAAAATTCCCTGAATGAAATTCCTCGCTTTACCCCACCCTCGGTCTGTGTCCTCACTCACAGTCCGAAATACTTCAACTTAACCCTTTCTCCTTGTCGTCACAGACCGATCACTTCATTAGCATGCAACATTCTTTGATAGTGAGAAAAATGGTCTGTGAGGACACAGACCATGGATTTGTGCCATTTATTTGTGCGTGATTTTGACCCAAAATTCCCTGAACGAAAATCCCCAACTTTACCTTATTTTTGCTGATTCAAGTATTACCAAATTCGAAGAATCCAGCATTATGGCCGACTACAGCAAAGAAGAGATTAAGAAGATCGAGCAAAAATGGCGCGAGGAGTGGCAAAAGCGCTCTGTTTACACCGTCACCAATGATACTACCAAGCCAAAATATTATGTGCTCGATATGTTCCCTTACCCATCAGGTGCGGGGTTGCACGTAGGCCATCCACTCGGCTACATCGCTTCCGATATTGTGGCGCGCTTCAAGCGCATTAAAGGCTTTAATGTGTTGCACCCCATGGGTTTTGATGCATTTGGTTTGCCGGCTGAGCAATATGCGTTGGAGCATGGCATTCATCCTGCAGTCTCCACAGCCGATAACATCAACAACTTCAAGCGTCAGTTGGGCAACATCGGCTTTAGCTACGATTGGAGTCGCGAAGTGCAAACCTGCGATCCTACCTATTATCGCTGGACGCAGTGGATCTTCTTGCAAATCTTCGACAGCTGGTTCAATCGCAAAAAGCAAAAGGCAGAACGCATTGCGGAGTTGATTAAAATATTTGAGACAGAAGGAAATCAACACCATCCTGTTCCTAACGCAAAATTCAATCCCGAAGGATATCAGGGACAAAACTTTACTGCCGCGCAGTGGAAAAGTTTTGATGAAAAAATACAGCAGGAGATTTTAATGCAATATCGCCTGGCCTACCTCGCTTACACCGATGTGAACTGGTGCGAAGCGTTGGGAACGGTTTTGGCGAATGATGAAGTAATCAATGGTGTCAGCTATCGTGGTGGCTTTCCCGTTGTGAAAAAGCAGATGCGCCAATGGAGTTTGCGCATCACCGAATATGCGGATCGCCTTTTGAAAGGTTTAGAAGAGATCGACTTCAGCGAGTCGATGAAAGATATTCAGCGCAACTGGATTGGCAAGAGCGTAGGAGCGGAGATCAAATTCTCGATTCATAATTCACAACACGCAGTCCTCGTCTTCACCACCCGCCCTGATACTATTTTCGGTGTGGACTTTATGGTGATTGCGCCCGAACATGATTTGGTGAAGCAGATTACTACCGAGGCACAACGTGAAGACATTGAAAAATATTTGAAGTATGTAGAGAGCCGCTCGGAAGTGGACCGCATGGCCGAAGTAAAGAAAATTACTGGAGCCTTCACCGGTGCATATGCTGTCAATCCATTGAGCGGAAAACAAATTCCGATCTGGATCAGTGAGTATGTGTTGGCCGGATATGGCACCGGAGCCATCATGGCGGTGCCGTGTGGCGATGAACGCGATCACAAATTTGCGAAACACTTTAAGTTGCCGATCACAAACATCATTGGTGCGCACTACAATGGCGAAGAAGCCAACGCTACCAAAGATGCAATCTTGGAAAATTCTGATTTTCTCAATGGTGTTATGATGCGCGATGCCGTAGACATCGTCATTCAGAAGTTGGAAGAAAAAGGAATTGGCAAGCGCCAGGTGAATTACAAGATGCGCGATGCCGGTTGGAGCCGTCAGCGCTATTGGGGCGAACCGTTCCCGGTGGTGTTCAAAGACGACATGCCATATGCTATGAAAGAAAGCGAGTTGCCGCTAGAGTTGCCGCCTTCCAATAACTTTAAGCCTTCCGGCAATGGCGAAGGTCCGTTGGCCAACCTGACTGACTGGATCAACTTTGCCCCAAACGCCAAGCGCGACAGTAACACCATGCCTACGCACGCGGGTGCTGCCTGGTATTTCTTGCGCTACATGGATCCAAAAAATCCAAATGCTTTCGCAGATAAAAAAGCCCTTGACTATTGGGGACAAGTAGATGTGTATGTAGGTGGAGCCGAACATGCCGTAGCCCACTTGCTTTACTCACGCTTGTGGACGAAAGTCCTGCATGATTTAGGCTACCTCAATTTTGACGAACCGTTCAAGAAGTTGATCAACCAGGGAAAGATTACGGGTGATTCGAGGTTTGTTTATCGGTTGAAGAAATTGGCTATGGGAGATAAAACTTCAGATGCTAATCCAGAATTGCCAAATGTATTTGTTGGATATGCGACCGCTAAAAAAATAATGGATGAGGTAGAGGATTCTGAAATTGATAAGTTAAATGAATCCTTCGATAATCAGTTAAGAGTATTGAATGATGGAAAGAATACATGGACATTCTCAGAAAAACTTTCAGTTATTCAGATGCATGTGGACATAAGTTGTGTAAATGGGCTTGAGTTAGATGAAGCTGCTTTAAAAAAATGGAAGCCAGCTGAATTCGGCGATGCTACTTTTATTCGAGATAAAGAAGGTAAATACATTTGCGGCTCTGCTATCGAAAAAATGAGCAAGTCTTATTACAACGTGGTCAATCCGGATCAGATCATCGACAACTATGGAGCGGATACACTTCGGATGTACGAGATGTTCCTCGGTCCGTTGGAAGCATCCAAGCCGTGGAGTACGCAGGGGATTGATGGCGTTTACAAATTCTTGCGCAGAGTGTGGAATTTGGTTCACGATCAGGCCGGAAACTTTAAAGTGAGTGATGCAGCGCCTTCGCGTGAAGAATTGAAAGTGTTGCACAAAACTATCAAGAAGGTAGAGCAAGACATCGAGAATTTCTCGTTCAACACTTCGGTGAGTGAGTTTATGATTTGTGTAAACGAATTGAGTTCACTCAAGTGCAACAAACGCTCGATCGTGGAGCCGTTGATCATTGCCATTTCACCTTTTGCTCCGCACATTGCCGAAGAGCTATGGGAAAAACTAGGACATACCGAAAGTATTCTTACCGCTTCGTTCCCAAAATACGATGAGCAGTATTTGGTAGAGAGCACTTTCAGTTATCCTATTTCTATCAATGGAAAAGTACGCGCACAAATGGAGTTTGCCTTAGATATGCCGAAAGAAGACATCGAGAAAATCGTGTTGGCTTCTGACATCGTACAAAAATGGACGGAAGGCAAACCACCGAAGAAGATGATTGTGGTGCCGGGAAGAATTGTGAACGTGGTGTTGTAGGACTGCACGCAAAGTCAGCGAAGGAGCTTTGGAGATTGACTAATCGATAGGCTTAGTATCTTAGCGACTTTGCGTGCAATAAAATACTCGCAAGGCTATCTTTATTTGTATGAAGAACATTCTCCTTCACTACGGCCCACAGTTTGAAAGTGCCACTTTGGAATTGATATCCGGTGGACTCATCAACCAAACCTGGAAAGTCGAAGCCAATGGAGAGAGTTTCATACTGCAGCGCATCAATCACAACGTATTTAGCGATCCTCAAAAAATTGCCAGCAACATCCAATTATTAGCCGATCACTTACAGTCTATAAATTCAAGTTATCCATTAATCGCTCCGATAAGGACAATCACGGGAGCGGAGTTAGTTCATGAGGCAGACGGCTACTTTCGATTAACACCATTTGTAAAAAACTCAAAAACCATTCACGTGGTAGAAACATCCGCGCAAGCCTATGAAGCTGCCTTTCAATTTGGTCAATTCACAAATGCGTTTTCAAAATTCAACGCATCGCAACTTCAAACAACCATTCCCGATTTTCATAACCTGAAATTCAGGTACCAACAGTTTCGTGATTCACTACAAACAGGTAATACACAACGCATACAAGCCTGTAGCGAAGAAATAAAAGAAATCGAACGCTATCATTTTCTGGTCGATCAATACACCGGCATCATTCACAATCCGGCATTTAAACTGCGCGTCACACATCATGATACGAAAATCAGCAATGTACTTTTTGATGCCAACGACAAGGGAGTTTGTGTGATTGATTTGGACACGGTAATGCCCGGTTATTTTTTTAGCGATGTAGGCGACATGATGCGCACGTATTTATCTCCGGCCAACGAGGAGGAATCTGACCTAACCAAAATTGAAGTGCGTCCAGATTATTTTCTTTCCATTGTGCAAGGGTATTCGGATGCGATGAAAGACGAACTTTCCGCAGAAGAAGGCAATGCATTTTTCTTTGCGGGCCAGTTTCTGATTTACATGCAAGCGTTGCGGTTCTTAACCGATTATTTCAATGACGACCACTATTACGGAGCCCGCTACGAAAATCATAACTTAATCAGGGCGCAAAATCAACTGCAATTGCTGCATCAATTTACAGCTCTCACTATTCGATAAATCCTGATAATTAAATAGTTGTTTGCGTTGACTTTTTGACTTTTTCAAGGTAGCTTGAAATCGTAACACCCAAACTCCCCAACCATGAAATTCACTGATATTTTAGGCGTATTCAAACAAGGCAAATCTACGGCACGCAGCCACATGAAAAACCTGATTGAGATGGCAGCTGTAGATGGAAATTTTGATTCAGCCGAATATGATCTACTCAAATCGATTGCCAAGCGAAATAATATTTCAGAGGCACAATTGAAGGAAATACGCAGCAATCCCACGCAAGTGGTTTTTGAAGTGCCGGCTGACCCAAAAGAAAAATTTGATCAGTTGTATGACTTGGTACACATGATGAGTATCGACCAATCGATTCATCAGGAGGAAATGAAGTTATCACACATTTTTGCCATCAAGTTTGGTTATAAAAAAGAGCGAGTGAAAGAACTTGTTGAAACGATTCAAAGCAACATTAAAAATGGCCAAAGTCATGCGGAGGCAATGAAACGCGCTTCCTTTTTGATCAGTTAATGTTCTTTTAGAAAATAATAAGCAAAGACCCCGATTTTATCGGGGTTTTTTGTTGCGTGGCTTCGGTCCACCTTTATTGCCGCTTCGATCTTTGATGGTGGTTTTCTTCACCTTTTGTTTCGATTGGCTTTGTATAATATAGCTAAGACCAAAATTCACCGATAGGTAAACTTCTCTTCTTTGCCCATATAAATCGGGGGCACCCGGCTGATTATTAATATCGGGTGCGCCACTCGGTTTTTTAAGTTGATCCAAATAACTGGTTTGCCTTGGGTCGAAAATTCCAAAGTTTACACGGCCGTCAAAGTTTAAACTCCAATTGTCGTTCAGATCAAAATCGGAATGAAGACCCAAGCCGGCAAAAAGTTGAAAGGCATTAAACTTATCAGTCGACACATACACTTCGTTATCTACATTCGGTACAAAAACACCATCGTAAGCAACAATGTAGCCGGGTGTAGTAGGTACTGAAACTCCGGAAGGGAAACGCACTTTTGCGCTGCTGAATGAAACAATTTCTTTTCCACTAATGAGGTAATTGAAGTTTAGCGCAGCCACGGCACTCAAGCGGAAAAAAGCGAGATCATTGATATGCAATTTGAGGGCAATGGGCACACTGATATAATCCATTTGAATGTCGCGTGTGCCAATTTCTCCACCAATCGTATTTTTGATATTGTACTTCTGGCCAATTTGAAGAAACGAGGGCGTGATCAGATAGCCATAGCCGAGTTTATCTATTCCATACGAAAATCCGATCGGAGAGGCGCGCAGGGTAAACTGACCAAAGTAACGAGGATCTTTCTGCAAGCCTTCATCGATGGTAATTGGTGAATTTAGCCCGACAATTAAGCCAAACGACTCTACAGTCTGGCTCCAAACGAGGCCAGCAGGAAGTAAAAAAATGGCAACAGCGAATACGACTCGCATTGTGGGGTTTTTGTTTAGTAGATCCAATCAGCCAACAACCATGTCAAAGGAAGTCAGATGGTTTTCACAACTAACAAAACTAAGACAATTAATCAAATACACATGGTCTTTACATTTTGAATAGCTTATTTTGAGGTTCATTATGGGATTTTTTACTGAAAATAAGAACGATCTGAGAATAAAGGGAAATATATACATCACCCTGATTTTGAGCCTGACTTTGGTCATGCTTTTATACTCCGTTAGCCGGATCGCCTTTTTCTTGTTCAACACTGATTTTTTTCCTGACATGACCTGGAGCAGAATGCTGTTGGTCATGGGGGGCGGCCTGAGGTTCGATTTAGCTGCCACACTGTATTCTAATTCATTGTTTATTCTTTTGTTGATTGTCCCCCTTGCACTTCGCTTTAAGTCCTTCTACCGGAAAATGGTGTTTTGGGCCTTCGTTGTTTTTAATTCTATTGCGATGGCGGTTAACTCAGCCGATATTATTTATTATCGATTTACGTTACGAAGAACCACCTTGAGTGTGCTCGATCAGTTTGAAAACGAAACCAATCTCGGTTCTTTGTTCTTCCAATTTATCATTGACTACTGGTATGTGTTCTTGTTTTTTGTTGCTTTGGTAGCGCTTCTTGTTGTTGGTGCTCGAAAACTGATCAGCTATGAAGGCCCACAACTGAAAAAGCCAATTGCATTTTATGGTTTTGGCATTGTAGGCTTTTTGCTTTCCATCGGACTTTTCATCGGTGGCGCCCGAGGCGGCTTTCGCGAAAGCACACGACCCATTACCCTCAGCAATGCAGCCGCGTATGCCACAGAACCCAAAGATGTCAACCTGGTTTTGAATACCCCATTTGCCCTGATGCGAACAGCCAAAGCCAACGTGATTCAGAAGGTTAATTATTTTACCAATGAGGAAGAGTTGAATAAAGTTTTTACTCCACTCCGTTTACCGGATACGACACGTTCCTTCACCAAAAAAAATGTGGTCGTCATTATTCTGGAAAGTTTTTCGAAGGAGTTTGTCGGAGCCTACCATCTGGATAAAACAAATCATCCGGGCTACACCCCTTTTTTAGATTCGCTGATCAGCGTGAGTCATGCATTTCAATATTCCATGGCCAACGGCCGCAAGTCGATCGATGCCATGCCTTCGGTGATTGCGAGCATTCCCTCCATAGAAGTGCCGTTCGTGCTTTCTCATTTTTCAGGTAACAAGATCAACAGCATGCCCAATTTGCTTCGCGAGAAAGGATACTACAGTGCCTTTTTTCATGGCGCTCCCAATGGCTCGATGGGTTTTGATGCGTTTGCACGGCAAAGTGGTTTTGACGATTACTACGGAAAGGATGAATACAACCGTAACGAAGATTTTGATGGCATCTGGGGGATATGGGATGAGAAGTTTATGCAATACTTCGCGCAGAAGATGAACACCTTTCAGCAGCCGTTTTATGCCAACCTGTTTACGCTTTCATCGCATCATCCCTATCAACTGCCCGAAGAATATGAAAATACATTTAAAGGCGGACCACGCTTAGTGCATCGCACGATTGAGTACACAGACATGGCATTGAAGAAATTCTTTGCTACGGCTTCCAAGATGCCTTGGTTTAAGAACACGTTGTTTGTTCTTACGGCCGATCACGCTTCCGCGGAAATTGTACATTCGGAATACAACACCGCGTGGGGTTATTTTTCTATCCCGATTATTTTTTATGAACCAAGCGAGTCAAAAGGATCATTTCAAAATCAATTGATTCAACAAGTGGATATCATGCCTACGGTACTTTCCTATCTCGGCTACGATCAACCTTATGTGTCATTTGGTAGAAACATTTTTAATCCACACGAAGTGCCCTTCGCATTCACCTACCTGAACAACCAATATCAATTTTTTCAGGGCAACTATTTACTTCAGTTTGATGGAAGTAAGTCCACCGCTTTGTTTGACTTTAAGTCGGATGTATTTTTAAAAAAGAATTTGCTTTCTACGCTGCCCGATACGGTAAGCAATATGGAAACGAAGCTGAAAGCATTTATTCAGCAGTATAACAACCGCATGGTAGACGATAATCTGACCCGCGAAGGAAGTCAGTTGAAAATAGCACGACCGAAGTGATTGTTACGCCAGGTTGTGATACACGTTTTGCACGTCATCGTCTGCTTCCAGCGCTTCAATGCATTTCAACACTTCATCTTGCTCGGCTTCGCCCAATTCTTTGGTGGTGGTAGGAATATATTGCAGCTCAGAGCTTTTAGCTTCTAGTTTTTTGGATTCCAAAAACTTCACCATGTGGCCAAACTCGGCAAACTTGGTGTAGATGATGGTTTCTTCTTCATCGCGCTGAATGTCTTCGGCACCGGCATCAATCAAATCCAATTCCAACTCGTCCAGATTTAGTTTGGAAGGATCGAATTTGAAAACGCCTTTGCGTTCAAACATAAATGATACCGATCCCGAATTGCCCATGCTGCCATCATTCTTGGAAAAATGAAGGCGCACATTCGCTACGGTGCGGGTAGGATTATCGGTAGCACATTCTACGATTACCGGCACACCGTGTGGTGCGTAGCCTTCGTAGATTACTTCTTGAAAATCCTTTTCTTCTTTAGAGGAGGCGCGCTTAATGGCGGAATCTACCCGATCCTTGGGCATGTTTACACCTTTTGCATTTTGAATGGCCATCCGCAACTTGGGGTTGTTATCGGGGTTGGGGCCACCGTTTTTAACAGCCATGGCAATATCTTTGCCAATGCGGGTAAAAGCTTTTGCCATCTTGTCAAAGCGGGCAAACATTTTATGCTTTCGTTTTTCAAATATGCGTCCCATAGGTATCGTTTTTTTTCGTGCGGCAAAAATAGAAATTATTAGAATCAAAAATAGCCCGGACTGATTACAAATCGGTAGCCGAGAAAGTATCGCCTTGCGCCATATCTCCGGTCTTAAAACCTTTCGAAAACCAGCGCACCCGTTGTTCTGAGGTGCCATGTGTAAATGAATCAGGTACTACTTGTCCCTGAAATTGCTTTTGCAGTCGATCGTCTCCAATCGCTGCCGCTGCATTCAGGGCTTCTTCAATATCACCTTCTTCAATAAAACCACGGTCGTCTTTCGCATAGTGTGCCCACATGCCCGCCAGAAAATCAGCCTGAAGTTCCAACTTGACAGAGAGCTTGTTGTATTCTTCCTCGCTTAACTTCTCACGCATGGCATGCACCTTATCCGTAATACCTCGCAGGTGTTGAATATGGTGTCCCACTTCATGCGCGATCACATACGCTTGAGCGAAATCGCCCGGAGCGTTGAGTTGATTTTTCAATTCTTCATAGAAACTCAAGTCGATGTATACCCGCTCATCGGCACTGCAATAAAATGGGCCGGAAGCCGAAGTAGCCGATCCGCAACCGGATTGTGTCTGGCCTCGAAATAATTCCAATGTAGGAAACCGATATCCGGGAAGTTGCGCTTGCCATACATCTTCGGTCGATGCCAGCACAACACTCACAAATTTTTTGAGTTCTTCTTCTTCGGGGCTGGCATTCAACGTTACAGATTGTGTGGGGCCCGCATCGATATTGGTTTGCTGAAGCAGTGTAAGTGGATTCGTACCTGTTAGCCAACTGATCAGCAAAACAACTACAATCGTGCCTAATCCACCTTTGCCAAGCAGTCCACCCGGCAATCCACCTCCGCCACCACTGCTGCCGCGTTGATCATCTACATTTGAACTTTCTCTTTTTCCGGTCCATTTCATAGGGAGTAAGTTTAGTTGTGAAGAATAACAATTTTAGAAAGTTACCTGCACCGTCACCGTTTCACCTCCACGTTTTACTTTCACCGGCACGGTTTGCCCTTTTTCAAATTTGGTAAGTGAATCCATATATGCCTGAATGTCTTTGATGGTGAAATCTCCAATCTGAACAATCACATCTCCGGTAAGAATGCCGGCTTTTTGAGCGGGCTTACCTTCGCTTACGCCATCTACTTTTAATCCTTCTTCATTGGAGGTATAACTGGGCATGACGCCCATCGTTACTTTAAAAGATCGGGCTGAACTCATGGATTTATTTTTTGTAATGAGGAAAGCCAACTTCGGCTGACCATTTAATTTTTCAGTTAATCGAATGATCAAATCCAAAATTTGTTTTTCACCTTCCACATTGATTTTCTCAACGTCATCTGACGGCTTATGGTAATCGCTATGCGAACCTGTAAAGAAGTGAAGCACGGGGATATTCTTCAGATAAAAGGATGTATGATCGGATGGCCCAACTCCCGCAGAATCAGTTTTGATTTTCAATTGATCGCTGGAAAGATTTTTGAGCAATGGCTCCCACACCGGGCTTGTTCCCGTGCCACTCACAGCCAGACTCTTAGTTGCTGGATCTAAACGACCAACCATATCCATATTGATCATGTAGGTGATTTTGTCTAACGGAATAGTGGGTTGTTCAGTGAAAAACTTTGAGCCATATAAACCCAATTCTTCGCCACTAAAGCAGATGAATAAAAAATTGGTGGATTCTTTTATTTTGTTGGTTTGGAAATACCGAGCCAATTCTAAAACTCCGGCTACGCCCGAAGCATTATCATCGGCTCCATTATGGATTTTATTTTGAGGATTCGCATCTAATGAGCTCCCTTGATTTCCTAAACCAAGGTGATCGTAGTGCGCCCCAATCACCACCGTGTAGGGTGCTTTGTTATCAATGAATCCAACAACGTTGTAAGCGGTGCCTTCGGCTCCCGTTCCATGCGCTCCGGCTTTGAATGTAAATTTCTGGCTATAACCTTTTCCGTCTCCTTTGGGCAATACGCCTGTTTCTTTCCATTGCGATTGAATGTAATGCAACGCCAGTTTTTCTCCGGCAGTACCGGTGCCTCTGCCTTCCAGCGAATCGCTGGATAAAACTTGAATATGTTTTTTGATACGCGCAGAACTAACCTGAGCGGAGAGGCTGGAAGTAATTAAAATTCCGGCCAGGAAGAGCAATGATTTTTGCATGGTTAAATCGGTTGATAGAGAGTGGAAATTTACATCCTTAATCTCTTTTTTACTGCCCACTAAAGGTTTATTTTTGAATTATTCCTTACAACCTATGGCAACACCTAAGCTCGTTTTGCTCACCGATTTTTCTGAATTGTCAAAAATTGCTATCAAGTTTGCCATCCAAATGGCGGCACCCGTTCAGGCTGAATTTACCATTCTCAACATCATTCGCTTTGATGGAGTGCAGAAGACAAACCTTCGCATGAAGCAAATCGAAAAAACGATGGTGCAGGTGGCGGAAGAAGAAGGAAATGCATTGATTGAAGAGTTGAGGAAAGAAATTAAGGGCAACTACAAAATTGAATTCAAAGCGGTTCGCGCGCATACCGTTGCCGAGATGGTGAAACGCTATACCGATAAAAACAGAACCAACATTGTGGTGATGGGCTCGCGTGGGGCCAGTGCTTTGAAGAAAGTGCGTTTAGGTGGAACCACTGTTTCAGTCATTGATGATTGCAATGTGCCGGTAATGGCCATTCCGGAATTTGCCAAGTATAAAAATCTGGAGCACATTGTGTATGCTTCTGATTTGAAAGACACACAAAAAGAACTCGATATGATTGTGGAGTTCGCTCAGATCTATGGATCGAGTGTGCACATGATTCACGTCACGCCCAGCATCGACAAAAAAGTGGAGGCTGCCAAGGCACAAGTAGAGGAAATCATCAAAAAGGTGAACTATAAGAAATTAGATTTCAAACTGATTTTGGAAGACGATATTCCTAAGGCAATCGATAATTACATCAAATTAACCAATGCCGATCTGTTAACCACATTTACACACAAGCTTAGTTTGGAAGAAAAGCTATTCGCGAAAAGCGTAACCCGCACGTTGGCTTATCTGGGCTCCATACCACTTTTAGCCATCAAGCGGAAGTAGTTTTTACTTTCCGGCTCTCTTTAAAACAGCGAAGCGATAGACTGCCAAGCCTACTATCACGAGGCAGCAAAACAGCACAAACAATTTTTCGGCATCTAACCAGTCGATGGGACGATCTTGTAATTTAGGATCGGTGATGATGCTATGCAACACCAACGGCACAATCGCGAAATAGGATAGGTAATGAAACTTACGCCACACCGATGATTGGATTTGCTGCTTGAAGTACGAACTGATTACCACCATTCCCAACAAATAAAATGCAACGGAGCCAAATGTATTAGCCAGCGGTTGATGTTGTGTCCAGGCGGGTAAAAGCAAATCGCCCCAGCTAAAGCCCGAGAGCGGATCAAGTGGAATTAAGACAATGTGTAATAGTATCGCAACGGCTGCTGAATATCCGGTAAACTTATGCAATTGCAAAAAGGTGATGCCTTTCGGTAATTCATAGGAGACATTTGCCCAAATGCAAATGCCTACGATAAAATTGGAAGCCAAAGCAGCCAAACCAATCATCCCAATAATACCGGATATTTCAATAGTTTCCATAGCTGTTAGAATTCAGCGCTTTTTGGGAAACGAGGAAAAGGAATCACATCACGAATGTTGGTCATGCCGGTTACGAACAACATCAATCGCTCGAAGCCGAGACCGAAACCGCTGTGTGGTGCCGTTCCAAACTTGCGCAATTCCATATACCACCACAAATCTTTTTCGGGGAGCTTCAATTCCTCCACGCGTTTCGCCAGTTTTTCATAGCGCTCTTCGCGCTGCGATCCTCCAATGATTTCACCAATGCCCGGAAAAAGCACATCCATCGCAGCTACCGTTTTGCCGTCCTCATTTTGACGCATGTAAAACGATTTGATTTCCTTGGGATAGTTGTAGAGAATTACCGGTTTCTTAAAGTGTTTTTCTACCAGATAGCGCTCGTGTTCCGATTGCAAATCGGCACCCCATTGGTCGATCAGATATTGAAACTTCTTTTTCTTGTTGGGAGTAGAGTTGCGAAGAATGTCGATGGCTTCGGTGTAGGTGAGTCGTTGAAAATCATTTTCAACGACAAACTTCAATCGTTCCAGCAAGCTGAGTTCGTTGCGCTGATCTTGTGGCTTGGCGGCATCTTCTTCTTGCGCCCGTTTGTTCAGAAAATCCAAATCATCGGCACAATTGGTCAACGCATACTTCACCAAATATTGAAGCATGTCGGTCGCCAACTGCATGTTATCTTCAATGTCGTAGAATGCCATTTCAGGCTCAATCATCCAAAACTCGGCCAAGTGGCGTGTGGTGTTTGAGTTTTCTGCACGGAAGGTGGGTCCGAATGTATAAATCTCACCCAAAGCCATCGCATAGGTTTCTCCTTCCAACTGGCCCGATACGGTCAGGTTGGTTTCTTTGCCAAAGAAGTCTTCTTTATGATTGATATGTCCGTCTTCAGAGCGGGGCGGTTGATTGATATCCAATGTAGTTACGCGAAACATATCGCCTGCACCTTCGGCATCTGATCCGGTAATGATCGGGGTGTGTACATATTTGAATCCACGGTCGTTGAAAAACTGATGGATGGCAAAAGCCATGGCATGACGAATGCGCATCACCGCGCTGATGGTGTTGGTTCGTGGCCGCAGATGCGCGATTTCACGAAGGAATTCCAACGAGTGCTTTTTAGGTTGAAGGGGAAATTTCTCCGCATCACTGTCACCTAATATTTCCAGTTGATCGACTTTTACTTCGGCCGATTGACCTTTACCCAACGAAGGGATAAGTGCACCAACTACAGAAACGCAAGCTCCGGTTGTAATGCGCTTTAAAGTAGCTTCATCCTGTGAATCAAGGGCTACAACCGCCTGCACGTTGTGGATACACGAACCATCGTTGATGGCAATGAACTGATTGTTACGAAAGGTGCGCACCCAGCCTTGTACTTTTACCTGCTGTCCCTCCGGGGGCAATGCCAGCAATTCTTTGATTCGAGTTCTCTTCATTTGCTTCAAATTTTGAATGGTAACACTTTGAAAGTGTGACGGATCGCAAAACAAGGCATTTTGAATTTTTAATCAAAGAGAAATAGACAGATGAAGTAATAAAAACAGAACATTTCCCTTCCGGGAAACCATCGGCAACCTCAGTTAACTAATAACCAAATAACTATTTCACATCATCTGTCGAATTAATAACTTGCAAGCCGATATGCAGCGTTTAGGACTTAATCAATCTCTCCAGCAAAAACTGTCTCCCCAACAGATTCAGTTTATCAAGCTTTTGCAAGTACCTACCGCAGAACTAGAAAACCGAATTGAGGAAGAACTGGAAATAAACCCCGTTCTGGAGCAAGGTGAGGATGATGATCGGCTGGTTGACGATAATTTGCCCGATGAAGTGCCAACGGATGAAGTACAGGATGGAGATGCGCTGACCGAAGATGTAAATCCAAATGATGAGATAGATATCAACGACTATCTGCGCGATGATGATTATGGCAGTTACAAAACCTATAACGATGGCGATGACGAAGATGAACGCGAATCGCCCGTAGCTACTTCTACATCGCTGCACGAAACTCTGATGACCCAATTAGGCTTTCTGGGGCTGGATGAAAAGCAGTACACAATCGGTAAGCAACTGATAGGAAGTATTGAGGGCGATGGCTATATCCGCAGAGAGCTGGATTCAATTGTGAACGATTTGGCGTTTGCTCAAGGCGTAGAAACGACCATTGAAGAAGTAGAAAGCGTACTTCAGAAAATTCAGTCATTTGACCCGGCCGGAATTGCTGCCCGCAACTTACAAGAATGCCTCATGCTGCAACTTGATCGAATGGACGATGGGCAGGATGTAGATGTCATTGTCGCCAAGCGAATATTAAATGAGTGTTACGAGGAATTCACCCGCAAGCACTACCCGCGTATCCAGAAGAAACTCGATTTGGACGATGAAGATTATATCAAAGATGCCATTGAGTTAATTGTTCGCCTCAACCCCAAGCCGGGAGGAGAGGTGGCGTCTGGCATGGTAAAGAACCAATATGTTATTCCGGACTTTATTTTGGTGAATAACAACGGGAAACTCGAATTGTCACTCAACTCGCGCAATGCCCCTGAATTGCGAATCAGCCGCTCTTATCATGAGATGTTTCAAGCGTATGAAAAGAGCGACAAGAAAGATAAGAAGCTGCGCGAGGCTGTTGCCTTTGTCAAGCAAAAGCTCGATTCTGCTCGGTGGTTTATTGATGCCATTCGTCAACGCCAGCTTACTTTATTGAAAACCATGCGTGCCATTGTCGATTTTCAATATGAGTATTTTCTGGAAGGAGACGAGACCAAGTTGCGTCCCATGATTTTGAAAGATGTGGCTCAATTGATTGGTATGGATATTTCTACCGTAAGTCGTGTAGCCAGCAGCAAAACGGTGCAAACGGACTTTGGTGTTTTTCCGCTCAAGTACTTTTTCTCGGAAGGGATTACCACAGATTCAGGAGAAGAAGTGAGCAGCCGAGAGGTTAAACAAATCATCAAAGACATTATCGATGCAGAGGATAAAAATAAACCTTTGGCAGATGATAAACTGGAAGAAATGCTGAACGAAAAGGGATACAACATTGCCCGAAGGACGGTAGCCAAATACCGCGAACAACTCAATATTCCGGTGGCACGGTTACGAAGAGAATTCAAATCAGGTGAAGAGCGCAGCTAAAATCATCTCCGTTATTTTTCACCCGCTGTTGTTGCCAACTTATTTGGTAGCACTTCTACAGCGCTTTTTGCCTTCCATGCTCGGCATTCGAGCTGAATACAACCTCACAATTATCGGGTTAATTTTTATTTCCACTTTTGTGATGCCCGCGATCAATTTGTTGATGCTGAAGTTTTTCGGCAACGTGAATAGCATCACGTTAGAATCGCGCCAGCAGCGGGTACTTCCTTTCACCTTTATCATGTTGTTGTATGCACTTGTTACTTTTCTTTTTTACTACAAACTTCCGTTTAGTCAGAATTTTAATAAGATCATGGTGATCATAACGGCCATGGTGATGGTAACTTGGATCGTTACTTTTTTTTATAAAATCAGTGTCCACAGCTTGGCTGTTTGTGGAGGCTTAGGCATTTTGCTGCCAATCAATCAAACCACAGAACAACTGGAATTGCTGATGCCTACGGTGGCTATTATTTTAATCAGCGGTGTGGTCATGTCATCCCGATTGCTTTTAGGAGCCCATACTCCCCGCGAGGTGATGTACGGTGGAGTAGTCGGTTTTATGATTGGTTTTGGTGGAATGATTATTCTATTCTAAAAATATTAATCAAAATAAGTTTTCAATTATGGACTTCCAATTTCTTAGCTACCAGGTAAAAAACGGAGTTGCCTATGTAAAACTCAATCGCCCGGATGTATACAATGCGCTGAACGATGCCATCACCTTTGAACTTCAAGATGCATTGAAAGCAGTAGCTAAAGATGATCAGGTGCGCGTGATGGTATTGACAGGAGAAGGGAAGGCGTTTTGCTCCGGGCAAGATTTGAAAGACAGTGCCGCTAAGGGAAAACGGTCGTTTATGGATTCACTTTCCAAACGCTACAATCCCATTATTAGCGCCATGCGCCAATTGCCCAAGCCAATAGTGTGTAGATTGAATGGTGTTGCCGCGGGTGCGGGTTGTTCCTTAGCATTGGCATGCGATATCATTGTAGCGTCTGAGGAGGCTACTTTAATAGAAGTATTTATTAATATCGGACTTGTGCCCGATTCAGGGTCGACTTATTTCTTACCACGATTGGTTGGAATGTCCAAAGCGTTTGAATTGTGTAGCATGGGTAGCCGCGTAAAAGCAGCCGAGGCGCTTTCGTTAGGATTAGTAAACAAAGTAGTGCCTTCCGAAAAATTGGATGAGGCCGTAGCCGAATACACCCATTATTTCGCGACTGCCCCCACAAAAGCAATCGGTCTCATCAAAAAGATGCTGAATAAGTCTACCACTTCTACACTCGATGAAATGTTGGAATACGAAGCTTACAGTCAGGAGATTGCAGGTGCTACCAGCGACCACAAAGAAGGCGTGCAAGCATTTCTGGAAAAAAGAAAGCCGGCTTTCACCGGCAAATAATTTTTAAAACCCGCTTAATGAAATACCAATGGTAAGGGTATTCATTTTGGTCTGGTTTGGTCCTTTATTTTCCTGAAAAATAGGAGTGGCATTGTAATAGCCAAATAAGCTAAACGATCCAATTCCTACTTTTCCATAGTAGCCGAGGCGAACAGGGCTCATACCATGCGATTGGGCATCTTTAGCGGTAACACTTTCATTATTAATAGAGTAATTCACCTTGGTATGAGTCTCAAACAAAACTCCCAGGCGTATACCAGCAGTTACGTGAATGCTTCTGTTCGGGTCGTTCGGCTTGGTATCAAAACGAAATTCGGCAGGCATAATTTCTAAGTAGTTCATAATAACCATGCTCTTATCTGCATTTGGCATACCCAATTCACTGGCAGGCAGCAATCGGTAGGTACCATCGCCACTCAACTGTTTATCTAAGGTGTAATTGTTAGTCAACTTGTATCGTTCTAAGCTAAGTCCGAAAGTAGGCCGGTAGCTGAATTTCGTATTCCACAAGCGAATCGGGTATTGATAATATAAATTAAGTGTTCTGGAACCCCAAAATCCTTGCTCAAAATTGGCTGGAGTACTTCCTTGGGCGCGGTTAAATCCAAATTCAATAAGAAAAGCTCCCGGTAGGTCGGGTCGTTTTATTCTTTGTCTCTTCTCTTGCGCTTGCGAAGAAAAAGCCAAAAACAAGAGGAGGAAGGAAGCTGAAAGGATACGAAACATAGGTTTTTTTTAATTTGGAACGGCAAAAATACGCGATTAGTACTCAGTGGCCAAAATCAACACTTGCCTTACGGATTTATTCTATTAAATTTGCCGACCAATTACTGGAACTAATGATGCAAACGGCCATCAAATAGTTTGAAATAATGGTGAAATGGGCCTGTAGCTTAACTGAATAGAGCATCTGACTACGGATCAGAAGGTTGGGGGTTTGAATCCCTCCAAGCCCACTTTTTTAATCTTAGACAATAATTAGCGTATTGTCGATGTTATTTAAACGATTTTAAAACTTTCCTGTCAATCAATTAGTCTTAGGTGAAGCTGAATACTTTAAATGGATAGAAAGGCTAAGGATATGTATAAGGTTTTGATCGTTTTGTGTTTTAGTGCTTTAGCCGCATTGACTTCCTGCGAAGATTCCGGCTCTCTAAAAGCAAGCGAGAATTTCACTTCGGGAGGCCTTCAAACTGTTTATGTCGATTCTTTTTCAGTAGTTACGTCTACTGTATTTATGGACTCTATTCCGTCTTCATTCAAACAGGCGTTGTTGGTTGGCGGGTATACTGATCCATTGTTAGGCAAAATCAATTCTTCCACCAATTTCCAAATTGGCTATTCAAGTGACATTGAGGCGGAAGTAAAAAGTGAAGCTATCAAATTCCCTGTTTTCGATTCAGTAGTGCTGATGCTTCCTTACAAGGATAAGTATTACGGAGATACCACGAAGGCTATGACCCTTCATATTAATGAGGTGACTGGCACATTTACCCAGCGAAGCCTTCCCGAATATGTTCCAATTGATAAAGTTTCGATTATCAATCCAACTTTTGCGATTTACAACACCAGTAACATCAGTTATTCTAATCCCAGTATTTTATCAAAGACGATTACTTTTTTTCCCGGAAGAGATACACTACGCATTCGACTACCGGACGATTTTGGTACCAGACTATTTAATGTAAACAAAAGCATTCCAGATGCAGTAATGTACGAATACAGTAAATCCACCAATTTCTCTCTAATCTCAAATTGGTTTTTGAGTGATTATTTCAAAGGAATCAATTTATCAGTCGATAATAATACAGATGGAAGCATTATCACTTTTGGGGCAGGAACGGTAGTAAGAGTTTATTATCATGCCACAAGTATTAAAGAAGCGAATAGTGGTGATCGGGTAAATAAAAGATTTGATTTCGAACTTACGAATGCTTTCAATCAATTCAACCGAATTGAATCCGATCGATCTGCCACACCTTTGAGCGCATTGAGCACCGCTAAAATTCTTTCAAGCGAATCAACAGGTAATGTGTCGTTTGTTCAATCCGGTGTTGGCATTTATACCAAAGTGGAATTTCCGTCTCTCAAAGGATTTTTAAAGAAAAACAAGTATGTAATTTTGGACGCCATTCTGGAGGTGCCTCTTGCAGCGTATACCTACGATGGTCAAACACCACCGATTAATCAACTAGCCTGCTATACAACAGATGTTTCGAATATCATTTCCGGAGCCGTGTTGGGAAGTGGTAATAGCGCAATCGTAGCTCCTGTACGCTACGATCGAGAGTATGCTACTAACACGAAGTACTTGTTTACTTTAACCTCTTTCTTGAATTCGGAAATTAAAACGAACGCACCGGCCATCACCCCGTTGGCTTTGATTTCTCCGAATATATTCTCCGAAGTAAATCGGATAGTCATCGGAAACAGATTTCACCCTACTAATAAAATAAAACTGAAAATCTACTATACTCAATATGGAACAAATTAGTAACGCAAAGCGGAAAATATCCTTCTTATTCACAGTAGGAGCCATCAGTATGTTAGCACTTATGCTTTCATCTTGTGGAAGTGATTCGACCACCACCACTACCAAGAAAGGTTCTTGGGACAAGAAAGCAGACTTTGGTGGAATCACCAGAGGAAATGCGGTAAGCTTCGTAATAGATAATAAGGCTTATGTAGTGGGTGGTTACAATGCGGATGGAAACAAGCGTTTGAATGATATGTGGCAATATGATGCTACTGCCAATAGCTGGATAAAAAGAGCGGACTTTCCGGGAACAGCGAGAAGCCAAGCTGTGGCTTTTGTAATTGGTTCAAAAGGATATGTTGGCACAGGACTAGATGACTTTTCTAATCGCCTGAAAGATTTTTACGAGTACAACCCAGCTACAAATCAGTGGACTAAAATAGCTGATTTTGCGGATGGTACTACTTTCGGAGCACGTTATGGTTGTGTAGCTTTTTCAGTGAGCAATAGAGGTTTTGTAGGAGCAGGTTACAATGGAAATGCGCAAAGTGATTTGTGGGAATATTTGCCTACTACTAATACTTGGGTTCAGCGTGCGAGCCTTTCAGCTAAGCGTGTGAATGCAGCTGCTTTGGTAATCGATAACTCAGCGTATGTAATTGGTGGTACAAACAATAACACCACAGTAAAAAATGTAGAGAAATATGTGCCGGCAGCTGATGCGGCCGGAGCTTGGGAACAAAAAGCGCAGTTGACACAACGCGATAAAAACGGAAATACCATTGCTCAACCTCTTTCAAGGGATTATGCAGGAACATTCGCAATTGATGGATTGGGATACATTACTACCGGCTCCATTGGCGGTTCAGTGTTAGGAGATACTTGGCAGTACAACCCAGTTACAGATGTTTGGGTAGAATACTATTCGCTTAATAAAGAAGCATCTTCCAGAGATGGTGCAGTAACCTTTGCAATCGGAAAATTCGGTTATTTAACTACCGGTCGTGCAGGAAGTTCACGCTTTGATGATACATGGGTGTTTGATCCACTCGGTGACGAGGGAACCAACGGAAACGGATTGTAGTAGATTTTAGTTTCTGAAAGTAGAGGCCAAGGCACTTGTTGCTTTGGCCTTTATTATTTCTAAGTCGATCAACGGAGTATCGATTTCTTTTGCCAGTTCATCCCATTTTCTTAATTGTATGCTGGCTTCGAAAAGCGGATCTTGTTCAAATTGATTAGCTTCTTCGGCTGTCATTTTACCTCCTTGAAATTCCAAGGTTCGCTTGCTAGCCTCCGAAAGATTATTGTAATACTCCGGATAGCGAAAGGTAAGATAGCGTTTGGCCTCAACATGGTTTTCTACCAATCGGGCAATGCGTTCTGAGAAACCTTTTTCGCGTAAATAATCAGCGCCAATTTTCTCGTGACTTTTTACACCAAAGCCACCCATATTGTTAGCCGTATTTCTGCTGACGCAAATGTGCCCAATGTCGTGAAAGAAAGCGGCCAATATCACTTCATCATCAAAGCCTCCTTGTATTGCTAGTTGAGCTGACTGCGACATGTGTTCTATCTGCGAAATGGCTTCGCCTATATAATCTTCATTTCCATATTTCTCATACAAAGCGAATATCTCATTGACGGTGTTTTGTGCACTCATAAGCAGGGTTGTTATAAACTTCAAGTTAGCGTGGTGTTTTCAAGATAGTGATAACGACACATTAAGAAATAATTAATTCGTGGAGCATTGGATGGAAATGGATAAATTTATCTGCTACTTGGTTCAAAATTCAAAATGCTATGATTGACTTGATTGTGTTTGACCTTGCCGGAACAACGGTGAAAGAGAATTTTGATGTGCAGCGAGTTCTAAAAAACTCCTTTGAGAAAATAGGGTTATCGATTTCTATCGAGCAGGCCAATAAGGTAATGGGTATTCCGAAGCCGGTGGCGATTACACAACTTCTTGAATCTTTAAAACATCCGGATGTATCACACGAATTAGTTGAGCAGATTCACAGTGATTTTGTTCGTTCAATGATTGCGTTTTATCAAAACGGTCCAACTGTTGAAGAAAACGTTGGAGTGAGTGATACATTCAGAAAATTGAAGGAACGTGGAATTAAAGTAATGGTGGACACCGGTTTTGATCGCCCCATAGTTAATGCTCTATTAGCACGCATGGCATGGCAGACAAATGGATTGATTGATGGCAGCATCACCAGCGATGAAGTAGAAAATGGAAGGCCGCATCCGGATATGATTTTTAAAGCAATGAAATTAGCGAATGTTACGGATGCCAAACGCGTTGCAAAAGTGGGAGATACGCTGTCGGATTTAGGCGAGGGCACATCTGCCGGTTGCGGGTATGTCATTGGAATAACATCAGGGGCATTCACGTATGAACAATTGAAAGCGGCTCCTCACACGCACATTATTCATCACATACCCGAAGTTCTGAAGATTGTTGGAGTTGATAATTAGGTCAAGGTGCTTGTCTTCCAAGATTTGTGTTTGTAGTGAAAATAAATCATCGATCCGATGATGAGCAAAGTGCCGGTCGCAGAAACAATGTAGCCACCTGAAATAAAGAAATTGAGCCAACTAAGTTTGGCGTATCCAAACTCTTTGAAAAACAAAACGCTCACACTGCCCAAATACCCGAACGAATCAGCCACGTACATGATAAAGCCAACGGTGCTGGTGTATTGAAAAGCTGCAATTAAACGATCGAAGAAAATGCTATTGAAAGGAATGTAACCGAGATACAATCCTAAACCGATCAGCACCATCCAGATTTTGGGCTCAATTATTTGTAATTGAAAAAGATAATTGGCCACACCAATCAGTAGCATACCAAAGGCGATAACGAGGTGATTAATCATTAATGCAAGCTGATTATTCTTGATCAGCATCAAGCTGCCCATGCATATAAGTACGATGATCGAAACCGGAATTTCGGTGCTTGTATAAATCGATGGATCGCCCCCCATGTTCAACGATTTCCAAATCTCAGCCGAAAAGTTGTCGCGGAAATCACGAAACGCTGTTAATAGAACATACGCCATTACAAATAGAACGATCCCCGGCAAAAAGGTCGAGATAAAAGCTTTACGCTCATCCGCATTCATAGGCGCTCTTTTGGTGCGTAGTTGTTCATCTAATTCCGATGGAGGAGGGACTTGGTTAAGGAGATACAGAAATAGAAGGAGCGGCAACGCAAACAAACAACATGTTACAAAGGGCATCCAATATTCTGAGGTGCCCCAATAGCTCATGATGTAAGCACCCACTGAACGGCAAAAGCCTGCCGAAAAAATGAAACTTACCGCAAGTGAAGCCCCCAGTACTTCGGTCATTCGTCTACCTTCTAAATAACCGAACACCATTCCCCACACCATTCCCAATGGCAACCCATTGAAGAAAAGAAAGATGATATTATAGGGAGCAGGGACTAACGCAAACAAGAGCCAGGAAGCTCCTGCAATACCGGTCATTAGTAAAATGCCAAATGCTCGCGAATGTGCTTTTAACTCAGATATGACTTTGATTCCGATGAATTTGGACAAGGCATAGCCTATCACTTGAAAAGTAACTAACCACACTTTGTAGCTAATGCCTGCAAAAAATATCCCTTCGAAAGTAGCTGCTGCGAATGTTTTCCGGAAAGCGTAGACACAGGTGTATAAGCAAAATGCGGCTAGCGAGGCATAAATGGTAAACCAGATGCCGTGCGTTTGTTTCAGCCAGTTGTTGATGATAGAATTAGTCGGTTTCAAATTCGATTCCTTTTTCACTAAAGTTAAAAGGTTTCCATTCACCATGATACAGAATGTGAATTTTTTTAAAGCCGATTTCAGTTAATAACCGAGTGGAATTTTCAAATTGATTCACCAAGTCATCGGCATGGTGCGCATCTGAGCTGAGTGTAATGGGAATGTTGGCATTCATCAGCAATTCCAGAATCCAGGGACTTGGATAGGTGGTATCTGATTTTTTCTGGTAGATGCCTCGTGTATTAACTTCTACAATTGCATTTGTTTTTGCAATGACGGAAATGGTTTCTTTCACTTGTTGCTGATACCATGCTTCGCTTTCTGAAAAGAACTTATTGCCTTCATTCTGAATTTTCATTTTATCCAAGTGCCCAATCACTGTAGGGCAATCTTTTTGAATCATTTCACGCGTCAATTCGAAATAGCGAGTAAATGCTTTCTGATAGTCATTCTGAAATATTTTTTCCAATCCATCAAGAAAACCTGCGTGGGGGCCATCAATTTCCCAATGCTTTCCATTTTCATACCGATCTACAAAATGGATGGATCCAATAGTATAATCCAAAAGATTTGAAAATTGTCGTGGGCCGATTATCTCGGGTATGAAGTCTATTTCTAATCCCGAGTAAATTTCAATAGAATGTGTGTGTGCTTTTAAATTTTGAATGCTTGAGAGGTAATCATCCAGCCGATTTGTTTTCATACACCATGCACAATCAAATGGCACCGGAGCATGTGAGGAGAATCCCAAAAATTTTAGATGCAGTTGTTTAGCTTTTTCGATGTGTTGTTCGAATGTACTTTTGCCATCACAATAATTGCTGTGTGTATGGTAATTGGCCCACATAATCAGCTTTTTAAAATTTTTGTAACGCTTTCTTCGGCATAACCGACTGAAGTAGTCATCCCTTTTCCGCCAATAGCTGTACGAATATGAATTCGTTTTTCGATGTCCATTTCTACAATATCCTTTTCATTGTGCTGCGGATAAAATCCGGACCAGCTTTGTGCAATTTGAGCTACATCAAAAGTAACAATTCGTTTGGCTTCATTCAACATCAATTGATTGATGTATTCGTTTTGCGAAAAGCCGAGGTCGTCTGTTTTTTGTGCATCGGCATATTCGTGCGAGTCGCCAATGATAATAGAACCATCAATTGCTTTTTTAAATAATACATGAATGCCCCAATTTTTCAATTCGACAAGATGTGGCGGAGTTTGAATCGAAGAGAATGAAGGGCACTCTTGAAAAGACTCGTATCTGCGAATGGTGAGTCCTGTTAATATGTTCCCTTCCAACCGGACGGAAGTCATCGGTAATGTGCGCAGCATTTGCAATTTGCTGACGACAATACCGCTGTTTCTGAATAGATCAGCAAATAATAATTTGAACTCACCGCCATTGCAAATGATGACATGATCGGCTGTGAACTTTTCTTTTAGATGACTTGAAACAACTACACGATCGCCCTTCACTTCGCAATCAATAATGGTTGTTGACGGCCGATAGGTGAGGTTCGAAAATTTTTGAGAACTATAAATCAACAATCGATGAATGAGCGATTCAGGTTCTGCACTGAGTTCTTGCGGAAAGAACAACGCTTCCTTACAGTAGCTGCTATTTAAGGCAGGCCATTTTTCAAGACATTGAGCAGTCGTTAATAAATGGGCTTCGTAGCTGCGATTATCCATTACTTTTTTTAGTTCATGGATCAGCTGAAGTTCGTCATCATCGGATGCAATGTATACGCTGCCATTGTTTCGAATGGAGATATCAAACTCAGATTGAATTTGCTGATAGGTGGCAATCCCTTTCAACCCATAGTTGAACCACTCAGAACCCATGCCGGAAGGAACCACCTGCCCGAAATTACGAACTGTAGCTTGTGTGGGGTATTGATCTTTTTCAGTAAGGAGAACTTTTTTTCCTAAGCGGGCTGCATGATAGGCATGAAATGTACCAAGTACGCCTGCGCCCACTACGATTACATCGAAATGATTTTGCATAATTTGTTTTCGGAGCTACAATATGCTTAAACTTTATTATGTGAGGGTTATTGAATTGCGAATTTATTTAAGCGTTAGAAAATAAATCACCAACATCACCACTTTTCTTTTAGAGGTGTTGACGGGGTAATGGGGTTGCGAAGCATCGAAAAAAACGGAATCACCTTCGCGTAAAGCAATTTTGGTATCATTAATGAAATAATCACAATCGCCTGAAACGATGTATTTAAATTCAAAACCATCAGTAGTGGTCGGTTTCGATTGTGCATGAGGTTTGATAGAAAGCAAAACAGTTTCCATGGTGCAACTTTGCAACGAATGCGCAAAGATGTGTTTGTATTCAAATCCGGGCCTATCTTCTTTCTTGATCTGTCGATATTCTTTCTTCTTAAAATGAAGATAGGATTGGTTTATAGTGACGCTCATCGCATCAAAAAATTCGCTGGGTTTGACCTCCAGTGATTGTATTAAAGTAAAGAATACGGGCAGCGAGGGGATCGTTCGGGTATTTTCAATTTTAGAGATAAGCCCTTTAGTCAGGTTGGTTCGCTCGCTCAATGTTTGAAGCGTAATTCCTTTTTCAAGACGTAACGCTTTGATTCTCTTGGCGACAAGATTGATCAATTCTTCATGGATCATAAATTACTGTTTACTATTTGTCAACTTTTGGTTGAGTAAGCAAGCTAGCGCGCAAATGTTACCTGATTGTTATTGAAAAGGCATCATTGATCGAAGGGAAAAGGCATTTTTTATCAATGCGCTTTAAGCCACCATTAATTTTTGTGCTTCAATCGGTTGAATCTTAACTGATCAATAACCTTGCTCTAAACTCAACGTCAATTGATAACTCAATCTTTGAGCAAGCTAACCTGACTAGCGAAAAACTAAACCAACTTACACTTATGATTCAATTTTTACGATTAAAGATTGATCAGCAACATCTGGCGCAGCGCCTGCTGCCCGTATTGTTTGTGATCATATCGGCCGTCACCGCGATGGCACAGTACTCGGTATCCGGTAAAGTTCTTTCCGGAGAAGATCAAAGCCCGCTTCCGGGTGTAAACATTATTGTAAAGGGTACAACCAACGGAACGATTACCGATGGAGATGGTGCATTTGTTATTAATGCATCACCAGATGATGTGTTGTTATTTTCTTTTGTGGGCTTTGTGACACAAGAGATTTCGGTGAGCAACCGTACATCTGTTCAAGTGGTACTGCAGCCAGATGCCAAGCAATTAACAGAAGTTGTAGTAACGGCCTTAGGTATAGAAAAAGATGCGGCTCGCCTTGGTTATGCAGTTCAAAAAGTAAATGGCAGCGATTTGCTCAAAGCGCGAGAGCCCAATCCGCTGAACAGCCTAATTGGGAAGGTAGCCGGATTAAACGTAGCTCCTTCAGCTGAATTATTAGGTGCACCCCAAGTGCTAATAAGAAGTACAAATCCCAATGAGCGTCCGCTCTATGTTGTTGACGGTGTACCAATAAATTCAGACAGTTGGAATATTAGTGCCGATGATATTGAATCATATACAGTATTAAAAGGTCCATCCGCTGCAGCGCTTTATGGATCAAGAAGTCAGTATGGAGCAATCATTATCACCACCAAAAAGGGGTCAAAGGATCAACGAGGATTTTCCATTGAATTCAACAGCAGTATGATGATTGAAAAAGGATTCATTGCAATTCCGAAAGTGCAAGATTTATATGGGCCTGGCGATCATGGTGTGTATGCCTATGGTGACGGAAAGGGTGCTGGTTTGAATGATGGAGATTATGATATCTGGGGACCTAAGTTTGAAGGGCAATTAATTCCACAGTATGATAGCCCGATTGATCCTGTTAATACATATACTACTACTTATCCAAGTGGTTCTACATTTACCAGCAATCGAAAGCCTACTCCGTGGGTAGCGCGTGGAAAGGATAACCTCACAAGATTTATTGAGGAGGGTATTGTAAATACAAACAACTTATCGATTGCTTCATCAACTGATAAGTACAGCATTCGTTTTTCTACTTCTTATAATTATCAAAAAGGAATTGTTCCAAATACCGATCTGACTACAACCAATTTCAATATTAGTTCAAGTTATAATTTCTCCCCTAAATTAAAATTGGAAACTGTTTTAAACTACAACCGTCAGGGTACAAAGAATATTCCGGATGTAAGCTACGGACCCAATAGTATGATTTATAATATCATAATCTGGGGTGGAGCAGATTGGAATATTGACGACATGAAAAATTATTGGGAACCGGGTAAAGAAGGTGTTCAACAATTATATGAAGAACATCAACGCTACAATAACCCTTGGTTTTTAGTGAAGGAATGGTTGAGAGGTCATTATAAGAATGATGTGTATGGCTACTTAACTCTTTCTTATAAAATCAACGACTTCCTCGATTTGAAAGCACGATCATCGATTACAGCAAATACAACTTTCCGTAATGAAAAGTTTCCTTATTCCGCTACTGTTTATAGCCGCGAACAAGCACAGGGTGATTACCGAGAAGACAATCGTCAGTTGTTTGAAAACAATACCGAGTTATTACTCAGCATCAATAAGAATATTACTCCAACCATTAACATCTCAGGATTGGTTGGCGGTAATCTCAGAACATTCAACTATAACTCAAGCTATGTTACAACCAATTATTTGAATGTTCCAGGTATTTACAACTTCTCGAATTCACAAAACCCAATCATTGCAAGCAATTTTTCTGCTCCTATGCAGGTAGCGAGTGGATATTATTCGTTCGACTTTAGCTATAAGCATTTCGTTACTCTTTCTACAACAGGCCGGGTAGATAAGTCATCCACATTGCCCCAAAATAGCAATACCTTCTTTTATCCGTCAGTGTCTGCATCTACCACAATTTCAGATTATGTGAAATTTCCGGATGTAGTTTCCTTTTTCAAGTTCAGAACTTCTTATTCTAATGTGAAGTCAGCATTGACCCAGCCCTATATTGGTCCAACACCAGGTGGATCTTTCCCATTGGATTATGGGTCTACGTACCAGTCTGCATACGATGGACCGTCTTATCAAAATTCAGCTCCGTATACGACTCCCATAGTATATAATAGTCAGGTAGGTGCCAGAGCTTCAGATAAAATTATTGACTCCAATTTATCATCAGCCTCTCGTTCAAATTTTGAAGCAGGATTGGATGTTAGATTCCTCGATAACCGTGTAGGCTTGGATGTAACCTACTTTAATTACATAGATGGACCTCAAGTTTTTGATTCACCACTTCCTGAATCAACGGGTTATACTTCGAAAGTAATCAATGGAGGAAAAACAGAACGTAGAGGTTGGGAAGTATCTGTTACAGGATCTCCTTTGAAGTCAACAACGCAAGGATTGAATTGGGATGTGACTGCTAACTGGTCAGCTTGGCAAGAAACTTGGAGCGAACTGCCAGGCAATGCTGCTACATATAATACATTTTTCAAAAGAGGAGACAGAACAGATAAATACTATGATGAAGCACTTGTTCATACGCCTGACGGTAGATTAATTAATGATGCTGGCGGAAGGCCAATTATTGCTCCTGTTAGTCAATATCTTGGAAATAAAAATCCTGATTGGACATGGGGATTGAATAACAGATTTTCATATAGAAATTTCACATTCGGTTTTCAGTTTGACGGACGTGTAGGTGGTGTGATTGCTAATTATATTCAACGCCAAACATTCCGCGGTGGCCGTCACATAGAAACCATAGAGGGTGCCATGGGTATTGCCCGCGATCAAGATTACCATGGTGTAAAATCATGGGTGGGTCCAGGCGTAGTCGTTTCGAATGGCGCAAACATTGAATACGATCCGAACACAGGTGCAGTAACCAACTACAGCGCTCTGGAGTATAGCGCCAACACGACTAAGACATTCTTACAAGATTGGATTAGCCGCTATTACCGTACGGCTGAGGCCAACATCATGAGCAAAACTTATATGAAGTTGCGTGAAGTGACGATTACCTACAATCTTCCTTCTTCTATGTTGCAACGTACTTTCATCAAGAAAGCATCCGTTTCGCTTGTGGGA
>JBGAUU010000163.1:0-5368 GCA_044228465.1 Cyclobacteriaceae bacterium
GTGCTGCGTCCATCGTTCAATTTGATTTCGCCATTACCTTTACAAATAGTCATTCGGATAATAACTCAGCGAATAATCTGAAAAGTATTTCTACCTCGGTGCCATCGCAAGTGTCATTACCACTCACCGAGAACTTCACGACATTTCCGTCTTCGTGGACGAAAGAAAATCCGGATGGCCTTACTACATGGCAAGCTACGATTGCCAATGGCACCAACGCCATATACATGAACCTTTATGACTACACTGAAATTGGAGCCACCGATAAGGTCATTACACCACAACTGGATTTCACCAACGCCCCAACAGCAGCACTGCTATTCGATCGCGCATACGCGCCTTATACTGGCACAACCGGAGAAGGTCTGAAAGTGTTGGCTTCCACCGATTGCCGATTTGATAACTCTCCTACAGTTCTCTTTTCGAAAAGCGATGCCAATCTTGCTACAGCCGCAGCACAATCGAGCCGATTTGTGCCCGCTCTTGCTGATTGGAAAACCGAAGTAATTTCTTTAAGTCAATTTGCCGGCAAGCAAATGCAAATAGCCTTTGAAAGCACGAATGCTAATGGAAATAATCTCTTCATCAAAAATGTACGAATCGTTACTTCTTCCATTTTGGACTTGGCGATCGTAAAATTAGAAACTCCTACGCTGATTAGCTGTGTTAGTAACCCGTCACCCAGCCTGCGCCTACGAAATAACGGAAACATCCCCATCACTTCATTTTCTGTTTTAACTTCGCTGAATGGCGGAATCACTAATACATTTAACTTTTCAAACCAAATTTTACCTAATGAAGAACTGGTAGTGAGTTTACCACTACTCCTCAACTTAAATGGTGGTATGAATCAATTGTCGATTTCCGTATCCAATCCAAATGGTGCATCTGATATTGACGCTTCCAATGACTCGCGTTTGTATCAGATTACTTTCAATACTTCAAAAGAAGTGATACCCCTACGGGAAAAATTTGAAACCGCCTCTAAAAACAATTGGGTCATTACCGGCCCCGCACAACAAACTATCTGGTCAACTGCCACCACCAACTACAACACTTCACTTGTTTACAATGGATTTACGAATACAAAAATTGGCGAAGAAGGTTGGTTGATCAGCCCGATATTAGACTTTAGCAACATCACTACCGCAAGTGTGTTTTTTGATATCAGTTATGCCAAGCGCAGCAAAGGCAGCGAAACGTTGCGTGTACTCGCCTCCACCGACTGTCAGAATTTTAACACCGAGCTTTTCGCTAAAAGTGATGTGGCTCTCAGCAATTTAGCGCAAGAAACCAGCTGGCTTCCTGCTGTTTCTTCTTTGTGGACTCGCCAGCAAATCATTCTTTCAAGTTTTGCAGGTCAACCCAATGTGCGGGTGGCATTTGTTGCCATCAATGGAAATGGGAACAATCTCTATCTTGATAATATTGAATTTTTTGCCAGCGAAGATGCGCAGCCAACTTCTGTAAGTTCTCCTTATTCTATTTATGGCGGGCTAACCACTCCCCTGAAGATTACATTTAATTTAGAAACAAGGCAGTCGGCATTTGTGCAAGTTTTCAACGTAATGGGGCAACTAATTTCCGAATCCAACATATCCGATGTACTGAATCAGACATTCGCCATCGAAATGCCCAACCAAGGAACGGGCATCTATTTGGTGCGGGTGCAAACCGACTCGCAAGTAAGCACTAAAAAAGTGTATTGGGGCAACTAGACGAAAACCGCTATCACCTGCTTGAAATACCGCAAATACTCAACATCTTTGAGTTAATTTTGATTCTATGACAAAACGGAAAGTAGCAATATTATATGGCGGTCGATCGGTAGAACATGGCGTATCAATCAATTCGGCTCGCAATATTTTTGAATTTATTGATAAAAATCTTTACGAACCTTTTTTGATTGGAATCTCTCCCAGCGGTGTGTGGTATCACACGGCCACGGTCACTAAAGAAATGGAAAAAGGCGAACCATTGTCATTGCTGCTAAATCCGCATGAGCCTAAATTGATTACAGCTAGTGGCAAATCAGTTTTAGTGGATATCTATTTTCCCGTATTGCACGGCACCGATGGTGAAGACGGCAGCATTCAAGGTTTAATCAAAGCGATGGACGTGCCGATGGTGGGCACCGGAGTGCTTGGATCGGCTATGTCGATGAGTAAACTGGTGACGAAACGATTATTGAAAGAAGCCGGGCTTCCGGTGGCCGATTTTCTATATGCATATTATACTGAAAAAGAAAGTTTGCAATTCGAAACAATCCAAGAAAAATTAGGGTTGCCGTTCATGGTAAAATCGGCAAGCCTTGGCTCTTCCGTGGGTGTGTCTAAAGTAAAATCCAAAGCAGACTTTGCACATGCCATTGAAGAAGGGTTTCGGTATGATGATTGTGTATTGATGGAAAAATACATCCAAGGTCGTGAAGTAGAGTGTGCCATTTTAGGAAATGCTCCTGCCAAAGCCTCCCTTCCGGGCGAAATCATCATCAGCAAGAAATATGAATTCTACACCTTCGATGCAAAGTATGTAGATGGTGAAGCCGTTACCATTGAAGTGCCTGCTCAACTAGATTCAGCCAGTCAGGAAAAGATAAGAGACCTTTCGCTGAAGGCGTATCAATCTTTGGCCTGCGAAGACTTTGCAAGGGTCGATTTGTTTTTAACAGAAACGGGCGAAGTTTATGTCAACGAAATCAACACGATCCCCGGGTTCACTAACTCCAGCATGTTTCCAGTGATGTGGAAAGAGCGCGGCATTTCCTTTTCAGCATTAATTACTCAGCTCATTCAACTCGCCATGGAACGTCATCAGAAATCAAAACGTGCCGAACGTGGATTTGAATCGTCTTTGAAATTTTAAACTATACTATGAACCTCGACCGCTATTTTAAAAACAATACCGTAGGTGGCCTCCTCAAAAATTTTGGAGCTGCCATCGGCATCATTCTTTTTATAGCCATCATCTATTTTTACATCTATTTACCCAACGTCACCAACCACGGCAAATCCATCGAGGTACCCGATTTGATGGGGCTAACCATGGAAGAAGCAGAGAAAAAACTTTCAGCACAACATTTAAGTATTGGAATCAACGATTCTTCGTACGCGGAAAGTGAACCGGCACTCAGTATTCTTAAACAATTTCCGAAAGCCGGAGAACAAGTGAAGGCGGGTCGCACCATTTATGTTTCGATCAATCGCAAAGCTCCTCCATCCATGCCCATGCCCAACTTGATTGAGGGATCATTGATCAATGCCGAAGCTGTTTTAAAAAGTAATGAATTGCGCAGAGGACGGATTATTTACGAGCCCAGCCCATTTCAGAATTTTGTAAAAGATATGTACTACAATGGCCGACCGATTGCAGCCGGCACTCGCATACCCAAAGGCTCTACAATTGATTTGGTGGTGGGCGATGGCAATGGCCCGGCTGATTTTGTAGTGGGCAGCCTGATTGGCGACTTGTATGAGACAGCCCTTTTAAAATTATCTAACTGGAATCTCCACCTCGGGCAAGTGCAAATTGCCGAAGGCCAAGATACTACCGGTGTGGAAGTATTCGTTTATAAACAATTCCCAAACAAAGGCGATTCGGTGCGCATCAGCAGCCCTATTGATTTGTGGATTGCGCCCAAAGGTTACAAAGAACCTGAACCGAAGGATGAACCCGACAATAACGATTGATGCACGAAGTCTGCTACTTTTGAATGTTGAAGATACGACTCATTCTACTCTTACTTTTTAGCACCCTCTACGGGTATGCGCAGATAGATGTTGTTCCTATTCAGCGAAACACGGGAAAGTCTTCGACAAAATTTACCGCGCGAACAGCCACACTCTCAGCGATGTCTTTGCCCTTCTGGGATGACTTCTCATTTAATATCAAAAACGAAGTGCCCAACGATACACTCTGGCAAACAGATAGTAAATCAGTTTGGGTGAATAACGGTACAGGTATCAATCCACCCAGTATTTACGTGGCGGCTTTTGACGGCTACGATTCGACCGGGAAACCGTATAGCACTGAAATTTTAGCAAGAGGTTTTGCCGATGTAATGACATCGCGACCACTTAAGTTGGCGGATGTGGCAGAGGTCAATCGTAATGCCGTGTTTATGAGTTTCTTTTTTCAGTTTGCAGGCAATGCCGATAAACCCGAGCAAGGCGATGCGCTATCACTATTATTTAAAAACAAAAACAACCAATGGGTGGAAGTATGGAGTCAGACCAATGATGGCACACTGAAGAATACCGAGTTTAAGGAAGTGCCACCCATCAACATTCGAAGCAAAGAAAGAACACCGGATGAGTTTTTTCACAATGATTTTCAATTTCAGTTCAGAAGCTTTGGTCGACTTTCAGGCCCCTATGATGTTTGGAATTTGGATTATGTGTATGTGAGTAATGGGAAGCCGAAAGAAATTTTCCCACCAGGAAATAAAGGTCCCTATTCAGACTTTCCTGACAGAGCAGTAATAACACCAATGACGAGCATGTTAAAAGATTATTGGTCAATGCCAGTGAAACACTTCAAGAATAACATCGCGGAAAATATAACTACTCCTACGGTAATGATAGCCTCAAATAGAAAAGACCAAGGAGATCCAGGGGAAACCGTGAATTATAATAGTTACGTCAGAATTGGAAACAAAAGTGGCGTTATTTTGAAAACTCTAGAAATAGCTACGGCACCCCCATCACCAAGTGGCCTCGTTTATCAGAAACCTAAAACTGTAAGCATTAAAATTAGTGAACTACCAGACCTTTCTATAATCTCATTATCGGATTCTTTGAATGTAAAAATCAGTTTTCTACTAAATTCTAAAGACAACATTAAAAAAATATCGGATGATAGTGGTGATTGGGACGAGGGGGTTTACAAACCTATCAACTTCAAATCAAATGATACAATTAGCGCAACCAATATTCTCTCCGACTACTACGCCTACGATGATGGCATAGCCGAATACGGCATTAAACTGAATGGAAAGGGCACTCAACTCGCTTATGAGTTCAACATGAAAACTTCTGAAAGAGATTCTATCGTAGCCATCGACATGTACTTTCCAAAATATGGCGATGACACAAATCAATATATTCAACTCTTCATCGCCAATTCGCTGCCTGCTAATGACAATGGGTATATCTTCAAACAAGCCTATGCGGTGCAGCGCACCACTCACAGTCAATTTGTGCGATTTAAAATACCGGGTCAGGTAACGGTGAAAGATAAGTTTTATATCGGATGGCAAATTAATTCTGAAGCCATCATACCCGTAGGACTAGACCGCAACTCTGATTCGGGCAGTAAGATTTATACAAAAACATTTGGCGCGGAAAATTGGGAGCAAAACACAAAAGTC
>JBGAUU010000037.1:0-37848 GCA_044228465.1 Cyclobacteriaceae bacterium
CCATTGGGGCAAATGGCTTTTTTGAAATGATCTTTCTTTTGCTTTTTGAACTTCTCCAGATCGATGAAGTTGGGGATAACTTCAATGTCTCTCGTGATTTTGAAAAATTCGTAGGTCTCTTTCTTCAGATCTTCGGATACGGAAGTAACGCCATCGGATTGATTGATGCTGAATGTAACCACCGGTTCGTATGAGGGATCTTTGCCCACAAGTGTAATGTCTGTTCCGTGCAACGTGGTTACAACCGGAATATAGATGCCTTCTGTTTTTAAGATTTGCTTCGCCATGTAAGCTGCCGAGGCATGCGGGATGGCGTAATGTACATGGAGCAAATCAAGTTGTTCGTTTTTCACTACGCTCACCATTTTGCTGGCCAATGCCAATTCGTAGGGAGCGTATTCGAATAATGGGTATGACCGAAAATCAACTTCGTGGTAAAACAAATTTTCGTTCAGGAAATCGAGGCGACTCGGCTGACTGTAGGTGATGAAATGAACCATGTGACCTTCTTTGGCCAAGGCTTTTCCTAATTCAGTGGCCACTACTCCACTTCCACCAAAGGTGGGATAACATACGATTCCTATTTTCATTCTTTTTTCCTAATCAATACAGTTTACTTTTATTCGATTCGTTTGCGGCTTCTATAACTTTATTTTTGCCTTTTTGGTTTCCCGCACCTTGGGTGATTTGATAGCTATTTATTATTTGCCCTCCGCCTCTCCAATTGCGCAATGTCGTCCAAGTCTTTAACTCTTCGCGCCATAATTTTGTTTTGAATCAGATCATCATATCCGATCACTTTCACAGTTAACTTATCGTTGACCTCAAATTCGTAAGCTCGGTTGTATACTTCGTAATAATTTAATTTCCCATCAATAATCGCGAGTAATTCTATATAAAAACTTTCTAATGGAATTCGAATAAAGGCCTTCAATGGATCTTTTGAAGCGTTTTCAATCTCTGAAGTGTCAAAGCCAAACTCGCGAATGGTTGCCAATAACTTTTGATAGTTGGCCTCTGTCGGATTGTACCAAATGTCCAAATCGCCTGTTGCTCGAGTATAGCCGTGTACATTGACGGCTACGCCACCAATGATCATGTACTCAACTACGTGTTTATTCAACAGTTCAAAAAAGGCTTGTACTTCTTTGAGCTTCGGTGTCATGCAATTCTTTTTAACAGGATTGTGTTTGGCTTCAGTGGCTTGTTTAGCTGATGATTGGGTGAAAATAAAATACTCAACTCGATTAGGTCAAACATTTTGTAAAACCTTCCTTTCGGTCCCAATTCAATGTCTTCTAGTATTTGAGCATCCTTTTTTTGCTCCATTGGTATAAGAACGGCCTTTTTCATTTTTGTGTAATTGATGATCCTCTTTTTGAAAAGTATACGTATTCCAAACCGATAGTACTTTAAATTTACTCTTTCTGTGAACAATAATCGAAAATGGATTGATAAATGACATCCTGAATACGTGGACGGATGTTGGCGTTTAATATTTTATTGTTCGTCATCTCCGGATACACCCGGTTGGAGAGAAAAATATAGACCAAGTCAAATTGCGGATCTACCCAAATGCATGTGCCCGTAAAGCCGGTGTGCCCAAAAGTCTGTGGCGAGGCAAAAATCGAAGTCGGTCCAGCCGGATCGCTCAGCACAGGTTTGTCCCAGCCTAATCCTCTTCGACTATCCGCATACTGCTTGGCCGTAAAAAGATCAAATGTTTCAGGCTTGAAAGATTGTTGACCGCCATAGCTTCCCTTCCGCAACCACATCTGTCCGAGTTTCGCCATGTCGTTGGCACCACCAAACAAGCCCGCGTGTCCGGCAATACCGCCATGCATGGCCGCGCCTTGGTCGTGGACATAGCCAATTAACAAGCGCCTTCGGAACAACTTGTCATTTTCGGTGGGGGCAATTTGATTAGCCGGAAATTTGTTGCGTGGTAAAAATCCTACCGTGTAGGCACCTAGCGGCTCATAAATGTTTTGCTCCAAAAATTCATGCATGGGTTGGTTGAGCATTTTTTCGGCTAAATGTTGCAGCATGTAAAAGCCCATGTCGCTGTAGCGATAATCGTATACGGTGCGTGGCACTTTTTCTCTGATTTTTGAATGAACGATCCATCGCCAGAGGGAATCTTTCATGCTTTTGTGTGCGAACAAACTATCCGCAACCGGAAAAGGATAATCGGCACTGGGCTTGGTTTGATAATATTCATTCAGGTAGGTGGAGTCTTTCACCGTTTGTGCCCAGAAGGGTAGGAATGGCCACAAGCCCGCCTGATGTGTGAGAATATCTTTGATGGTAAAATCTTTTTTATTGGATTCTTTCAACTCGGGCAGGTAAACAGAAATCTTTTTGTTGATGTCGATCAGTCCTTTTTCGTGCATGAACATCACGGTTTGTAGTGTAGCCGTCACTTTGGTGACAGAAGCTAAATCGTAAATGGCTTCTTCCGTTACCGGAATTTTTTTGTCGTAGGTAAACCATCCGGCTGATTGCTCATAGATCACTTTTCCATGGCGCGCCACCAACACCTGACAACCCGGTGTAGCACCCAGGTCGATGGCCTCTTGCATGATGCTTTTTATTTTTTGCAACGTGCGACTGTCCATGCCTGCATGTTCAGGTACAGAATAGCGCAAGCGGTCGATGCTTTTGGTTTCAAAACCTGTTTGCAGGGAAAGTTTTGAGGAAATGGCAATCGGTAATTTTCCCTGCGCTGAGATGCCACCAAAAATAACTTCGGCTGCTGCTTTTTGACTGACATCATCGTTGGCGTAAGCCGTTAGCAATGCAGAGGTGTTTTCTAAAAATTTTAAATCTTCCGGATCGCCAAAGCTGCAAACAATGACTGAATAGTTCAGGGTAAGTTTTTTGATCAGTGTTGCCACTTGCAGGGTGATGCCTTTGGCAGAAGGGAACAGCCCGATGATGACGATGGAGGCTTTGTTTACTTTTTGCTGCAAGCTAACCGTGTCTTTCAACGAAACGATTTCGTGTTTTTGAATTTGAACATACTTGGAGAGGTAATGATTGAATTCGTTGTCGATGGTTTTGCCAATGCTGATGGAGGCAAAGGTGTTGCTTTCCAATGGTTGAACGGGAATGAGCGCAGATGAATTGACAAGCACAGTCGGTGCGGCCTCTGCCAGTTTGTGTTGAATGACGCGCGCGGATGGAGCCTGCAAGCGAAGCAACAGATTGTCGGGATTGGTGAAGGCCGAGTTGGCTAAGCCCGCATCATATTTCGCACTCAGAATTTTTTTGACGGAGGCATCGAGTTGTTGTTGCCATTTTATGTCTTTGCGCACCAGCTTTGAAATTTTTTTGATGCTGGAAGGAATATTTTTTGGTTCGATGATCAGGTCATTTCCAATTTCGAAGGCGAGTAACTCCGCTTCGCCTGCTCTCTTTTTTCTGGACACTTTGCGCAGGTAGGGCACCTCGGCAATGGAGAGTCCCTTGAACCCAATTTTATTTTTGATGATGTCGCTGATGAAAATATCTGATATGGGTGCCGGAATGGGTTTACGTTTCCCTGGCACGGAGTAATCCAGATGAGAAGTGACAATGGCATCCACACCCGATTCCATTAATTTTTGATATGGATAGAAGCCTGCGGTATCGAGTTGATTGAGGTTGAGTAATTCGGTGCTGTCTTTGATAACGATGTGTCGTTCTTTTTTTGGATTGGCTAAGTGAGCGGCAGCTACCAGCACGCCTTGTTGGTGCAGGCCTTTCATGAACCATTGTGTTTTAGTGGTCACTTTCTTTTTGTCTTCGCCCCAATAGCGCAATGTGTTCGGGTAAAGATCATCGGCTACGTGCACATCCGCATTGAGCGAAAGGTTGAGATGAATGCCCAGCGTTTTCATTTGTCGGCCTAGTTCGTTGCCTGCTTGCAACAACATTGTATCGTTGGCAATGGCTGCCAATTGCAGGGGCGATGCCAAGGCTACGGTGCTATCGATGGTTTGATGCAAACTGGTTTCTGCCCGAGCGGTTACGAGCAGGGGAACAGAAGAAGCCGATTGCAGTTTATTGATGAGCCGAACGTGACTAACAGGCGAACTGTGCGTTATGAGTAGGCCGCCCGGTTTATGTTTTTTTAGTTGCGATGAAAGTGAACTTAATTCAGCCGGGGTTGAGTAGGTAGAAACCGGAATGATGAACAGTTGGCTGATTTTTTCGGTAGGGGTGAGGGTTTGAAAAACACTGTCGACCCATTGTTGTTTTTTACTTTGAGCGAATATTGAAAAATTGGAAAGCAATAAGATGAAAAGGCAAATTGTAAAGTTGACTATGCCCTTAATTCGAAGTGCTTCGGGCAGAATTGGTGCGGAAATCCCGATAGCTATCGGGATTGGAGCGGATAGCCCGGTGTCCCGATAGCTATCGGGACAGCCCGCCAAAGGTTTAAAATGAAAGGGGAACACTTTTTTAAACATCGGGCAGTTGGTTTTTGTAACTTTACAACCACGAAGCTAGCGGTCATTTTCCTTAAATTAAAAGACTATGAAAATAATATCATTGTTTACGAAGGCGCCCCAACATCAGCGCTTTAGTTATCGGCCTCGGTATTACGATCCGAAGAAGGAGGAAATGAAGGAACGCGAAGAGCGCATTCGCAGAGAATTAGAGTTGGAGCGTGGGGGAGCTGGTGAACCGGGCGATTACCGCACACGCATAGCGGGTTCTTTTCAGGCAGCCCGAAAGCGCTCAAAGCCTACGGCTGAAAAGAGCGCGGTACTGATGCGCTTTGGTGTGTTATTGTTCATGACTTTATTGCTGATGGCGATGTTTACCTGGGGCAAAGATGCCCTTTATGCCGGCTTTCTGATTATTCCGTTTTATCTGTATATGAAGTATAAGAACTTAAAAAAGTAACACTGGTTTGATGGTGATAAGTAGGATTTAAGTTGACGCGATTGATAGATAACCGCTAACTTGCCACCATGCCCGATATTATTCATTTACTGCCCGATTCGATTGCCAACCAGATTGCTGCCGGTGAAGTGGTGCAGCGTCCGGCATCGGCAGTGAAGGAGTTGATGGAAAACTCCATTGACGCAGGTGCTACTGAAATAAAATTAATCGTAAAAGAGGCGGGCAAAGTACTGATTCAGGTAATTGATAATGGCGTGGGCATGAGTGAAACCGATGCCCGCATGAGCCTGGAGCGCCACGCTACTTCTAAAATTCGGACGGCAGAAGATTTGTTTAAGTTGCGCACGATGGGCTTTCGCGGAGAGGCATTGGCTTCTATTGCGGCTGTGGCGCAGGTGGAAATAAAAACGCGGCAGCCCCAAAATGAATTGGGCACTTTGCTGGTGGTAGAAGGATCGGAAATAAAGAAGCAAGAGCCGGTAGCCTGCGAGAAGGGCACGAGCATCAGCATCAAAAATTTATTTTACAACATTCCGGCTCGCAGAAATTTTTTGAAGTCGAACCCGATTGAGATGCGCCACATTATGGACGAGTTTCAACGTCTCGCACTGGCGCATCCGGATATTGCTTTTTCGTTGACGCAAGGCGATGAGTTGGTGTACGATTTGGTTCCCTGCAAATTGAGTCAGCGCATTATAGCCTTATTTGGCAAAGGTTATCAGCATCAACTGGCCGCAATGCAAGAAGAAACTTCATTGGTAAAAATTACCGGCTATGCGGGAAGGCCGGAGTCATCGCGGAAGACACGCGGTGAGCAATTTATTTTTGTGAATCAGCGCTACATACGGAATAACTATCTGGGCCACGCGATTACCAGTGCGTATGAAGGACTTTTGCCGGAAGGTAACTTTCCTTTTTATGTGTTGTTTATTGAGATAGACCCGAAGCACATTGATGTGAATGTACACCCGACTAAAACAGAAATTAAGTTTGATGACGAGCGCGCGGTGTACGGTGTAGTGTGGTCGGCTGTGAAGCAAGCATTGGGAGTTCATCATCTGGCACCGGCTTTGGATTTTAAAGCCGATGTGAATTTGCATTCGAAACTTTCTACGCAAGGTTTTACGAAAGACACTTATTACGAAGAGCAGTTTGGTTCTTCGCTCTCGCGATCGAATCTGCAAAACTGGGAGAAGGCATTTGAAGAGGGTAGCCACTCGCGACTATTTCAAAAAGAAGAAGTGGCACCACCGATGGAGCTACGCTTTCAAAGTTCGATGAACTTGGAGGTAGATGCTGCCGAGCAGGAGAAAGGTGTGTTCCAACTTTTGAATAAGTACATCGTGCGGGCTACACGCACCGGTTTGATGATTATCGACCAGCAAGCTGCACATGAGCGGGTGTTGTATGAAAAATATTTAGGGCAGTTGAAAGGTGCAGCCGGAAATAGTCAACAAAGTTTGTTTCCACAGACCGTTTACTTTTCGCCTCCTGATTTTGCGTTGCTGATGGAGATGGAGAAAGAAGTGATAGCACTTGGTTTTCGGTTGGAGGTGATGGGCAAAAATGCGCTGTTAATCACGGGGGCTCCGGCACAAATTCCGAGCAACGAAAAGGAATTGTTGGAGGGCTTGATTGAGCAGTTTAAAAAGAATCAATCGGAGTTGCAGTTGCCGATTGGCGAGAATCTGGCACGGGCGATGGCCAAGCGCACGAGTGTGAAAACAGGCGATCGGTTGAAGCCGGAAGAGGTGGAAGGGCTGGTGGCAGGATTATTTTCATGTAATAACCCCAACTATTCGCCAGACGGACGCCCAACATTTTTTACTTTTGACTCGTCTAAGCTAGAAAGCTATTTTAACCGTTAAGAAACTGTCATGTTGAACATAACCCCGCTGATTAGAAACATTATTTTTATCTGTATATCCGTTTTTATAGTTCAGCGATTTTTTCCTGGCCTTTTTCTTACAGAAAGAATGGCTTTGTATAAGATTGGATCCTTCAACTTTCGTCCTTATCAATTGTTTACATATATGTTTGCCCATGGGACGTTGGGGCATTTGTTTTTTAACATGATGGGACTTGCATTTATTGGATCTTATATAGAATTGGTTTGGGGCTTTAAGCGATTTATGACCTACTTTATCGCTACTGGAATTGGCGCAGCTTTGATTTACCTGGTTTGGTATGATGTTTCCGGATAGAGAATTTTCTTTAATGTTTCCGCCAATAAATGTGAAGGGAAAGTATTTAGCGATTGTCATGGGTGTGTTTGCCTATATGACGGACATCAGCGGTGAAGTTGCTCACTTTGCTCACTTAGGTGGAGGTGTTGTAGGGTTTATCTTAATACGATTTTTTAGATTCTAAAAAATGCGATCATGCTAGACGAATTTAAGAACGCATTTCAAAGACACAACAACGCACATGTGCAGTTGATCATCATCAATATTGTTGTGTATGTTGCGTTAGCAATTGTTCTTGTATTTTCTACCATTGCCCAACATGGTGAAATATTTTCAGCCATCTTCAATAGCATTACGCTTCCGGGAAGCTTTTACGAATTTATCCAACAGCCTTGGACATTAATAACACACGCTTTTGTTCATGAATATGGGGGATTTCGTGCCATCCTCCACATTTTCTTTAACATGCTTACCTTTTATTGGTTTGGGAGACTGTTCATTGAATATTTAGGGAGTGATAAGCTTGTCGCTGTATATGTTCTCGGTATTCTTTTTGGAGCTCTATTCTTGTTGTTGGCACACAATAGTATTCCTTATTACATTCAACAAAATAACCTTCGTGGTTTTGGCGCTTCAGCCGCGGTAAATGCCGTGATCGTTGCTACTGCAACATTATTACCAGATTATACTTTCTTTCTATTGTTCATTGGTCCAGTCCGAATTAAATGGATTGCAGCATTTTATATTTTTCTTTCTTTTCTAGGAGCCATTGGTGGTAATGCGGGAGGCAACCTAGCTCACCTCGGTGGCGCATTGATCGGATACGTTTACATCAAGCAGTTGCAAGCAGGTATTAACTGGGGATCGTGGATTACCGCCACGCTTTATTGGATTAAATCATTATTTCAGCCTCGCCCAAAAGTAAAAGTTACTTATCGCAAAGAAGAACCCAAAGGAAAAAAGACCACATCGGTAGCGACCAAAGCTTCTCAAGATGAGATTGACGCTATTCTGGATAAAATTTCTGACCGCGGTTATGAAAGTCTTTCCAAAGAAGAGAAGGAAAAACTTTTTAACGCCAGCAAGAAATAAATCAGCGAATCAAAAGCGCGTTGGCTACCCAGCCGTAGCCGATAATTCCAAAAATATAAATCATGGGTAGTGAGCCGGCATCGCCTGTCATGGCATGAATCACAATTGAACCTACTCCAAAAAATACCAGCAAGCACGTGTAAGCGATTAATATGTTTTTAGAACGCTTGGACTTAGGTGCAAAAATCGAGGACAATGGAATCATCATCGTGATTCCGAAGAACGCTACCATCGCATACAAAAAATCGGCTGTAATTAAGAAAAGTACCGCACCCAATAAGCCCAACGCTAAGGATATTCCCACCAGATTGGATGATTTGATTTCTTCTTCGGTGAGTGCGTAGCGGCCGTACACATTTAAGCGTAAGAATAGGTTGGATAACGGTGTGATAATCCAGGTGGAAACGGCAAACAAAGTGTACAAAATCAGAATGGGCGTAATGAACGGTTCGAGTGATGGATTTGACTCCGCTACACCTCGAAGAAGTCGAGAGCCCACATAAAAACCGATGATTACAGCCCACTGAAGTTGGCCTTTCAAGTTCCCAATCCAGAAAACGTATTTTAAGAAAATACGGTAGAAGAGATACCGCGCTTTCAACCCTTCTACTAATCCGGCTTTGGCAAGTGCATTTTCCGGATTGAGTTTCAGCGCTTCACGAAAGTGTTCGAGTGCTTGTTTGTGATTGCCGCGCTCTAATAATCCCCAGCCAATGTTGGCATGCGTAAAATCATTTTCAGGATCTTGATTCAATGCTTCCTGAATCGTGCCGAAGGCTTCCTCTTTTTTATCCAGTTTAAAGAGAGCGGTAGAACGAACGTTTAGGCAGGTAAGGTTATCCGGGTCAACCGCTAATCCTTTGTCTGCACTTTCAAGCGCCAGTTGCCAATCTTTTTGATGAAGTTGAATCGAAGCGAGCAATCCAAAATAATCTGCATTGTATGGATTGAATGCAATAGCATTGTTGATGAAACTCTTGGCCGACTTTATATCATCTTTGCGTAACGAAAAGAGCGCATGCAAATAAAGAAAGTAATCGTTATCCGGTTGCTGACTGATAGCTTGTTTAATCAAGGTGAGAGCTTCCTCATGTTGATGCAATTCGGATTTGCAGAGAGCAAAAAGTGCGAGGGCATCTGGCAATTGTGGGTTGATGGCCAAAATTTCTTGCAGCGGCTTTTGTGCCTCTTCAAATCTTCCATGTGCTACCAGTTGCGAAGCACGCTCCAATAATGTATCAATCATGAGGTTGTTATTTCTTGATCTTGAGATAAGCTAAAATATCATCATACAAGCCCGACTCATTGGAGTAGAGCGCATAGTTCCGTGCTGTCGTAAACCATTCTTTGGTAGATGGTTTTACATCCAGCGCACTGGTAAGCAAGTCTTTTGTTTCGATCGGTTTTGGTAGTCCTGTTTTCAACGCTTCGCGCAATTTAGATTCTACCGCACGATCAACTACTGCCATTAAATCCGCTCCCGAAAACTCTTCTGTTTTTTTAGCGAGCGTTTTGTAATCGACTTCTCCAACCGGTTTTCCGTCCAGCAATATTTTCAAAATGTTTTCTCTTCCTTCGGCATCGGGTGGGTGCACGAATATGATCCGATCAAATCGACCCGGTCTGCGAAACGCATTATCGAGATGCCACGGTGCATTAGTGGCGGCTAGAATCAACAAGCCATCGTTGGAGTATTGCACGCCATCTAATTCATTTAGAAATTGGTTGATCAACATTTTGGATGAAGACTGGCGCATGTCGGAGCGGCTTGCACCCAGCGCATCAATCTCATCAAAGAACATGACGCATGGCGCTTGTCTTCGCGCTAATTCAAACAACTCATGCAATTGTTTTTCGCTGTTGCCCATCCACATGTTCAATACATCGTGAATGCCGATAGAAATGAAGTTGGCTTTGATTTGCCCGGCAGTGGCGCGTGCCAGATGTGTTTTGCCGCAACCGGGAGGTCCATACATCAAAATACCTCCACCAATTTTTTTTCCGTACTTTTTGAATAATTCTTGGTTAAGAAGTGGTTGAACAATTTTGATGTCTATTTCTTCCTTCACATTTTTCATGCCACCTACGTGACTGAAATTAATGGAGGGCTTTTCAATTAGCTTCATTCCTTCTTCCAAATCCTCAATCAACTGATTCACATCCGGATTTCCAGTGCTGCTGTTTCTTAAATTTTGATCAAGTTCTTCATCGGTGAGTGAAGGATTGATTTGCAAACTCTTTTTATAATATTCAATTGCTTTGCCGGCTTCGTTGTTTCGAAACAAAGCTTTACTCAACATGATCAGGTACTCAGCACTCAGCGATTTAGCTTCGGCTATTTCTTCCAGTATCACGATTGTCATCGAATACTTTGCTTGCAAGAAATACACTTTGGCCAAGCTCATTTTGGCTTGTTCATGTTGCTGATCTTTGTTTAGGATATGCTTTAATTCTACTTCTGCTTCTTCCAGTTTCGAATGTTGAATTAAGGCATCAGCCAGAAGCAATCGTAGCGGATTGTTGTCAGGCGAAACTAAGAGGGCACTTCGCAAACCATTAATGTATTCTTCGTTCATACTAATTTGTAGACAATGAGTCAGTCTGATTTTTTTAATTAAGTACGATTATTTTCAGGCAATCATTTTGGCAATAGCGAACGCTGCGGCAGCAGCAGCGGCACCTATCAAGGTAACACGCACAGCCCCTTTCAATAAAGGCTGGCCTGTCAACTTGCTTTTAACCAAACCGAAAACAATCAAACAGATGAGGGTGATGATGCTGGAGTAAACTAATCCTTCTTGGGCGGTTGCTGTAAAGAAATACGCACTTAAAGGAATGAGACCACCCATAATGTAACTGGCGGCAATGATGAATGCGCTCGTATGAGCTCTGTTTTTATCAGGTCGCTCAAGACCCAGTTCGAAACGCATCATGAAGTCCACCCATTCTTTGGGTTTCTTGGCCATTTCTCGGGCTATTTTTTCTTGTAGTTCTTCACTAATGCCGTATTGCGCAAAGATCTCTTTCGTCTCGGCTATTTCAATTTCATGTTTGTGAATAATTTCATCGTATTCTCTTCTTTCCTCTGATTCGTAATGTTCAATTTCAGTTCTTCCCGCTAGGTAGCCACCAAGACCCATGGCAATGGAACCTGCTGCAATTTCGGCTAGTCCTGCAGTAATCACAATTCCAGTCTCATCTACTGCACCGCTTAAACCAGCTGCAAGAGCAAACGGAACGGTCAGGCCATCGCTCATGCCTATGACAAAGTCTCTTACTTTTTCGGAGCTTTTAAAATGTTCTTCCATCACTAAAATTTTGATAAAGTTACAAAAAAGAAAACCCTTGAGTTTCCTCAAGGGTTTTGATTGAAAGAAATTTATTTCTGTTAGTCGACTGTAACTGTATAGGTTCTGCGGAAGGTAGTAATGGTAATCGTGTTATCGCAAGTACCATCTCCATAATCTACTGTTCTTTTACGTGTGCCAAATCCACCCACTTTGGTGATCTCAACCACACCCGATACTCGGGCAAATTTGCCTTCCTTTGCGCAAGCAAAATCAACCACTATCGGAGTCGTGATTTCTTGGGTAAATGAGCGACCGGTGGAAGTGGTGCCTTCAAGCGTTCCGGTAATTTTATATTTGTTGTTATCAGGGTTTGTATCGCCTGCTCCGGCAATCCACTCGCGAGTGCGTGAACCATTGATGGTTACCGATTTTCCGCTGGCAAATGTTACTTTCAGATTCGTCAGTTTACGAGTTGCTTGTAAGTTGCCAGAACCATTTTTAAGAATATCCCTTACTTCAATAGTTCCTTCAATGCTCTTGCCATTTACTTTGTAGTTTTCAAAAGTAATGGTTCGGTTGGCCGTGCTATCTCCCAAAATGCCGCTGTACTGAATCAACATTTTACCGCTACGGGTTCTGCCATACGCTCCCGTACAACCGGTTCCGAAATCAATGGTAATTATCTTATTAGTTTTATCGACTGAAACATTTGCGCAAGCCGGCAGCGCTTTTTCGGTGCGTGCACCTTTGCTGTCAAATTCGGCAGCGTAAGAAACTTGGGATACGTCATCGGCTTCATTATCACCTACCGCTGCATTCTGAACGGTGGCTTCTTCATCTGCAAAATCTTCTGAGTTATCCTTGCAGGCAACCATGCTTACCGCGATGAAGAGAGCTGAGAGCGTTATGCTTTTCCAAGAAAATTTGGTCCAATTTGTTTTCATAATAATGGGTTGTTTTTTTGGTTTAGACAGCCTGACCTTGGGATGGTTTAATGAAGCTGTGATTATTTTTTCTTGGATTGAGTTTCAAAAAACGAAAGAAGTGCATTCAGGATTAGCCCCACATTGGATGAATACATTATTTGCTTGTTGTTTTCGTTAAAATTTGAAAGTAGATCGTAGTACTTTTCTTCTGTAATCTTATGCCTTTCCATAATTTCGTTCTTCAAGTCAGGGTCATTGATAACCTCCAGATAGATTCTAATCTTTTCATTATCGGCCATTACCTTTACCAACTTTCGTTTTTCCTTTTCTAATTTCGAGAAGTAGGCAAAGTTTACACCTACACCAGAAGTGCTCCCGGCTTTCAGTGGTTTCGTAGTTGAAAGCGTGGTGGATGGTGCGTATTTTTGGTTGAGCCGAAAGCCAATGTCCTTAATAATAACCTCTTTCAGCAATTGGCTTTCTTCCTTCAGGCGTATAAACATAGCATCGTCCTGATAATTTACCGGTACGACTTGTTTCGCATAGCCAATGTAGGAGAATATTAATGTATCCGTTTCGTATGCCATTATGGCGAATACACCATTTAGATTTGTAGAAGTACCTCGGTTTGACTTTTTAATCTGCACATTCACCGAGGGCAGGTTATTCAAAGTCGTTGAATCTACAACAATCCCTTGAATCAGCTTTTGGCCAAAGGCCTCGTTTTGCGAGCTTAAACCAAGCATCCAAAAACCAATTAAAATAGAGATGGTATAACTTCTCACAAGCATGTTAGGCTACATTATGCAATTATAGATGAATGTAGTGATAAAATGGTTTTATATGAATCATCCTTTATTCGCCAATTGGCCACAGGCAGCGTCAATATCTTTTCCGCGGCTTTTGCGGATGCGAGTGGTAATTCCGTTTCGCTCTAATAAGTCCATATACATATTCAGCGCTTCATCCGATGCTTGTTGAAACTCTCCATCATCAATGGGGTTGTATTCGATCAGATTTACTTTAGAAGGAATTATTTTGCAGAACTTGAGTAAGGCTTCGGCATGCTCCAATGTATCGTTAATGCCTTTCCAAACCACATATTCATAAGTGACCTTACTTTTTGTTTTTTGGTACCAGTAGGCAAGTGCTTCACCTAATTCTTCCAGTGAGTTGGAATCATTGATGGGCATGATTGAAGAACGCGTTTTGTTAATTGCAGCATGCAACGAGACCGCGAGATTGAACTTGACTCCGTCATCGGCCATTTTTATAATCATCTTTGCCACACCCACTGTTGAAACTGTAATTCTCTTCGTGGCCATGCCCAACCCTTTTTGGTTGGTGATTTTAGAAATCGCTTCAGTTACGTTGGCGTAATTGAGCAGCGGTTCACCCATTCCCATAAATACAATGTTGGTTAATGGGCGTCCATAGAATAATTCGGCTTGCTCTTTAATAGCTACAACCTGATCGTAAATTTCATCTGGACTTAAGTTACGCTGGCGTTTTAGTTTGGCAGTAGCGCAAAATTTGCAAGCCAGACTACAACCTACTTGCGAGGATACGCAAGCGGTGATTCTTTTTTCCGTTGGAATGAGAACCGATTCAACCACTAACCCATCGTGTAGCGTCACTGCATTTTTGATCGTGCCATCGGCACTGCGTTGCATCTTGTCTACTTTGATGTGATTGATCACAAAATGTTTTTTCATCATCTCCCGAGTTTCTAAGGAGAGATTTGTCATTTGGTCAAAGCTTTTGGCAGATTTAATCCACAGCCAGTCATACGCCTGTTGGGCACGGAAGGGTTTCTCGCCTTGTTCAACGAAAAACGCTTTCAGTTCTTCTAACTTCAGTTTGCGAATGTCTCTTTTAGTTGATGTTTCTTCCATAGTTTACTTTACCCTCGAAAAAATCTTTACCTCACAATCTTTCAGCGCATTGTGAATTTTCAGAGTCGACTCGGTGACTTCATCAATAATGAATCGCTGTGTGATGATCCCCGACTTTTTATCTTTTAAAAACAATTCATTGCCTTTTACATCGTATTGAAAGGAAGTCATTCCTGCACCTTTCTTTTTACCAACAGAAAAAATGCCTTCTTCACCGCTTCCTTTTTTATCAAAGCGAATCAGCTTAGCTACACCCGTTTGAGTCGAGCCCATCGATTTCTCTAATTCCTTTTCAGTTTCACTTTTTTCAAACTGTGCTTTCAAACAAGTTTGGTCATCCGTCAATTGCCAAGTGCCAATAATTCCTTGACCATAAATGGAACCACTAAGCCCAACCAAGAAAAATAAAACAAGTGCTTTCATAAATTCAGTGTTTAAATGTTTCTAAAATTGATAGGTTAGATAAGTTACTAATCTTCGAATTTCTGTGCGGACTACGCAAAATTAAGCTAATTTGAGCCAACAACTTTGCTATGATTCGAATTCTATTGTCTCTTCTCTTCATCGTGTTGGCAGCCTGCGAGCACCCCATTCCCGAAGATGAAAACTTTCTTCATCACCTACTTGAAAGGAATCAGTCCAAATTTCAGGCCATTCTTTCCAACGACAGCCTCGAAGTTCAAATTATTTATACCCAAATCAATCGCGATTCCCTGAATAGACCCAGTTTTAAGTCATTTTACTATCACGTAGATTCAACTCACTATTTTTATCCGGCTAGTACTGTCAAACTTCCGCAGGTATTATTGGCTTTAGAAAAGTTAAATGAACTACGCTCGCTAGGATATTCAATCGATAAATATTCCCCCATTTACCATGATAGTTTGTACGAAGGTCAGTTGTCTGTAAATATGGATACAACTGCTTTGGACAGCATTCCCACGATAGCGCATTATGCAAAAAAAATCATGGTGGTAAGTGACAACGATGCGTTTAACCGACTCTATGAATTTGTTGGGCAAAAGGCTACGAATGAAATGATGCGGTCGAAAGGTTACAATGTTCGTTTTTTGCATCGGCTGGAGCGGCCACTTACCCCCGATCAAAATCGACATACAGAAGGTATCAGGTTTGTTCGAAACGACACAGTTGTCTTTAGGCAACCCATGTTGGTAAATGCTGATTCCATTCGTGCTCCGCGCAAAGTCTTTAAAGGCAAAGGTTTTATCCGAAAGGATTCACTTATCCAGCAACCGTTCGATTTTACGTATAAGAATTCATACCCATTACAAGAACAACAAGAAATCTTGAAAGCCATTTTATTTCCGGAGGCGGTTGATCTCAAACGCAGATTTAACCTGACTGCTGAGGATCGGCAGTTTGTTATGAAATACATGTCGCAGCTACCACGCGAAACACAAGAGCCGGCTTATAATAAAGACACTACACTTTATGATGCCTATTGTAAATTTCTTTTGTTTGGCGATGCCCCGACCCCTATTCCATCGAACATTCGGATTTTCAATAAAGTAGGCGATGCCTACGGTTATTTAATTGACAACGCGTACATCGTAGACTTTGAGAATGGAGTCGAGTTTATGCTTTCAGCCGTAATCAACACCAACACGGATGGAATTTATAATGATGGCAAATACGAATACAAAACCATCGGCTACCCATTTATGAAAAATTTAGGACAAGTAGTTTATGATTACGAGCGTAAGAGGAAACGGAAGAATAAACCCGAACTTTCAGAATTCCGGATTGAGCGTTAGGCAAAATCGATTTTGACTGTTCTAAAAAATTTACTTGCACATCCCATCGCTTTCAGCGAATTTTCGAACTTAACCATTTTAACAGCTATGCAAAAAGCAAATGCCATTATCATCACCGCAGGACATTTAGATTCTTCTAACGGCAAAACCGCACACGGCCTTATTAGAGGTACCGAGAGATTTAATATTATAGGTGTAATCGATGACAAACATGCAGGAAAAGACGCAGGCGAAGTACTGGATGGAAAGAAAAGAAATATACCTATCTATGCATCTATCGAAGAGTTTGCTGCCAAGAGCAAAGAAAAGGCACAGTACGGAATAGTAGGCGTGGCAACCAAAGGCGGAGTAATCCCGGATTCTCTGCGTGTAATTTTGAAAGACGCCTTGGTGCACGGGTATAGTTTAGTAAACGGCCTTCACGAATACATTTCTGATATTACAGAGTTGGCAGATTTCGCCAAATCAAGAGGCTTGGAAATAATAGATGTGCGTAAACCGAAGAAGTTTAAAGACCTTCATTTTTGGTCAGGAAAAATTAAAACAGTGCATTGCCCTAAGATTGCCGTGCTGGGTACAGATTGCGCGTTGGGCAAGAGAACTACCGCTCGTTTTTTGGTACAGGCCATGCGCGAAGCCGGCTATCGTGCCGAGATGATTTACACCGGGCAAACCGGCTGGATGCAAGGAGCAAAGTATGGTTTTGTTTTTGACAGCACTTTGAATGATTTCATCTCTGGTGAAATGGAGCATGCCATTGTGCAATGCTGGGAAGAAGCCAAACCCGATATCATTTTTATTGAAGGACAATCTTCATTGCGCAACCCAAGCGGCCCTGCCGGAGCAGAATGGATTGTATCAGCCGATGCTACGGCCACTGTTTTGCAGCATCATCCTGCAAGAAAAAAATACAAAGGGTTAGAAGATTACCCGGCAAATATTGCCGACTTGAAAGATGAGATTGAGTTAATCCGAATTTATGGATCGCCTACGGTAGCCGTCACGATCAACACACATAAAATGGCAGAAGCAGATGCCAGAAGTTTTGCAGCTCAAAAAGAAAAAGAGTTGGGCATTCCGGTAATTCTGCCTTTAGAAGATAGTGTAAGCCGATTAGTACCTATCTTTAAAGACATGATCGAAAAGTCGATTGCGCAAGTGTAAAGGTTACTGATTTCAAATTTGTAGATTAAAACAAATAGAAAGTAATCCGCTTGCATTTCAACTTAGAATCAAGCAGTCAAGAGTTGCCTTGTTACAGCGTTTTCCATACAAGGGTGTTTATAAAATTTAAGACAGTAGAATCAAAATAATTAGTGTCATCCATCATTCAAGAAATCCCAAACTCATTAGAAAAAGACTCAAATGAAAATAAAATCCATCAAAACTTGGTCAGCCGATCTAGGTAACACCAAACCCTATACCATCGCTTTCAAAACGATCGATGAAGTACTCAATGCATTTGTTGAAATTGAATTGGACAATGGAATCACCGGAATTGGTGCAGGTAATCCGAGCGAATACGTAACAGGTGAAAGCTTCGAGCAGTGCGAGGATGCCTTACAAGAAAAGAACCTACACTTCTTAGTCGGCAGAGATATTCGGGAGTTAAACCAACTCACCTTTGAAGTTACAAACAAGTTCCCGGCCAATCCAGCTGCGCGTGCGGCTATCGATATTGCATTATACGATGCCTTCACCAAATATTTAGGAGTTCCACTTGTAAAGTTCCTCGGACAAAAAATTCATTCATTGCCCACTTCCAATACGATCGGCATTAAAAATGTGGAAGAAACATTGAAGGAAGCGCAAGAATATGGCGAGCGTGGCTTTACAGTTCTAAAGGTGAAATTGGGTAAGGACGTAGCCGAAGACATCGAGCGCATTGTAAAACTCCGCGAAAAATTCGGTAAAAAGTTTGTCATCCGTATTGACGCTAACCAAGGTTATGATGTGGCTAAGACGATTGAGTTTTACAATAAAACCAAACACCTCGCAGTTGAATTAATCGAGCAACCGCTTCCAGCCAAGGCTATTGATGAAATGCGCACGCTGCCGGATGAAATTCGTGCGATTTTAGCAGCCGATGAATCGTTGTTGACACCTAAAAATGCATTCGAATTAGTGAAACAACCCAGAGCTACCGGAATCTTCAACATCAAATTGATGAAGTGTGGTGGTATTAGTCAAGGTTTGAAAATTGCCGACATCGGTTTGAATGCCGGTGTAGATCTCTTCTGGGGTTGTAACGATGAAAGTATCATTAGTATTACAGCTGCGTTGCATTTGGCCTTTTCTTGCGCCAATACAAAATACATCGACTTAGATGGAAGTTTAGACCTAGCGCGCGATGTAGTAAAAGGCGGGTTTATCCTGAAAGATGGTGTGATGTATTGCTCCGATAAGCCGGGCTTAGGGGTAGAGAAAATATAACTTTATCTGATTGTTTAATAGAGCGTTTCTAAACCCTGTCTCGTGATAAAGAGAGAGTTTTTAGAGATGCTCTTTTTATTTACGTTCGGCCAAGGCTACCAGCAAATCGGCTACACTTTTTAAAGTGAGATCCTGAAGTTGCCAAGTAGTAGTTGGTTCGGTTTGAATTTTGATAATGGTTTCGGCATCAGCAGTTACCTCATACCCACACCGCTCCAACGCATTTTTAGTCCATAAATAAGGATAACCCTCACCAATCAATTGGATAGGTTTATTTCGATGCGCCTCGTGCTCTACTTTGCCTGTTTTCAAGTCAAAACCTTTGAACTGAAAAACTTCATCAAATGATCCGTTGAGCACAAGATCCTCCGGAATCCCTGAAACGACTTTCTTATCTAAAGTTGCCAACCAAATTGAATCGGCAGTTTGTAAGGCCAAATCCAATTCGTGGGTACATACCAAAATGGCTTTCCGTTCCTGTCGTGCCAATTTGCGAAGCAGATTCATGATCTCCACCCGATTATTCAAATCCAGATGGGCCGTAGGCTCGTCCAGCAACATCACCGGAGTTTGTTGCGCCAGCGCACGGGCAATCATCACCAATTGCATCTGTCCATCGCTCAATTGATAAAGCCGTTTGTTTTTCAAATGACCAATCTGCGTGAGCGCCATGGCTTCTTCAATAATCCGATGGTCTTCGTCTCGCAGCGAAATAGTCCAACCCAAATGAGGATACCTTCCGTATGCCACTAAATCATACACCAACATGTTGGTGGATGTGATTCGATCGGTGAGAACGAGCGAGAGTTTTCCCTTTTCAATTCCTGTCAGCTCACCCCGCAGCGGCTTCTGCAATCCGGCCATCGTTCGCAAAAGAGTTGATTTTCCAATGCCATTAGGCCCCATGAAACACACCAATTCCCCTTCGCACAGGTGAAGGTTCAAATCCTCCAGTAAAACAGATTCTTCCCCGTTCGAAGTATAACCAACCGCTAACTGATGTGAGGTGATCATATTCGAACTTGTTTATTGGAAATAACCATACTGATTACGAGTGGAGCGCCAATCAGCGAGGTAATCGCATTTAGAGGTAGCACCTGAGCACCCCCGGCCAGATTACTCACCATATCGCAAAAGAGCAGGAGGGAAGCTCCCGTTACCATTACGAAAGGCAGCAAAATTTTATGGTTTGTTGTAGGAATCAATAGCCGAACCAAATGCGGCACCGCCAGACCAACAAAGGCAATCGGGCCGCAAAATGCGGTTACTCCACCGGTAAGTAAAGCCGTGGCAATAACGATCCAAAAGCGCGATCGACTGGTGTTAATTCCCAGATTTCTGGCATAGTTCTCCCCAAGAAGCCATGCATTAAGGGGTTTTTGAAGAAAAAAAGCGATACAAAGCCCTACAAAAGTAATGATCGCCAACACTTGCACCTCGCCCCAATGGGTGTTCCCCACACTTCCCAGCGACCATATTAGGAAAATTTGAAGATCTTCCGCTTTACTTAAAAACTGAAGGATTCCCACCAATGAAGAGGTGGCGGCACTAATCATTAAACCAATAATTAAAAGAGAAGTATTGTCTTTAATAAGCCTTGAAATAGCGATAACGATTAGCAAAACTATACTTCCGCCCAAGCTTGCCGCGGTTGCAACGCTCCAATTGCCCATTAAAAAAGTAGACCCTACACCTGTCGATTGACCTATTAGAATCACGATTGCCACAGCCAAACTGGCACCCGAACTAAGACCTAACACATCGGGTCCGGCTAAAGGATTTCTAAACAGACTTTGCATCATTAACCCGCCGGTAGCCAGTGCAGAGCCGGCCAAAATGCAGGTAATGGCCTTCGGAAGCCTGAATTGCCAAATTATATCGCTATACGTGGAAGATTCAGGGTTAAACAGAGAAGAAAGGACCTTGCTTAAAGGTATGGAAATGCTGCCCAAGGCTACATCGGCAACCAGCAAAAGGCAAAACAAAAAGCCCAGAAAAAGCCCGCGCGTCCAAAAGCCTGATTCATTCATCATTCAAAAATCTTCGAAAAGTACTGTGATTTGCTGGCTTAGCCAATCTTTGCGGTTTTCTATTCTAATGGAATTTTAATGGCTGCAAGCTTCATGGGATTAACCATCTTCTAAAATTTTATGCACAATTCATAAATCTATAAATCATTCATTCTGAGCTTTTTAATTTGATTTTTCTGACAAAAACCAAAATCCTTATCTTTTTTTGAATTGCCCACTTGGTAACTAATCTTATGTTCCTATCTTTGCAGTCCTTTTTGCGGTAGGAAAGCCGCAAATTGCTTTAGAAACAAGTAAAACGGTTTGAATCATGCCTGGAATATTAGGACGTAAAGTAGGAATGACCAGCGTTTTTGGCGCTGATGGCACCAGTATCTCGGTTACTGTAATCGAGGCAGGTCCTTGTGTAGTAACACAAGTCAGAACTCCCGAAGTGGATGGCTATAAAGCCATTCAATTGGCATTTGGCGAGAAAAAAGAGAAAAACACCTCTTCTGCCATGTTAGGTCACTTCAAAAAGGCTAACACCACTCCAAAAAGAAACTTAGTTGAATTCCGTGATTTCACATCTGATTTTGATGGTATCGCAGAATTAGGCAAAGAAATAAAGGTTGGCGATGTTTTTGCTGAAGGCGATTTCATCGATGCGGTAGGTACCTCCAAAGGTAAAGGTTTCCAAGGCGTTGTAAAGCGTCACGGATTTGCCGGAGTAGGTGGCCAAACTCACGGTCAGCACAACCGCTTGAGAGCACCCGGTTCAATGGGTAACGCCTCTTTCGCTGCGCGTGTTATCAAAGGAAAGCGCCTTCCTGGTCGCATGGGTGGCGATCGCGTAAAAACAGTCAATCTGAAAGTAGTTAAAATTATGCCAGAGCAGAATTTGATCCTAATCAGCGGATCAGTTCCGGGCGCTAAGAATTCAACGATAATCCTGCAGAAATAATGGACATAGCAGTTGTAAAATCAAGTGGCGAAACAACAGGCCGCAAAATAAACCTCGATCAGGAGGTTTTTGGAATTGAGCCCAATGATCATGCAATTTACTTGGATGTAAAAAGCATTTTGGCCAACCAACGTCAGGGAACTCACAAGTCTAAGCAACGTAATGAGATCTCTGGTTCGTCAAAAAAGATCAAAAAGCAAAAGGGAACCGGTGGCGCTCGTGCGGGTAACATCAAAAACCCTCAATTCAAAGGTGGTGGTCGTATCTTCGGTCCTACGCCTCGCGACTATTCATTCAAATTGAATAAAAAGGTAAAAGACTTAGCTCGTAAGTCGGCTCTTACCTACAAAGCAAAAGAAAACTCAATCTCTGTTTTAGAAGATTTCGATTTCTCAGCTCCTAAAACAAAGCAATACTTAGCCATGTTGAAGTCTTTGTCTCTAAGTGACAAGAAGACTCTGTTCGTTCTTCCGGAAGTAAAAAAGAACATTGTTCTATCTGGAAGAAATGTTCCAAACTCTAAAATCATCACAGCTTCTCAAATCAACACATTTGATTTGATGAACGCTGAACAGTTGGTTTTAGTAGAAAGCTCTCTTAATTCAATCAACAACATCTTAAAATAACAGCAACCAATGAGTATATTAATTAGCCCCCTGGTTACTGAAAAAGTATCTGCCCTCAACGAGAAAGGCAAGTATGGATTCATCGTGGATTCAGCTGCTAATAAAGTAGAGATCAAAAAGGCAGTAGAAAAAATGTATTCGGTTAACGTAGAAAAAGTTAACACCACGAATGTATTAGGAAAAAGCAAAGTTCGCTTCACCAAAGGAGGAACCGTAGCCGGAAGACGCCCGAATTACAAAAAGGCGATCGTTACTTTGGCCAGCGGTGAGGTAATTGATTTTTATAGCAACGTTTAATTAGATAGTCGAGATGGCACTACGCAAACTTAAACCAATCACAGCCGGCACGCGTCACCGCTTGTCACCTGTTTTTGACGATGTAACGGAATCAACTCCCGAGAAATCGTTGGTGGTTACCCTAAAGAAAACCGGAGGAAGAAACAGCAACGGGCGCATGACGATGCGCTACATCGGTGGTGGTCATAAGCAAAAATTGCGCTTGATCGATTTCAAAAGAGATAAATTCGGCATTCCTGCTGTTGTAAAATCTATTGAATACGATCCGTCCAGAACAGCTCGCATCGCGAAATTGTACTATGCTGATGGATCAAAAGCATATATCGTTGCTCCTCAAGGATTAAAAGTAGGTCAAACTTTAGTGTCTGGCGATAATGTAGCCCCTGAAGTTGGAAATGCACTTCCATTAGCAAAAATCCCGGTAGGTACAATCGTACATAACGTAGAGGTAAAGCCAGGTCAGGGTGCATCTATTGCCCGCAGTGCTGGTTCATTTGTTCAGTTAGTGGCTCGCGAAGATGTGTATGCTACCTTGAAGATGCCTTCAGGCGAAATGAGAAACGTATTAGTGAGATGCATGGCAACAGTAGGAGCTGTTTCAAATGCAGAGCACATGAACGAAAGCGTAGGTAAAGCAGGCCGTAGCCGTTGGAGAGGAATTCGCCCTCGCACACGTGCCGTAGCGATGAACCCGGTAGATCACCCGATGGGTGGTGGTGAAGGTCGCGCTTCTGGTGGTCACCCACGCTCAAGAAAAGGCTTGTTGTCGAAAGGCAAGAAGACTCGTCATCCAAAGAAGTACTCCGATGGTTTAATCATAGCTAGAAGAAAGAAATAATATGGGAAGGTCAATAAAGAAAGGTCCGTATTTGGATGCCCGCCTCGCTAAGAAAGTGCAGGTAATGGAGCAATCTGGAAAGAAATCGGTAATCAAAACGTGGTCACGTAGATCTACGATCACGCCAGATCTTATCGGTCATACCTTTGCAGTTCATAACGGAAACAAATTCATTCCGGTATATGTAACGGAGAACATGGTAGGCCATAAGCTAGGTGAATTTGCGCCTACTCGTACTTTCAAAGGTCACAGTGGTAACAACAAAGCTGACGCAGCTAAAAAATAATTCCTGATCATGGAAACAGAAAAGAAAATTAAAGGATCAGTAGCGAAAAGGGCTAAAATCAAAGCTGTAAAAGAAGCAGCGAAGACGGGTCCATCAACCGTTTACTTGCACAACGTTCCTACGTCTCCTCGTAAGATGAGATTGATTGCAGATATGATCAGAGGCGAGCGTGTAAACACGGCTTTGAATATTTTAAAATTTGATTCGAAGCACCCCTCAGCTAAGATGGAAAAGTTACTGCTTTCTGCCATCAGCAGCTGGGAAGCAAAGAACACTGATGTAAAGTTGGAAGAGGCTGATCTTTTCGTAAAGGAAATCTTTGTTGGAGGTGGCCGCATTTTGAAGCGTCTGCGCCCGGCACCACAAGGTCGTGCGCACCGCGTGAGAAAAAGATCAAACCATGTAACATTGGTAGTAGATCGTATGCCTGCAAAAGCAGAAGGTAAAAAGACTGTAGCAAAAGAAACTGAAAAATAATGGGACAGAAGATTAACCCCGTAGGTTTTAGATTAGGTGTCGTACGCGGCTGGGATTCAGCTTGGTACGGTGGCAAAGATTTCTCTGATAAGTTGGTGGAAGACCACATGATCAGAAAATATGTTGACGCCCGTATCCAAAAAGGTGGAATCGCGAAAGTGGTTATCGAGCGTAGCACTTCCAAGCGTATTACAATTACGATCCACACAGCTCGTCCGGGCGTTGTGATCGGTAAAGGTGGTACTGAGGTGGACAAAATCAAGGAAGAGTTGAAAAACTTGACTAAGAAGGATGTTCAGATCAATATCTTCGAAATAAAGCGCCCTGAGTTAGATGCTCGCCTAGTTGGTGAGTCAATCGCTCAGCAATTAGAGGCCAGAATTTCTTATCGCAGAGCGATGAAGCAAGCAATTGCATCAACCATGCGTGTAGGTGCGGAAGGTATCAAAGTGAAACTGTCAGGCCGCTTAGCCGGTGCAGATATGGCTCGTACGGAGCAATACAAAGAAGGTAGAATTCCTTTGCACACACTTCGTGCGGATATCGATTATGCAATTTCTGAAGCACAAACGGTATACGGTAAGATCGGTATCAAAGTATGGATCTTCAAAGGTGAGGTTTACGGAAAGCGCGACTTATCTCCTAACGTAGGAATGGTGAGCAACACAGCCGGTGAAAACAAAGGCGGTGCTCAGCAAGGTGGTGGCGACAGAAGAAGAGGTGGTAATGATCGTGGTGGAAGACAGGAGAGAGGCGGAGATAGAAACGAGCGTGGCGGAGACAGAGGCGGTGATAGAAAAAGAGGCGGTAAAAGATAAAATTTTAAGGTAGCTAAGTTATGTTACAACCGAAGCGTACGAAATTTAGAAAAATGCAGAAAGGAAAAGTGAAAGGTATGGCCACCCGTGGTCACCAAATCACTTTCGGATCATTCGCATTGAAAGCATTAGAGCCAGGCTGGATCACTGCACGTCAGTTAGAGGCTGCCCGTGTGGCTGTTACCCGCGCTATGAAGCGTGAAGGCCAGGTTTGGATCCGCATATTCCCAGATAAGCCGATTACTCGCAAACCTGCTGAGGTTCGTATGGGTAAAGGTAAGGGAGCTCCGGAATATTGGGTAGCGGTAATTAAGCCGGGAACCATCCTGTTCGAAGCGGGTGGTGTTACGATGGCTACAGCAAAAGAGGCGTTGGCTTTGGCGGATGGTAAAATACCATTCAAAACAAAGTTTACCGTACGTAGAGATTACGTAGAACAAGCAGAGAAAAAATAAGATCCTTTCGGTAACGAAGATCGAACCAAAAAATAGTAAAGAGATGAAAAACACCGAGATTAAAGTATTGACTCCAGCAGAGTTGAAAGAGAAAATCGGAAGCGAACAAGAAAACCTTCGCAAAATCAGATTTGCACACCAAATATCTTCTATCGAAAACCCAATGAAGATCAAAGAGGCACGCAAATTGGTTGCTCGGTTGAAAACTGAATTAACAGCAAAAGAATCAAAAAAATAAATTTTCATGGAGACGGAACGTAATCTAAGAAAGGAAAGAGTTGGCCGGGTCACTAGCAATAAGATGACTAAGTCAATCACGGTTGCAATCGACAGAAAGGTGAAACACCCGATCTATGGAAAATTCATGAACAAAACCACGAAGTTCATGGCTCATGACGAGAAAAATGAAGCGGGTATCGGTGATATCGTACGCATCATGGAAACCCGTCCATTGAGCAAGAGCAAGCGTTGGAGATTAGTTGAGATCGTAGAAAAAGCAAAGTAACCATGATACAAACCGAATCAAGGCTAACCGTAGCCGATAACAGTGGTGCCAAAGAAGTTTTGTGCATGCACGTATTAGGTGGAACCCGCAGACGCACAGCAAGTGTAGGCGATAAAATTGTGGTAACTGTAAAGTCTGCCATCCCTACCAGCCAGATTAAGAAAGGAACCGTTTCAAAAGCGGTTATCGTTCGCACCAAAAAAGAAATTAGAAGAAAAGACGGTTCATATATTCGTTTTGAAGACAATGCAGCTGTGTTGTTGAATCAGCAAGACGAGCCACGCGGAACCCGTATCTTCGGACCTGTTGCCCGCGAATTGCGCGAAAAGCAGTTTATGAAAATTATTTCATTAGCTCCTGAAGTTTTATAATCATGGAAAGGAAATCAAACAAGCAGCAAAAACTGCACATTAAAAAAGGCGATACCGTAAAGGTGTTGGCAGGTGATGATAAATCAAAAACAGGTACTGTTCTTGAAATCATTGCTGATAAAAACCGTGCGATTGTAGAGGGTATCAATATCATCACAAAGCACCAAAAGCCAACTGCCGGCAAGCCCGAAGGTGGTATCAAAAAGACAGAAGGAACGATCCACATCAGTAACTTGATGTTGGTAGACGGAGCAACTGGCAAAGCTGTTCGCACCGGTCGTAAATTGAATGCCAAAGGCAAGCTTCAAAGATATTCTAAGAAAACAGGTGAATTTATAAAATAATGGCAACGCCCAGATTAAAAGAGAAGTACCTCAAGGAAATCGTGCCCGGACTGAGAGATAAGTTTCAGTATAAGTCGGTCATGCAGGTACCTAAAGTCGAAAAAATTTGCATCAACAAAGGTATTGGTGCAGCGGTAGCTGACAAGAAATTGATTGAAGTAGGCGTAGAAGAGCTTACCACAATCTCTGGCCAAAAGGCAGTTTCTACCAAATCGAAGAAAGACATTTCAAACTTCAAACTTCGTGGCAATCAGGCTATTGGAGCAAAAGTTACCCTTCGTGGAGATCGCATGTATGAATTCATGGACAGATTGATGAATGTCGCTCTGCCTCGCGTTCGCGATTTCAAAGGTGTAAATGACAAAGGTTTTGATGGTCGTGGAAACTACACACTGGGTGTGAAAGAACAGATCATTTTCCCGGAAATTTCCATTGACAAGGTAACGAAGATCAATGGTATGGATATCACATTTGTAACAACCGCCTCTACCGATGAAGAAAGCTATGAGCTTTTGAAAGCCTTCGGTATGCCTTTCGTAACTAAAAACTAATAGCATGGCAAAGTTAGCAGTCATTGCAAGAGATAAGAAGAAATTGCGCTTAGTAGAGCGCTATGCAAAAAAACGTGCTGTTTTGAAAGAAGCAGGAGATTGGGATGCCTTGGATAAACTTCCAAGAAGCTCATCCAAAGTTCGTTTGCACAGCCGCTGCAAGCTTACCGGAAGACCGAGAGGTTATATGTCGAAATTTGGCATATGCCGTAACCAGTTCCGCCAATTGGCAAGCGATGGTAAAATACCAGGCTTGACAAAGGCAAGCTGGTAATTTGAGCAGTATTTTATTGGTTGCTGAGTACCGAGGTCGTTTTTACAACGAAACCGGGTAACAGTTTGGATAACTAAAATTGTTATTTATCTTTGCAGCCCCGTTCAAAAAAATGGGGCTTGCTTTTTAAAGAAAAGTGAAATGAAGACGACAGATCCTATCGCAGATTATTTAACCCGGTTGCGCAATGCCATCAAGGCCCGTCACCGCGTGGTAGAAGTTCCTGCCTCTAACTTGAAAAAAGAGGTAACTAAGGTGCTTTTCGACAAAGGCTATATCCTTAACTACAAGTTTGAGGAGACGGCTAACAAACAAGGCAGCATTAAAATTGCTTTGAAGTACAATCCGGAAACCAAAGAATCTGCTATCACGAAATTAGATCGTGTCAGCTCTCCTGGTCTTCGTCAGTACAAAGGTGCAGATAACCTGCCCAAAGTATTGAACGGATTGGGCATTGCGATCCTTTCCACTTCCAAAGGTGTAATTACCGATAAAGAAGCAAAGGCGCTAAATGTAGGTGGTGAGGTTTTATGTTACATCTACTAATCCGATAATAGAATATGTCACGTATAGGTAGACTTCCGATAGAACTTCCCAAAGGTGTTACATGCACTTTTAGCGATCGTCAAGTGACTGTAAAAGGTCCGAAAGGCGAGTTGAAGCAAGTAATTGATCCTGATTTCAAAGTTACTTTGGAGGAAGGCAATGTGTTGGTTCACAGACCAACTGAACAAAAGCGTCACAAAGCAATGCACGGTTTATATCGTTCATTGATTGCTAATATGATTGAAGGTGTTAGCACCGGATACAAAAGACAACTTGAGGTAATTGGTGTAGGTTTCAAGGCTTCTGCTCAAGGAAACGTACTCGATCTTAGCTTGGGATATTCACACAGTATTATCATGGCGATTCCTTCTGAATTGAAAGTTCAGGCAACTCAGGAAAAAGGTCAAAACCCAATTATTACTTTGGAAGGCACTGACAAACAATTGATTGGTCAGGTGGCTGCAAAAATTAAGTCATTGCGCAGCGTAGAACCTTACAAAGGAAAAGGTATTCGTTACGTTGGAGAATTTGTTCGCAGAAAGGCTGGTAAAGCAGCTGCTAAATAATAGTAGAGTATGCCAAATATTAAGAATAGAAGATTACGCATTAAGAAAGGTATCCGCAAGAAAGTGGAGGGTACAACTGCACGTCCTAGACTTACTGTTTTCAAGAGCAACCGTGCTATCTATGCACAGGTTATTGATGACACGAAAGGACACACATTGTTGGCAGCATCATCTAAAGATTTATCGAAGGATGGTGGAGTTTCCTTGCCTGTATCTAAGTCAGTAGGACAGAAGGTAGCGGAAAAAGCTTTAGCGAGCGGTATTCAGGAGATCGTTTTCGATCGCAATGGATATTTATATCATGAAAGCCAGCGAAATCGACCTTAAAGAAAAGGTGGTTGCCATTCAGCGTGTAGCAAAAGTGGTTAAAGGTGGTAGAAGATTCAGTTTCGCGGCTATCGTAGTAGTTGGAGACGGCAATGGTGTGGTAGGATACGGACTTGGTAAAGCCAATGAAGTAACCGATGCTATTACCAAAGGAATCGATGATGCAAAGAAGCATTTGGTAAAGGTTCCAATTATCAAAGGAACAGTACCTCACGAATCACTTGGTAAATTTGGAGGTGGTTTCGTGTTATTGAAACCTGCATCACCTGGTACAGGTGTAATTGCCGGTGGTGCGATGCGTGCTGTATTGGAGAGTGCCGGAGTTCACAATGTATTGGCAAAATCAAAAGGTTCATCAAATCCTCACAACGTGGTAAAGGCTACTTTCAAGGCATTGACCACAATGCGCGATCCTCAAACAATCGCTCGTAACAGAGGAGTTTCATTGTCAAAAGTATTTAACGGATAAGCGTCATGGCAAAAGTTAAGATTACTCAAACTCGCAGCATGATTAAAAGACCTGAAACTCAACAATTGACTATACAGTCATTGGGTTTAGGAAAAGTAAATCATTCAGTAGAGGTAGAATATACTCCTCAAATTCAGGGGATGGTAAAGAAAGTTAGTCATTTGGTGAGCGTAACAGAATTATAAAATGAAGCTGCACACACTTAAACCGGCAGAAGGTTCGGTAAAAACAAATAAGAGATTGGGCCGTGGCCAAGGTTCTGGCGGTAGCACTGCAGGTCGTGGACACAAAGGTGCTCAGTCGCGTTCGGGTAACCACAAGAAGTTCGGATTTGAAGGCGGTCAGATGCCTTTGCAAAGACGTGTTCCTAAGTTTGGCTTCAAGAATAATGACAAAGTGTACTTTAAAGCTATCAACCTTGATGCTTTACAAGAATTAGCACAAAAAACCAATGCTTCCGCACTAAACATTCAGTTGATGGTGGACAATGGCATCGTTGGAAAAAATGATAAAGTTAAAATCTTGGGAAGAGGCGAGTTGAAAGCGAAAGTGAATGTGGAAGCACATGCATTCTCTACAACAGCTACCAAGGCAATTGAAACAGTAGGCGGAACAGCTACAACAGTTAGATAATGAAGCGCTTCTTTACAACCATAAAGAACATTTTTTCGATCGAGGATCTTCGTGTTAGAATCCTAAATACGATCGGATTCCTAGTCATCTTTCGTCTGGGTTCCTATATCGTATTACCGGGTATTGATCCAAACCGATTGAATGGAAATCAAGGCGGAATTTTTGATTTCCTAAATACCTTTTTAGGAGGCTCATTTAGCCGAGCTTCTATTTTTGCTCTCGGTATCATGCCTTACATCTCTGCATCGATTGTGGTGCAATTGCTGACCGTGGCGGTGCCAACATTCACCAAAATGCAGAAAGAAGGAGAGAGCGGCAGAAAGAAGTTGAACCAGTGGACTCGAATGCTGACAATCATCATTACCGCAGCACAATCTTACGGATATTTGAAATCAACTATTAACCAAGAGGCCATCATTAGCCCCGGTATGTTCTTCACCATCTCTACGATGATGATCATAGTAGCGGGCACCATGTTCTGTATGTGGCTGGGTGAGCGCATCACTGACAAAGGCATTGGCAATGGTATCAGTATGTTGATTATGATTGGTATTGTTTCTCGCTTCCCGGCAGCTATTATTCAGGAAGCAGATACCAAGGGTTTACAAGGTGGGTTGACTTTAATTCTTGAGTTTTTGGCTTTATTCTTCGTAGTCGTAGGTGTGATTGCCTTGACACAAGCAGTTAGAAGGATACCAGTACAATATGCAAAGCAGGTAGTTGGTAATAAGCTGTACGGTGGAAAGAGAGACTTTATCCCATTGAAATTAAATTCTGCCGGTGTAATGCCGATCATTTTCGCTCAAGCTTTGATGTTTATTCCCCCACTCGTAGCGCAGATTTGGAGAGACAGCGATGTTGGTACCTATGTTGGAACAACGTTCTCTGATCCTACGTCATGGCAGTATAACTTCTTGTTTGCTTCATTGATCATCATTTTCACATTCTTTTATACAGCTATTACAGTTCCATCAAACGACATATCTGAGAACTTGAAAAGAAATGGCGGTTTTGTACCAGGCATAAAGCCAGGAAAGCAAACGGCTGAATACATTGATAGTATTTTATCGAAGATAACTTTACCTGGTGCATTGTTGTTGGCGGCTGTTGCCATTCTTCCAGCTTTTGCTGTGATGTTTGGTATAACCCAAAACTTCGCATACTTCTATGGTGGCACTTCATTACTAATATTAGTAGGTGTTGTGTTAGACACGCTTCAACAAATAGAAAGCTATTTGTTAATGCGTCACTACGAAGGAATGATGAAATCAGGAAGAGTAAAAGGACGTTCTCAGTTTGCTGCGGCTTGAAATTGAATGGTTCAATACAAGACGGACAGTGATATTCAGTTGATTAAGGAGAGTGCTCAGGTATTAGCCCGAACACACGCGGAAGTAGCCAAGGCCATAAAGCCTGGTGTGAAAACCAAAAAGCTGGATAGAATTGCCGAGGAGTATATTAGAGACCACAATGGAGTGCCTTCTTTTTTGAATTATCATGCATTCCCTGCATCACTCTGCATCTCAGTGAATGATGTAGTGGTACATGGGTTTCCGAGTGATTATGAATTGAAAGAGGGTGACGTTGTTTCGATTGATTGCGGTGTTTTATATAAAGGGTTTCACAGTGATTCAGCCTACACCTACCCATTAGAAGGTGTAAAGGAAGATGTCCTGAGATTGCTTGATCGAACATTGGAATCGCTTTACTTGGGCATTGCTCAAGCAAAAGCGGGAAATCGAATCGGGGACATTGGGTTTGCTGTTCAAAACTTTGTTGAGCAGTTTGGTTATGGTGTAGTGAGAGAGTTGGTAGGACACGGAGTAGGCAGAAGCTTGCATGAAGATCCGGAAGTACCTAACTACGGAAAGAGGGGAAAAGGACCGAAGATTCAACCGGGAATGGTTTTTGCCATCGAGCCGATGATCAACATGGGAACGAAGAAGGTAATTCAAGAGCGGGATGGATGGACGATCCGAACGCAAGACAAAAAACCTTCGGCACACTTTGAGCATATGGTGGCGATTTATAAAGATCGCACCGAAATTTTGACAACACACGAGTACTTAGAAGAGAGTTATAGTTTTAAATGGCGAAACAAAAGTCGATAGAGCAAGACGGAACAATACAAGAGGCACTTTCCAATGCGATGTTTAAGGTTCAATTGGAAAATGGTCACGAAGTATTAGCTCACATTTCAGGTAAAATGAGAATGCACTACATCCGCATTTTGCCAGGAGATAAAGTGAGACTCGAAATGTCTCCTTACGACTTAACAAAGGGCAGGATTACGTTCAGATATAAATAGAGAAGACATGAAAGTAAGAGCATCAATAAAAAAACGGAGCGCTGATTGCAAGATCATCAGACGCAAAGGCAAGTTGTATGTGATTAACAAGAAGAACCCACGTTATAAACAAAGACAAGGATAATTATGGCACGTATTGCTGGTGTAGATATTCCGGATAACAAAAGAGGCGAAATCAGCCTAACTTACATTTATGGGATTGGACGCAGATCCGCCCAAAATATTCTTACCCAAGCGAAAGTAGATTGGGATAAGAAGGTAAAAGATTGGAGTGATGAAGACTCAAATGCGGTGCGCGCCATTATTGCTGAGCAATTCCGCATTGAAGGTGCACTTCGCTCTGAAGTTCAGTTAAGCATTAAGCGCTTGATGGATATCGGTTGCTACCGTGGGCTTCGTCATCGTAAAGGGTTACCAGTGCGTGGGCAGAAAACCAAAAACAACTCTCGTACGCGTAAAGGAAAGCGTAAGACAGTTGCGAATAAGAAGAAGGCAGTTAAAGGCTAATTAATTTAAAAAACTATAAACTTTTCGTATGGCAGCACCTGCAGTTGAAAAGAAGAAGGACAAAAGCAAAAAGCGCGTAGTAAATGTGGAGGCCGTTGGCCAAGCTCACATCCGCGCCACCTTCAATAACATTATCATTTCTATGACCAATAGCACAGGACAAGTTGTTTCTTGGGCATCGGCAGGAAAGATGGGCTTCAAAGGCTCTAAGAAAAACACTCCCTATGCAGCTCAGGTAGCTGCTCAAGAGTGCGCGACTAAAGCTTTTGAATTAGGCGTACGTAAAGTAGAAGTTTTCGTAAAAGGTCCTGGCGCTGGTCGCGAGTCTGCTATCCGTAGCATTCAAGCTTCTGGAATCGAGGTGACAATCATCAAAGATTTCACGCCAATTCCGCACAACGGATGCCGTCCTCCTAAGAAAAGAAGAGTTTAATTTCAGTAATAAGAAAGAATAAATCATGGCAAGGTACACCGGTCCAAAAACAAGGATTTCCAGAAGGTATAACGAACCTATCTTTGGCGACAGCAAAACGTTGGCCAAGAAAAATTATCCTGCTGGCCAGCATGGTAAAGGCAAAAAGCGTAAGCAATCAGAATACGCTGTGCAGCTCGCTGAAAAGCAAAAGGCTAAGTTTATCTATGGAATCTTAGAGCGTCAGTTCGAAAACACTTTCCACAAAGCTTCTCGTAAGAAAGGCGTAACAGGTGAAGTGCTTTTACAGATGCTTGAGTCTCGCTTGGATAACACTGTATACCGTTTAGGAGTAGCTCCAACACGCAGAGCGGCTCGTCAGTTGGTTGTTCACAAGCATATCACCGTAAATGGTGAAGTTTTGAATGTACCTTCAGCATTTTTGAAACCGGGAGATGTAATTGCTGTTCGTGAGAAATCAAAATCATTGGAAGCAATCAATAACTCACTTTCTATTCAAGGTGCGAAGAAGTACAATTGGTTAGAGTGGGATTTAAAAGAAATGGAAGGTAAGTTGATTAACCTGCCTCCACGCGAAGATATACCGGAAAATATCAACGAACAGTTGATTGTCGAGTTGTACTCTAAGTAATAGTTTCAACATTAATTTAAAACGAGTATGTCAATATTAGCATTTCAAATGCCGGAGAAAGTAGTGATGGAAAAGTCAGATGACTTCCATGGCTTCTTTACTTTCAAACCTTTGGAAAAAGGGTATGGAGTAACGATCGGCAATGCATTGAGAAGAATTTTATTGTCTTCGTTGGAAGGTTATGCGATCACCGGAATTAAAATTCCTGGAGTGTTGCATGAGTTTTCTACCATCGAAGGTGTGGTTGAAGATGTTGCTGAGATTATCTTGAATTTAAAGCAGGTTCGCTTCCGCAAAGTGGGCGAATCCAATGAATCAAAAGTGGTTGTTTCGATCAAGAAGCAGAAACAATTTAAAGCTGGCGATATCGCGAAATTTACTTCAGGTTTCGAAATCTTAAATACGGAGCACGTAATCTGTAATTTAGATGAAACCTCTCAGTTTGAGATTGAATTGATTATCGAAAAGGGCCGTGGTTATTTGCCAGCGGAAGAGAATAAGCCAAATGAACAAGTATTCGGGTTCATTCCGATCGATGCCATCTTCACGCCTGTTAAAAACGTAAAATACAGTGTAGAAAATACACGTGTTGAGCAAAAGACTGACTACGAGAAATTGTTGATTGATATCGAAACGGATGGTTCAATTCACCCAGAGAAGGCCTTAGAAGGAGCTGCATTCATTTTGATCCAACACTTCCGCCTGTTCTCTGATAAGTCAATCGAATTAGAGACAACCAAAGACAGTGAAGTAGAACAAGTAGACGAAGAAATGCTACACATGCGCAAGTTGCTGAAAACGCAATTGCATGACCTAGATCTTTCTGTTCGTGCATACAACTGCTTGAAAGCAGCTGAAGTGAAGACGCTTGGCGACTTGGTAAGATTAGATATTTCTGACATGATGAAATTCAGGAACTTCGGTAAAAAATCACTTGCTGAATTAGAGCAATTGGTAGCCGATAAAAACCTGACTTTCGGAATGGATTTGGCAAAATATAAATTGGAAGAAGACTAATGAGACACGGTAAAAAAATAAACCATCTTGGCCGTAAGTCAGCGCACAGACATGCGTTGTTATCCAACATGGCATCCTCGCTTATTTTAAACAAGCGAATTACAACTACAGTAGCAAAGGCAAAGGCATTGAAAAAATATGTGGAGCCCTTGTTAACCAAAGCCAAAAATGACACTACGCACTCACGCAGAACTGTGTTCTCATATCTTCAAAACAAAGAGTCGATCAAGACATTGTTTGGTGAGGTAGCTGGAAGAATAGCAAACCGTGCCGGTGGATATACTCGCATCATCAAATTGAGCGAAGTTCGCCAAGGTGATGCGGCTGATATGTGCCTGATGGAATTGGTAGACTTCAATGATTTGTACACCAAAGATGGTGCTGCGAAGAAAGCAAAGACACGCAGAGGAAGAAAGGGAAAGAAGGAAGAGGGCGTGGAAGATGCAAAGGTAATAGCTGAGACAGCAACTGAAGAAAAGCCTAAAAAGGCAGCTAAGAAGACTAAAAAAGAAGAATAAGTGACTTCTTCTATTCATCAAAAAGGGATTGGACTTAGTTCAATCCCTTTTTTATTGGCTTATTTCCAACGAGTGCAGAAAGAATTAATCCAATTCAATAGCAATCAATTCACACTCAAACTATTTTTGTCAACCTCAAACTAAAACCAACTTGAACGGAAAAGCATACTTACTATTAGCCGATGGCCTTCTGGTAGAAGGTAGAGCCATTGGTAAGCGTGGTACCAGCGGTGGCGAAATTTGTTTCAATACCGGAATGACGGGCTATCAGGAGATCTATACCGATCCGTCTTATCATGGCCAAATCATTGTAAATACTACGGCCCATATTGGTAACTATGGCACTGTGGAAGGTGAGAATGAATCATCTGCAACGCATATTCAGGGAATTGTAATTAATGAATTCTCGGATGATTTCAGCCGTAAGACAGCGAAGCATAGCCTTCAAGAGTATCTGGAAAAAAACAATGTGGTTGGTATAGCTGACGTAGATACACGAAAATTGGTACGCCATATTCGCAGCAAAGGAGCGATGAATGCCATCATTTCATCGGAGCTAACTCCCGATCAATTAAAACAAGAGTTAGCAAAAGTACCGTCTATGGATGGCCTTGAACTTTCGTCTGTCGTTAGTACCAAACAACCTTATTTCGTAGGTGAACCTAATGCTTCGATTAAAATTGCAGCATTGGATGTAGGTATAAAAAGAAACATTCTGCTAAACCTAGCCGAGCGAGGTTGTTACATTCAAGTGTTTCCTGCTAAGACTTCCTATCAAGAAATGGCAGCTTGGAATCCGGACGGTTATTTTATTTCCAATGGTCCTGGCGATCCTTCGGTGATGGATTATGCAGTAAAAACAGTGAGAGACATTTTGAATGCTGACCAGCCAATTTTTGGAATTTGCCTGGGGCACCAACTATTGGCATTGGCTGCAGGGCTTTCAACATTTAAAATGCACCACGGCCATCGTGGATTGAATCACCCCGTTAAAAATTTAATTTCGGGATTAGGCGAAATGACTTCTCAGAATCATGGATTTGCTGTGAAAAATGAAGGGCTCGAACAACATCCGGAAGTAGAAGTGACACATATTCACTTAAATGACGGTACGATCATGGGCATTCGTCTGAAAAACAAAAAGGCATTTTCGGTTCAGTACCATCCCGAAGCATCGCCAGGTCCGCATGACTCAAGGTATTTGTTTGATCAGTTTTTAAAGATGATTCGGTAATTTGAAAATTCGTTGATTCGGTAATTTGAAAATTGATAAGGTAAACAATTTAAGATAGCATGATAATCTTTGTGGCTTTGTAGGCGAAAAACTATGAAATTGTTAGTTCTGATTTTTGTTTCTTCATTTTTTTTCGTGAATTCTTTTGCGCAGGTTTCATTTGGTGTTAAGGCTGGATACAACGTTAACTTTTACGTGATCAAGATTGATTTCGTTAACAAAAATTCTCAAAACATTTCTTCTAGCGGAGGTGGTTTTTTTGTCGGTGCGTTCCTTAAACTACCTGTCTCAACGAAATTGTCTATTTCACCTGAATTGCAATACTCAAGAAGAGGTGGAGAGTATTTCTCTGACAATTACATTGAGCTCCCTATTTTACTCACTTTATCCCCAATTAGAGGTCTTGATTTTGACTTGGGTGTAAATCCAGGATTATTCTTATCATCGAACATAGATAAATCAAATAGTAGATTTGATTTTGGTCTTGTAAGTGGGTTTAAGATTAATTTATCGGAGAGAGTATCTTTGGTTAGCAGGTACTATTTGGGGCTTATTCCAGCTAGAAGTATTACTGATTTTAATTTAACTTTTAATGGCGTTACTCTAGATCCAACAGCAAAGTCGTGGGATGAGTATAACAGAACAATACAATTTGGCATGGGCTACAAAATAAAATGAAAACTAACTTAGCGCCTTCGTGCCTTAGTGGTGAAAAATAAATCTAAAATCTAAAATTTAATCAACCTATGAGTTTAATCGAAAGCATCCACGCCCGTCAGATTCTTGATAGCCGTGGTAATCCTACAGTAGAAGTAGATGTATTTACCGAGTCAGGTGCGTTTGGTCGTGCCGCAGTTCCATCCGGTGCATCCACCGGTTCGCATGAGGCAGTTGAGCTTCGCGATGGTGACAAGAAGAAATATATGGGAAAAGGTGTGTTGAAGGCTGTTGAGAATGTTAATACAAAAATTGCTGCTGAAGTGGTTGGCTTCCCCGTTTTTGATCAGTCGTTGATTGATAAAATCATGATCGAATTAGATGGAACGCCAAACAAAGGAAAGTTGGGTGCTAATGCGATTTTAGGTGTTTCATTGGCCGTTGCGAAAGCCGCAGCTATGGAAGCCGGACAATCACTGTATCGCTACATCGGTGGAGTAAATGCAAACACCCTTCCAGTTCCGATGATGAACATTTTGAATGGTGGTAGCCATGCAGATAACTCGATCGACTTTCAGGAATTCATGGTCATGCCGGTAGGTGCCAAGACATTCTCAGAAGCATTGAGAATGGGAGCTGAGATATTCCACACCTTGAAAAAAGTATTGCATGACCAAGGTTTATCAACTAACGTGGG
>JBGAUU010000164.1:0-5296 GCA_044228465.1 Cyclobacteriaceae bacterium
GAGACCGATGCACCAGAATATTTAAAAAATGCATTCAAGCGTGGAAACAAATTGCAAGACATTTTAATAAGTAATTTTAAAGAAGGGAAAACCGGAAATTCTATTTTGGCCGATTCACGCAACCAAGCAATTGCAGCGAGTATTAATCCATCAATCTACACGCACCCAATCGGGTTTCATGGGCATGCTGCCGGCACTACCATTGGTATGTGGGATATGCAGAATGGTGTTCCTCATACCGGTGATTATCCTATGCACTACAACACAGCCTACTCCATCGAACTCAATGCATCGGTGTATGTGATTGAGTGGAAAAAGGAAGTGCGAATTCAATTAGAGGAAGATGGCTATTTTGACGAAACCGGTTTTCGGTACATCGATGGTCGCCAAACCGAATTGATTTTAATTCCAAAGCCGGGCACCATTAACAAGTGAAGCAATTGAAATCATGAGGTTTTTTCGGTTGGTTCATACCATTTATGGTTTCGTTATTTTCAGCGCCTTATTTCTGATTTTCTTCCCTCTACTATTGTACCCAATCCTTTTTCCGAAACAGTTTCAGTGGGTGGGCATCATCAATCGTTGGTGGGCAAAAAGTATGTTCATCCTTACACTTCTGCCTTATCAGATTGAATGCAAAACAAAACTAGACCGAAAGAAACAATACATCTTTTGCCCGAATCATTTTTCCTATCTCGATATTCCTACCATGGGCCTCAATCCGATCAATACTATTTTTGTAGGGAAGAATGACATGGAGAAAATTCCATTGTTTGGATTTATGTATCGGAAGCTTCATATCACTGTTAATCGTGCCAGTTTAAAAAGCCGCTTCAATACCATTCTATCATCCATGAAAGCAATAGACGAAGGTAAAAGCTTGGTCATTTATCCAGAAGGCGGTATGGTCACCAAAGAGCCTCCACAAATGTGTGCATATAAAGATGGCGCTTTCCGAACAGCCATTGAAAAACAAATCGCGATAGTACCCGTCACCATTCCTTTTAATTGGATAATTTTGCCTGATGAAGCGAAAATGCGGTTGCATCGGGGAACAGTGAAAGTAATCTTTCATGAGCCGATCGAGACTCGCGGCATGACACTAAACGATCTGCCGAAGCTCAAACAGCGGGTTTTTTCTACTATAGATTCAGAATTAAAAAAAGAATTGTCTCCGAAGGAATTTGCCAGTACGAAATAATTCGACCAAACAATATCATCGAATTTTGACGTTTAAAACACATCAATCAACCCATGAAACTAGACGCAGAAACATTAGCTAAAATTGCACACCTGTCGCGGCTTGAGATTGACGAGAAAGAAACGGATAAAATGCTGCGCGACATGAGCAACATGCTCACATTTGTAGAAAAATTAAATGAAGTCAACACAGATGGCGTAGAGCCATTGACAACGATGAGTCACGAAATCAATGCAATGCGCGAAGATGTGGTAAAGCAAGATTTGCCACACCAAGAGGTTTTACAAAATGCACCTAAAAGGGACGCTGAATTTTTCAGGGTTCCAAAAGTACTCGAGTAATCATGAATACACTTTGGTTTTGGAAGCGATGGTCGCTAAGCGATCAGAAGATATTTTGGCTCTTATCTGTTTTGATAGCAGCCGCATTCATAGTTTTCTTGTTCCTTAATTTTCAAAACACTTCACTCGCTTTTGTATGGGATCAATACCAACAAATTGAAGTTGTTGAAACACCCATTCGAAACTTTCAGGTAGGTCTTAGCTCGGTTGATCTACCAGTGGATAATCTGGTATTATTTGAAACATACAGCGGAAGTTCCTTACAACCTACCTCTTGGTTGTATTATGCCTTACTTCTGGGAGTGGGCATTGGATTTTTGTTATTCGTAACTTTTATCACCACCCTAAAACGATTTTCATTTTTAGGTGCTGTGGGCTTCCTGATTTTGATGCTAGTCAGTTTTCATTGGGAAGCGTTATTCATTTTTGGAATTAGTCATAAAGCGATTTCGGGAGTTGTGATAGCATTATTTGCAGGAACCGCCTACTACTTTCAATCCTTTCACACTCATCACCCCTTCATTACTCGCCTTGCTGTTTTCGCATCAATCTCAATTGTTCTGGCATTGGTCATCTATTTTTTTAGTCAGGTGCCGCAGCCATTTCTCATTCTGGCAAGCAATGCATTGCTAGCAGCCACCGCCATGAGTATTCTTTTTGCAATCATGGTATCGCATGAGATCATTGCATTTTTTGTAACCATGATTACCAGCAGCCGTACTCCATCTAAAAGTGCGATGCACTTCTTCTTAATCTCGGCAATCTACTTCGTTAATCTTACGATCACATTTTTGATTCGAGAGAAATATATCTTCTGGGATATCATTACAGTAAATTCGTATTTCTTGCTAGCCGTCTCTGCTGTGTTGGGGCTTTGGGGTGTTCGTCAGCGCGAATCATTGTATATCGATTCAGTCGAAAACCCGATACATGTTGTTTTTCTTTATCTCGGATTTTTTCTCACGACCTTCACCACCATTGGGTTTTCAATTGGCACGGATAATAGTCCGTTGATGGAAACTCTAAATGAGATTATCTTATTTGTTCACATGGGCTATGGAATTATTTTTCTTGCTTATGTCACCTCCAACTTTGGCCCCATGCTGATGGCTAATGTGCATGTACATAAAATATTGTATCAGCCCTCCACTATGCCATTCTTTACCTTTCGTGCGATGGGTACAATTGCCACATTTGCTTTTCTGTCGTTCTCTTCTCCCCTTATAAGCTACTTTGATCGCGCATTGGCAGCCGTCTATAATGCCCAAGGCGATATTCAGTATACGCAGGGCGAGTTGAGCACTGCCGAAGCGTACTATCGTAAGTCATTGGTCTATCGCAACCGCAATCATCACGCTCACTACGCTCTGGCCACGCTGTATGCAGCGCAACTAGAGCCTGTGAAAGAGATGAAAGAATATGAAGAATTGCTCAAAACAACACCCACCGAATTCACCTTCATAAACCTGAATGATGTTTACAGCACGAATGAGAATTATATCAAAAATCAAGAAGTACTAAAAGATGGTTTGTTTATTTATAAAAACAGTGGCTTGCTGGCCAACGCACAAGGATTAAACTTTTATCAGATTGGATTACTCGATTCTTCGATCTATTATTTTCAAAAATCAAGGAAATCATCTTTTACCAAAGTCACTGCTGAAACTAACATCTTCGCTACCAGCGTAAAGCTTCATGTAAAGTTCCCTGCCGATTCTCTTTTACAACTAATCGGATCCCACGATGCCGGTGTTCAAAGCAATGCACTCGCCTTAGCGAATGCCCAACAACTTCCACTTCAGGTGAAGGTGGAGATTCCAAAAGATACCGTTCTCAATTTAAAAATCGCAACGTTGCTCTGTAATCAATTGACGAATCAGGCAAACACCATTGACACGCTTCAACTTCGCCAAATTGCTTCGCTCGCGCGAAAGCCGATCAATGACAACTTCAAAGAATACCTTTTAGCATCGGTGGCACAAGCGTACTATCAGCAAGATCAAATTAAAAAAGCACTGGACATTATTCGCGAAATGGCTTTCTCTACCGATCAGGGCAAGCGATACAATTTATTAGCCACTTACTTCTTAGAACAAGGGGATGCACTGACTGCTGCGCGTTATTTTAAAATTGCATATGATAAAAAAGTGCCGGGTGCCCAACTTCGTGAAGCTATCTCTTATTCTGAAGCAGATAGTATCCACCTAGCACTTCCTTTGTGGCGTTCGCTTAGCTCTTCCACCGATTCGCTGGAGCGGCAACAAGCACAACTTTACTTAAAAATTTTAGAGCGTCCACTTTCTGCCTGGGAAGATTTGAATGACCTCGAAAAATATGGAATGTGCCACTATCGCGTTTCGCTAACCGACTCGGTTTTGTTTCAAAAAATTGCAAATAGTATCAGCGACAATAATCTTCGCGCTCGGACTATCATTGAGAGAAGTAAAAAATGGTATCAACTGGATGAGCCGCAGGAAGCAATCAAAGAATTACAACCGCTACGTGGCATTCAGCTTACCAATAAAAAATTAATTGATGAAATTAGTATACTGAATTTATTGCTGAGTGCCTCAACGCAACAATGGGAATTCGTTGAAGCCGGATTAAAAGCCGGTTTACCCAGTGAATACAGAAATGAAACTACTTATCTGAATGCGCTGCTTGCGCTGCAAAAAGGAAATGATGTAAAAACGGCTATGGCTTACCTTTCAGATGCAAACTATTTATTTGAAGAAGGATTGATTGCAGCAGCCACTTTTTATGCGAAGGACACAACCAATCGACTAAAGCCGTATACAATACTTGTCAACGGACTATTAGCGCGACCTTATTCGACAAAATTATTAAAAGAGTACAGCAAGCTGGCCGCTAATCTGGGATTTGAAGATGAAGTGCAACAATCACTGGCGAAGCTCAAGCAACTACTCACTGCAAAACGATTTGAATCATTTGTAAAAGAAAACGAATCCGTTTTTTCTAAAATGTCCGCTTCGGGTTCTTATTAGCTCCAAACTGAATATCGTTGTAATATTTTTGTTTCTTCTTGCCAACTTTGGTTTGATAATACGGCTTTTCCACGCGGCACGAACTGAAAAAGATCAAAGCGGCAATAAAAGGTACAAGTAACTTTTTCATATTTCCTCTTTTGTTTGATTCTATATACTAAGCCGTTCAGCAAATGGCGATAGTATTCGCTTCAAGTTGTACTTTTGCCGGACGAACTACCGTATCAAGCGACTAACTAAAATTACCTCATGGCAGAAAACCGCACCGAACTGAATCAAATCGGAGAATTTGGACTGATCGACCGCATTCAAAAGCAATTTTCCTTACAAAACCCTACATCTGTACTGGGCATTGGCGATGATGCAGCAGTGATCGATGCCGGTGACGATTATCTGCTGGTGACAACCGATATGCTTTTAGAAGGTATTCATTTCGATTTGTCGTACATGCCTTTGCAACATCTAGGATATAAAGCTGTGGCAGTGAATGTATCTGATATTGCAGCTATGAATGGAAAGCCTGAGCAGATCACCATCGGGCTAGCATTAAGTAACCGTTTTTCAGTGGAAGCGATTGATGCATTATACAGTGGCATCCATGCTGCTTGCGAAAATTACAAGGTGGATCTAGTAGGGGGCGATACGACAGCTTCTTCATCTGGATTGGTAATTTCAATTACGGCTTTGGGGCGAGTGGCAAAAGACAAAGTGGCGCGAAGAAGCACAGCCAAAAATAATGACATCATTTG
>JBGAUU010000038.1:0-37499 GCA_044228465.1 Cyclobacteriaceae bacterium
CTAAGTAAGACCTTTGAAGGGTTGTCAAAGCAAATCAATTCGGTTGACGACAAGGACGTTTCAAGTGACTTAAGAATTCGACTGCTATATAATATTCTTGAAGTGAGTTCAGAAAACCCGGGCAAACTCATTTCAGACTATAATAAATCCGATCACCCATTAATGGACGCATTGGACAAAAGCGTTAAGCTTTCAAATGCAGTTACAAAACTATCAAAAATTCCTGGCTTAGCTAAGTTGGCTTCGAAATTGGAGAAGAGGTCAAATGACTTGTTAGCACAAGAAGAACGAAAAGCAGTATCCGCATTGGAGACTATTGATGACCTACAAGAAAAATCGTAGACAATTGCAACTGTCGCCAACGGCATTTAAAATAAATTTTATTTTAAAGAACAAAATAACAGAAACTAGCGTTAACATGGCAGCCAAAGGACGTAATAGTAATAATAATAATATAGGGTTTTGGCACATGATGAGAGACGTCTTAGTCTCATCTCTTAACAAGGGACAGTTCCCAGTAGCCATTCTTGGCGTTATTATTCTGACTTGGTTAATAAGACTACCTGAGACTGACTTATCAAAATTGACTTTTGAGACTTTCGATTTCTTTAAAACTTACTATATTGGCGGATATATATCGACAATTGGACTGGCTCTAGGTTGGTTTTATCATAGCAAACGACAAAGAAGGCTGCACACGGAGGAGATAGCAAGACTATCTGGAGAACGAACAGAATGGCAACAGAAAGCATTAGAGACCAAAAAACTACCATCAAGCAATTAAAATGGCAATCTTAATTTACATATTGTTCTTCGCTACAATATTTCATTTTGTTTATGAATCGATTCTTCTCCCATCTTGGAGACTTGAATTGAGGTATAAATTATTTGCTCTAAGAGACGAGGCACGACAACTTAAATTTAAGTATACCACAGAGTTGTCAGACGATGTATTCTTGCATGTACAACATTCAATTAACACCTCTATCAGCTTACTCCCGCATATGACACCGTCATTGATTGTGGACGCTAAGAGAGAGTTTGCCTCAAAACCTCACTTGCAGAGAGTTATTGAAAAAAGAACGGAATTACTAGATAGTTGCAAAATTCAAGAGGTTAGAGACATCATGGACACGGCAGCCAAGTATTCTTTGACAGCGCTGACTTTGAATATTGGTGGGTGGTTTTTGTACTTATCTCCAATATTCTTGATTGTGATTCCTATCATGTTCTTTGTTGGCGCTTTTAAAAAGTTGAAAAAGCTGATTCTTAGTTTGACAGTAGTCTCTGATCATGAAGTATCAAAATTAATACCTCAATCTGAGTTCGTACTGGTGTAAAGCCACACAAGCCGACAGCCGAAGCTATCCCTTGTTTGCAACTAGGGATCTCCAATTGCTCTACAACAACTTTGTTTAACAGCAGCAAATTTGCAATTTCATTTTAGAACGGATCAAAAGTTGAAATTTAAGTCTAGTGCTTAATTTCTTTTGAATTTTTATTAATTAGTTTTTAATTACTATGGAGTTAGTTGAATTGATTGCCGCGATGTTTTCAATAATAGGAGGATCCTATTTATTCTTCAAATGGGTTAAAAATCAATCTTGGAATAAAAAGCCTACAAGTATTTTTCTAAAGGAGAATAACATTTATTTGGTTTATTCTGATAGCTCCACAAAGCAGATAACCTTCCATCAGTCAGATTTTATGCCGGTCTTAGGAAAAAGTTTAATAATCTTTTTTCGGGGCGAATTAGGAAATGGATCAACTGTTACATTCCCTTATAAGTTGATGGGTATCCATTTCAATGCATTAAATGAGTTTGTTACTGCAGACCAAAAACCATTTGCTGACGGTAAAGTATGCTACTGGTTCTGAGCTAGTTCAGGTAGATATAAGAACTGGAAAATGGAAAGAGTTATTTTCGGTTGAACATTTTGAAATATTATATAAATCAAAGTATAGAAACAATTTATTAGTAGCTGTTAGTGAAATTAGGGATAGTGGAAGGGATATTTATTATAAAATATGCGATATAAACGGAAAGACTTTGCTTGAATTTGAAGATTATAATAATTATATGATCTTTAGAAGTAGACTTTCAAGTGAATAGTTACCTGAACCCATGTTGTTCGACATGTTCCATGAGGGCAAATTTAACGACCTATAACATAGGTTTGCAGCGCCCACAGACGATAAAAATGACGATAAGATTTCAGGAAATTAGCTAAACATATGACGGAAATAAATATAGATGACAAGCAAAAATATTTGAACGAGAATTATCCGTTCGATGACCCGCCAGCATTGACAGACATGAGGGAATGTATTCATTGCGGTAACGTAATAACAGTTGGGGACTTCAAAGTTTTTAGAGAAGAAACCGGTGAAGAATATATTTGTTGTCCTTACACTCCGAATTGTAACGGAACTGTTATTGATTGGTTACCATTGAATTACAATCGAAAATAAGATTTGGCTTCAGCTCACACTAGTTCGCCTTACTCCAAACTTCTCTCTTAGTTTCCTCCTAATCACTAACACGTACATTATTCTAAACAACACAATTACTTACCAAAGCTTTTCATAAATTGGGCTAACAATACGTCCAATTACCATACAAACAACCATGAATTTTTTTACCCTATTTGGTCTGGTTATTCTCGCCTTAGGACTCATGCAGGACTATAAAAAGGACAGCGCGCAAAATACCAAAGCAAAAGTATTCCATGCAGTGTGTTTAACGATTCTGATCGCCAGCTATGCCGGGTCTTTCCGTATTTTGGGGTCGTTGATACGCAATTTTGACAAAGCACAAGAGCGGTTTAGTGTAGACGTAGGCTTAGTTCCCGGGCAATTACATTTCATTTTCTATCTGTTGCATTCGGCTTTAGCGATGACAACGGTGGTACTGGCCTATCAAATGATCAGAAGAAATGACAAATCAAGAAAGTGGTTAATCAGAGTATTGCCCTTTTTAGCACTGCTCGAAATTTTTAGTTTTTACCGGGGCTGGGTGTTGGCCGGTGATGACCTCGAAGTGAATCATTCCATGATCGTACTGATTGGATTTTTGTTAGTCGGTGGACTGGCCGGTATCATTATCGCTATCTATAAAAGTAAATTTATGATAGCATTCTTTACACCGATTGAACAGGCCCCCTCAAATATTCTGTCAGGTGATAACACCTGACAGGGCGATGAAAAAGAGTATACACATGATAAGTTACGACAACTTTTACAAGCTAAAGCTGGAAGACTTTATTGTAAACAAAGAAGAAATCGAAACGGTAAGCAACTGGGAGTTTATGAACGCCATTTGGCATGGGGAATCAGTTGGATTTACAGAGTGGTTGCAACTTTCCAAAGAAGCAAAAGAAAAATCAATTTCACTCGACTTGAATGACCTGACAGATGCTTCCATCCATAAAATATGTTCGACATTAATGCTTCCGATAACAAAGGGTATGACAAAGGAAGATGTTGTTAAATTATTTGGAATGCCCAAAAATGTCGAATCCTTCGTAAGCGACAGAGTAACCTATGAGTACATTATTGGAACAACAGAAAAATATTATGTAGCGTTGACAATAGCCGATGACGAGGGATTAATTTATTTAGTCCTCATGAATCATTCAGTATCTATTGCTGATCTAGAAAAAAAAGCGAATATCAGCCTATTGCATGGGCAAGGTTTGGAGGAGTAGGAGGAATTAGTGAAATTGGTAGGATAGAGACGAAGTGGATAGAAGAGAGGTTGTCAGAAGACTAAATAACACAGTAAAAACAAATAGGCTTTGAAAAGTTACTTAACAATATTGCTCATACTTACTTACGGACTTTGTTTCGGACAGAATAAACCGAACACAAAAGTCTTTGAAACAAATTGTGATTCGATTTATAAAGGCAAAAGCTATAAAATTATTCAGACCCATTTCCCTGAAGGCATTGACACCAATGACAACAAGAATACAGTGTTTCAATTTATTTTGACAAAAGACAGCAAACAAACAATCTTCTATCAAGACACACTTTACAGTACAACAGGGGAAATTAAGTTTAGAGATTTTAATAATGATGGCATCAGAGACATTCTAATTCAGAATAGTTCAGATGTTAGAAGCAACTGGACTTATTATTTGTATCTCTTTGATACTGTTAATAACAGACTAAAAAACATAAGAGGTTTTGAGGAAATTAAAAATCCACACTATTTGCCTAAATATAATCTTATCGACAATTACGTTAATTCAGGCAGGAGCTGGACGAGTTTCTATAAAATTAAGGATGATACGATCAAAGAATTTGATATTGTTATTTATGACGGCCAAACAGAAGCAGAGAATATTAAATACAATCAAGATTACCAAAACGCAATTTTAACAATATTGAAAAAGGAGAAAACCAGTCACTAAAAAGGGAGAGAAAAAACCCACATCCCGTCCCCCTCTATTGTGGATGGCAGAGGACTAATGTAGCCGCAGAGTCCCGTGCCGGAGACTCCCCGCCTTTGTTGGTGTTCTTCACCAGCAAACGCGATGAACTAGGTTAACGGATGAGATAATAGTCAAGGCCAAATAGGCGATGATTGCTTTTGTCTGAAAAAGCTTGTTTAAATGTTGGTGAAGAACACCAACATTGGCTGGGCAAACGCGATGAACTAGGTTAACGGATGAGATAATAGTCAAGGCCAAATAGGCGATGATTGCTTTTGTCCGAAAAAACTAGTTTAAATGTTGGTGAAGAACACCAACATTGGCTGGGGAAACTTTTTCTTCTCCGCGGAGTCTCCTCTTAGGGACTCTGCGGTAACCTAAAACGATTTTATTGCGATTACTTTTATTTGCAAAATCACATAATTAACTTCATGGCAGAGGACTAATGTAGCCGCAGAGTCCCGTGCCGGAGACCCTGCGGAAAATGAAAATGTTGGTGAAGAACACCAACATTGGCTGGGGCTTAACCAAATAGTTATCGAAGCTCTAGGGGCAGGGATGGAAGCGGCACCCCGCAGTAGCGTTGACACGTGAGTCGGCACGAGGAGTATAGCGTACAGCCCGCTCGGCCCCCCTAAAAACGAATCCGGAAATTGGATTTGTCCACCCACAATTTGGAATGGAGCGCCCACAAATTGTTTTTGCCTGCCCACTATTTGGAATGGAGCGCAAAGAAGTTGGAATCGACCGCCCACTATTTGGAGTCGAGCGCCCACTATTTAGTTTTGCCCGCGGACAATTTGTAATGAGCGCCCACAATTAGGAATGGAGCGCGAACAATTAGGAGTCGAGCACCAAGTATTAGGAATCGAACGCCAAGTATTTGGAATTGACCATCCCATAAGATGTAATGATTCTAAATAAGGATTTATTCGGATATAAACACTTGAATCTATTCAACAAACTGTGTCAGAACAGACCCAAACCTTTTTTGGAGGAGCGGCAGCAATTGGTGAAATTGGTAAGATGGACAGAAGCAGATAGTCTGGTGACGCAGCCTAATAGACACTGAAATGAAATTCAAACAAGAATGTTTTAACCTTTTACTGGGAAGCCTTTTATTAACAGGATTAATTGCCTGTCATGATAAATCGTCAAAGGTAAATGGCAATTCAGAAAAGTTGGCGGTGATGGATTCGGTTAATCATGGTTATAATGAACTTGCCAACAGTGACAATAGAAAATCATTTGCCGTTTCAGATTTCAATACCGACAATCAAGAAATTAAAAATATTGACAGACCAAGTGTATCGGCAATTAATACTAAACTTGACACCGCACTTCTTTTTGGAATATGGACAAGCGACCCGAATGGGCCCCACGCAGATTTTGACCTGACGCGTAAATCATTTTTTGTGGTAGATTATGACGGTAATGGAGATATGCCTTATGAACTTATAAACAATAGACTAAAAATATATTACAACGACTTAATACTGGAAGGTGATATTATGTCCATTGACAAAGACACTCTAAAAATAAAGTGGAAGGGCTTTGATAAGGTTAACAGTTTTGTAAGGTGGCCTCAGTAACGATGTTTGGGTTCGAGCAAAGAACAAGGATTTAAATGCTGCTATCATGCCTACATTTTCTCAAAAAGCTCTAATAGTTTTATAGATACTACCGTAGCAGCAGCGTCTTTTTCCGGCCCCAGTGTATCCTGTGACCACACAATAATGATGAACCCATTTTCAAGCATATACATACGTGAATTCATCATCCAGTCTTCACGACCGGAATTGAAGATATTTATTCGTCTGTCACCTGCCATCGTATAAACCCAGCCGTACCCCCAGTACAATCCGTCACGGATGTATCCGCTATTTTGAGGCTGAAGAGAAATTTCCAGTGTTGTGTCTGCAATGAGTTTATTGTGTTTAACTGCTAAGGCCAGTTTATACATATCACCGGTTGTGCTAAAGTATCCCCCCAATCGATGAGTAATCAAGTTTTCCTTGAGAAATCCATTCTTATAGTTCATAATATAGACCGGTTGCTTTTTTAATTTTTTCAAATCAAAAGAAGCCATGAGAATTGATTTTTCTTTTTCTTGTCCTGATTGTCCTGTATGCTTCATATCTGCTACATCTAAAATGTTTTGTTGAACATATCCGCGAAACATCATCTTTGAAACCTTTTCGACTATAAGGCCTAACAAAATATAATTTTCGTTTTGGTAATCCCATTTTTCCCCCACACCGGAGTTTAATGGTTGTTTGAAAATTCCACTTACTATTTTCAGCGCATCGGTTTCCCCATCCGTGCATTGGCAATAACCCAAACCACTCGTGTGTGTTAGCAAATGACGAATGGTGATATTTCTCTTATCGGTTGGCACATCATTAAAATATTTTAGGATCGGATCGTCAATCGACAATAAGCCTTTTTGATACAATTGCATAATAGCAAGTGCTGTGAAACTTTTCGCTTGCGAAGCGATGGCATAGGCAGAGGTTGTGTCAAGTTGAGTTTCAGTGCTTGCGTATGCCTTATGAAAGATAATGCCTTCATTATTTGCAACTAAAACAACCCCCGAAAAGCCACTATCAACACGAAGCGATACAAATTTATCGGCCTCCTTCAATATTGAATCATATGCAAAGCGCTTGACGCTTTCATTTTTCTTAGAATGAGTGCAGGCAACAGAGGCAATCAATAGCATGTAACAAAGCGTTTTAATTATAGTATGCATAAGTCTTTTGATAAAGTATTTTCATTTGTGTAGGCTGTCAATCTGAGCGAAATGGATTTAGCTTGTCAAAGATGATTTTTCCATAGATTTAAGCAAACTCAATTGTATTGAAGCTGCTTGATAATGTCATGAATTGTAGTTTTATCAAAATCAATCCGCTGGAAGGCTTGAATCCTTTCGGAAGTCTTAAAAAAACTAAAAGTGATCCACGTATCAAATGGCGTTTCCTTCCTAAGTTTGTGTGTATCATTTAATAGCAAAAATCGCTTGATCTTTTGGACTACCTTATTGGCGCTAGGAGTTGCACAAGGCTTATTATTAGCAGTTGTGTTGCAAACATTTAAAAGCGCTAACCGACTCGGTAATCAACTGCTGGCAGTTATGCTTTTTTTGTTTTCATTGCTTCTTTTGGAAGAATATTTGGAATCATCGGGGCTGTACAGATACTATCCAAAAGTGTTATTGTCCACATTTACTTTCGATGCACTATTTGGACCGCTTATTTATTTATACGTGCAATCTGTTTGCCAGCGCGTAAATGCAAGATTGATTTTGTATCATTTGTTGCCAATTGTCTTGCTATCGGCACTTTTTTGTGCTTTTCACTTTCTAACCCCACGAGGCGCTTTTGTGTGGGTTGATCCTGAGATGACAACCACTTTTATCATTTTAGTAAATCTTAAAATCGTGTATTTAATTGTGTATTTCACCTTTGCTCTTAAACGCCTTCGTAAAATGCAACTGGCACCGGTTCAGCAACTACCTATTAATAATCGTATTCAGATTAAAGCTTTGAGGGTAATTCTATTGGTGATACTTACCCTCACATTGTGTATATATTTTATTTTTGACTGGAATGTTATTTTTCCTGGCAGCCTTCCATCTTCTGACAACTTCACTGTAGTGCTAATTACTCTAACCATCTATGCGATAGTTTACATAGCCATCCGATTCCCATTTGTTTTCACCGAAGTAAGACCGCTAGAATATTATAAAGAAAAAATACAAACTGCTAACGAGCAACAATCCTATAAAACATCTTCCCTTACTTCAATCCAAAAGGAAGAAATTACAAAGCAGCTTTTAGAATTAATGGTACTCTCAAAGCCCCACCGAAATCAACAGCTCAAAATTGAAGACATTGCCGAACAATTGAAAATACCTACCCATCACCTCTCGCAAGTAATAAATGAAGTGCTGGACAAAAATTTTTATGAATTTATCAATTTCTACAGAGTAGAAGAGGTAAAGCAAAGAATGGAGGATCCGACACAACGATACAAATCGTTGATGGGGATAGCCCAGGATGCAGGGTTTAATAGCAAATCAACTTTTAATCGGGTATTTAAAGAATTTACGGGGGTGAGCCCTTCTGCCTTCCTGGCCCGTAAGGATTCCAGTCAGTAAATTTTTTATAGAAAGTAGTGGTCTCACTTTGTAAAATGAGCCAATGAGGCTTGAAAACTTACGTTTCTTGCTTCAAAAAACTTTATGTCTATGAAAAAACGAATGGTATGCCTCACATGTATTTTATGTCTACCTATTTTTCTATGGTGCCAAATTCCCTTTGGTATTTACAGAACAATAGATGGAAAATTGGTTTCTGTAGGAGAAATGGATGGGAAACCATTTATCGTTTTTAATGAAGGAGAGGTACGTGGTTTACGACCTTCATCTTTGTCAGGTAAATATGAAGTAGGTATTACGCTCGGATCGTTTGATACTATTGAGGGCTATCTTTCAATCAGCAATGGCGGAAATATAAACTTAGAATTGACGGATCGAAATCTGACTGCATCTAAGGTTATGTTAAACGAAAGAAGGATAAATTTCAAGAATCAGCGAATTGATTTGGCGGGCACATTGATTTTGCCCGAGGGTATCGGTCCATTTCCTTGCATTGTATTTACTCATGGTTCCGGTGAAGAAACTCGGGAAGGGAATAGAGGTTTGGCAAGTTTGTTTGCTGCCAATGGAATTGCAGCGTTGATTTATGATAAGCGCGGTACCGGAAAGTCAGGAGGAAAAGATTGGAAAGATTCATTTTATAACTACGCTCAGGATGCGATTGCTGGAGCCGAGTACCTGAGAAGCCAACCAGATATAAATAGTAAGAAGATTGGTATTTACGGCCACAGCCAAGGAGGCTGGATTGCTCCATTAGCAGTTTCTAAAAGTGATCTATTTTCCTTTGCAATTTTAAGTGCTGCTAATGCCGTTTCTCCAATAGAACAGCATTTAAGTGCAGGTGATGAAGAATATCGGATTATGGGAATGGACGAGACAACAATTCAGGAAGTCCGCGCCTTCCGATTACTTAAATACCAAGTTGGAATCTCTCAGAAAGGCCTTGAAGAGTATAAGAAAAAATGGCTGCCGGAAGCCGAAAGGAAACCTTGGTTTAAAACAACGGGAGGTGCATTGCCCGACAATGCTTTTTGGAAAGCAAATGGATTCTACGATCCTGCTCCAGCATTAAAGGAATTGAATTGCCCTGTGTTAATCATTTATGGGGAGTTTGATATTTCAACAAATGCTCAGCTTAACTTGCCTTTAATGAAAACCTTGATAGGATCTAAAAATGTGGAGTACAAAGTTTTTGAACGTGCGAACCACATGTTGATGAAGGTAGCTAAGAAAGGCTATCCTATGAAGCAACTTCCATTTATTACACAATTTGCCGATGGTTATATTGATTTACTCATTCAATGGACAAAAAGGATAGTAAATGAATGATGGCCAAATACTGTTTAGCTCTATTTTAATCTAGGGTAGTCGCCAATTTGGTAATACTTTATCGGGAGAGTACCATTTATACAACCAATTATAGTCACTTGCCGTCAGTAATTTCACTTTTCGAGGATTTTTTGGCTATCTGGGGAGCGATGGATAACGTAGTGCCTGTAATTAAAAGTAAACAAGAAATTGAAAACGCATTATTTATTGCTGGAAATAGTAAATACCAAGCTAAGATATTTGCAAAATGCCAGCCATGGGCTAACGCTTATGAATGGAGAAAAAGACGATTGGCCAAGATTGGTATCAGGATATCATGGTCTGCCATTAAGTTGGGCAAAGGAAGTAGTTGGGGATCATTAGATTTTGAAAACTTGCCAACTTAAATATTAGATAAAGAGACTAAACCTGTATTAAATAGTAAAAACAAAAACGATGAAATTTCATTTCTATCTATTTTCATTAATAGTATTTCCTTACAGCTTCTTAATGGCCCAAACTCCACCTATTTGGGGGGATTTAAAGAAAGGTAAATATGCAGTTGGTTTTAAAGTGCTTTACGAGTTTGATTACTCAAGAGTATATCACAATCCGCACCCAGTCACGGGCAAGCCTTTTCCCGAGGAGGCTGCAAGGCCAATCCGCATTTTTATTTGGTATCCAGCGATGTCAGCTAAAACCAACAAGATGAAGTATAAGGATTACATCAACCTAAAAGCTGCCGATAGTAGATTTGACAATTACAACAATGCCTTAAATTGTTTTGATAATTGGGCAACCATCAATTGGACTGACGGCCGGCAAGGATCTCTTGATAAAATTTTAGAATCACAAGTGGAGGCTATGAAGGATGGGAAACCAGTACCCGAAAAATTTCCATTAATTGTTCACTATGCAGGGGCTAATAGCAGAAGGAACGAAAACATTCCATTGTGGGAGTACCTCGCTAGTAACGGATATGTTGTTATGACGATTCCAGAACTTGCTGCTATTGGAGATGTAAGTATGGAACTGTGGCCTTTCTCAGTAACAGGGAGAGAAACCATAGTGAGGGATACGGAATTTGCAATGAGTAAACTTCACGATTCTTCAAATATTGATTTCACCAATATTGGCACCATAGGGTTTAGTTTCGGAAGCGTTTTTGCCATGCGTGCAGCTATGTTAAACTTCAACATCAAAGCATTGGTAACATTTGATGGGAATGTGAACAATAAAAACGGACAAAACATACTTGAGAGCTTCTACAACCCCAAAATAAAAGTGGATTGGCTGAATATTTATAGAGCTAGTTATGACGATTTGGATTTGAAGGTGTTTAACGAACTGAAATACACTAACCGATCTAGAATAAGCTATACCAGCGCTATTCACGGGGATTTTGAAGATTTTGCAATGGCCTGCTCGCTATTACCAAGTCAAACACCAGCCTTTGCATTAAAGGAAAGAGACGTAATCACAGGGAAGAAGAATTATGAAACTGCATGTGAGCTCACCCTTCATTTCTTTGATAAGTCGCTAAAGGCCAACAAAGGAGCAGAAGCTTCTTTTAACAACATTATTCAAAACAGAAAAATTGAAGGAATTATTAAAGAATATGAATGCCGCAAGGCTGCCAAAATTATTGACGAAGAAGACCTAGCCCATATAATTATTTATTATGGAATAGAAGAAGCTGAGAAAACTTATAAGGAGATAATAGGGAGTGGGGAATATGAAGTGCTGGTTACGTCAGAGAGCTTAATGAGTATGGCCAAGGCTCTTCGCATGGGTGGTAGAAGGCTAATAGAATCAAACGATGTGTTGTTTTTTTTAGAGCGCAACTTCCCTTTTGATACTGGTGTGCAAATTGAGTTAGCAAGGAACTACATGGAGCTAAAGAGACCAGAAGAAGCGAAGCACTCACTACAAAAAGTGATAAAGCGGGATATTCAAAACAAAGATGCATTGGAGTTATTGCAAAAAATCGGCAATTGAGGCTGATAGCAGTGAAAAATCGCATTAATGGAAAAATAAAGTAGGATTAAATTGGATGACCCTGTTTGTGTTGAGATCCTTAAAGGTTTTGATTCCCCAACTTCTATCAATTCAATTTTTGAAAAGAGATAGGTTCTACTTGTTTGTTATCTTATTGACTTGCTGCCAAAGTACTCAAGGCGTTCATGAAGTTGAATTAGTCTCATTCATTCAATTCAGCAGTAATGATGGGGCTCTATTAGAAGGCACCTTGGAACTTCCCGCCAAAACAGGGATTCATCCAGTGGCGGTTTTTGTACACGGTTCCGGTCGTGCCACTCGGTCAGATTATCAAGACATTACGGATCGCTTATTGCAGAAAGGTATTGCAGTTTTCAGGTATGACAAGCGCGGAGTTGGAGCATCGCAAGGAACGTATTCTGGAGTGAGCGCCAAAAATAGTGTAGATCTGATCCCATTACTTGCATCGGATGCAGCATCTGCAATTAACAATCTCAAGAAAAATGAATCGATCGATTCAAAAAAGATAATTTTAATTGGAGCAAGTCAAGCTGGCTGGATCATACCTTTGGCAGCAAAGCTGACCGACATATCGCTTATCATTTGTATTTCGGGCCCAACAGTTACTGTTGGTGAGGAAATATTTTATAGCAAACTGGCAGAAACGGGTAATTATTCACAAGATGAAGCCGACCAAATGCTCAAAAATTATTCTGGCTTAAAAGGGTATGATCCAATTCCAAACGTAAAGATGATGATTAAACCATCTCTTTGGATTTTTGGTGGAAAAGATGTGAGCATCCCTATTAAACGAACACTTGAGTTGTTAGACTCTATAAAAATATCTCAGCACCTACCCATTGAAGTGGTATTGTTCCCTAATGCTGATCATGGTATCTTCAATCTCAATACCCGAACATGGGAAAATTATCAAGACCCGATGTTAAATTGGTTATTAGCCCATTCAAATAATTAGAGATATGAATCCGCTTCCGCCTCCCACTTTTAGTTTTTGGACTTTACTATTTAGTGGTTTTGCATTCATTGGTATTTTCTATTCTTTAAAACTTCTAATTAACAAGCGCCACGATTTCAGGAATGGTATTCTGGGCATGTATCTCCTATTACAGTCTATTACTATTTTAGAATATGTTTTCTATTGGACAAATCTAATCTATTCGTATTCACAGATGAGCGAACTTTCGTTATTGTTTCCGCTCTTATATGGCCCTTTGTTGGTTATCTACCTGAATATGTCTTTTGGCAATGACCAGCCGCTAAAAGACTATAAGTACCATTTTATACCGTTTCTATTTTTCCTTGTGTTTAAAATTCCGTTTTATTTCAGCTCCTCAGAGTTTAAGTTGTACCATACGCACAATATTCTATTTGGAAAATATTTTGATTACTATCCATGGGTTATGCTCTTGCATTTGAGCGTATATGCCGTAATTCTCGTTCAAGTTGTTCGCCATCATTCGGGCGTAGGTTCAATGCGGTTATGGGCAAAATGGCTAATCGTATTTTTTGTTGCTTTCATTGTGTTTTCATTTCTATACTACTTGCTCGCTTATCTTCGAGTACTCACACCACAATCGGATTACTTTATTTCACTTGCTAACTGCGCTACAATATTTTTAATCGCTTGGTATGGGCATGGTTTTGATAACTTAGCAAATGGCAAAAGTATTAGAGATTCTCTATTGGTAACAAACGCCCTCACAAAAACGGTCTCATCCGAAAAGATGATTATTGAAACTTCTCGTTCTTCCGAAGTCGCTTCCGAAAAAGTTGAGGTAAACGATATTGAAAAGTATCGTCATTCTGGCCTACCTAAATCATTGGCTATAAAACTGGCAGAAGATTTGGAAGAATTAATGCAAAGTAAAAAACTGTACCACCAAAATGATCTGCGGTTAGAAGAACTTTCGGAAAGACTTAATTCGAATAAGCATTTTGTATCGCAGGTGATAAATCAGAATTTTAAAATGAATTTCTTTGAATATGTCAATTTGAAGCGAATTGAAGAAGCGAAACAGTTATTACGCACAACCCCAAGAGAAGAACTTAACATCATTGAGGTGGCTTACTCGGTGGGTTTCAATAACAAGGGTACTTTCAATTCTGTGTTTAAAAAGATAACAGGTGTTACCCCCTCAGAATTTAGAAAGCAATCTAAGCAATTGCTGAACCCGAATAGTAACTGATATAGTACTTTAGAGCAGAAGGATAATAAAAGGTCTAATACGATCGGAACGTACCAACAAATTCCGTAGCCTTTTAATCTTTGCATATTAAAAAAGTACAACTATGAAGATATTCACAATTACCTTAATTATCTGTGGCGTTTCTGTTCTGGTTTTTGGACAGAAAAATACAATTCACTCAGCGGATTCGCTTTTCAAGATGAAAAATTGGAGTGGCGCAGCGATCGCTTACAAAAAGATCACAGATGATTACCCGAATCCCAAAACCGGACTCACTTTCAATCGATTGGGAACTTGTTATTACTACTTAGGCAAATTTCAAGAAGCAGTTCCTGCCTATAAACGAGCAATTCAAATTAGTAAAAATCCAGCTGTGATGTATTCATTGGCGTGTGTATTCAATAGAATGAACATAAAAGACAGTTGCTACAATTGGCTAGATCGTGCAGCCGCTGCAGGTTTTAATCAGTATCAACAAATTACAGAAGATGGCGATGTTATGAACCTTAAGAACGATCCGCGATTTGTAGCATTTCTGCAAAAAGTAAAAGTCAATGCAATGCCATGTTTAGGGATCGCGGAGTATCGCCAATTTGATTTTTGGGTGGGGAAGTGGCAAGTATATGATACTAAATCTAATCAATGGGCCGGAAATAGCGAGATCACTCGGTCATTAGGTGAATGTGTGATTATGGAAAATTGGCAACCAGCTCAAGGCATGGCTGGTAAGAGCATTAACACGTATAACATGGCCGAAAAGAAATGGCGGCAAACTTATGTTGATGCGGGTGGAGTATTTTCCGAATACTACGATGGCGAATATAGAGATGGAGTTATGTGCTTTAAATTGAAAATGCAACAAGGCGACTCAACACTGAGCACCATGTCATTCTATAAGAAGACACCGGATGAAATTCAACAAGTAGGGAGAGTGTCAAAAGATCATGGGATAACTTGGAAAACTATTTTTGACTTGACTTATCGGAGGGAATAATAGCACTTACTATAGACTAGTAACATCTGAGTGATCGATAAGATACCGTAAATCAGGGTATAAAAAATTCGACCAGTTAATCATACTTGCAATCTCTTTAAGAATGATGAGATATTGCTTCTTCCTGCTGATTTATTTGCCGAGTTATCTGTTGATTGCTCAGGGGATGATGAGTGAGTTTTATTCTGTGACTGCGGGTATCCCGCAGTCACAAGTTATTAGCCTGGCAGAAGATAAGAAACTTGGATATTTGTGGGTAGGTACAAATGGAGGAGGTGTAGCGCAATTTGATGGTAAAATTTTCAAAACCTATACTGTTGAGGAGGGGCTTATTGATAATACTGTTGAGCGGATTTTAATTGACAGTAGAGATAATGTTTGGTTTGCCACACCCAACGGCCTTTCTAGGTTCAATGGAACGATTTTTAAAAACTTTCACTTCACCGAACCAGCTTTTCGTGGATTACTAGAGCTTGGTGATACGATTGTTGCTATCGGTAGAAATTTTGATGTCCTAAAAATTGTTTCAGATTCAGTATTGGTGCTCCCAGACCTATTGAAAGGAACAGCTGAGAACCCTCGATCGATTAAAACATGGTCGAATGAAGTCTTGCAACTCACGAATAATACGGTTTTGTTTAACAATAAGGACGGGGTGTCTTATAGCATTGATGTTTCTCATGTTGGTGAAATTTATAATATCATCGATGTTGATAGAAAATACTATTTAGTTACCTCATCGGGAACTTATAAAGTTGAAAATCAAAAAATACAACTATTTGATGCCAGAATTAACTTCAAAATACTTTTGGCAAATAGTGATTTTAGCACTGTATGGAAAAATGATAATAGCTCACTGTTAGAAATAAGCCGACAAGAAAACCTTAAGTTAGATACACTAGTAAAGGGAGTGCGAACTTTTACTGGAATGATGGATAGTGAAGAGAATTATTGGTTTGGCATGGATGGGCGTGGGTTGCTTAAGAGAACGAGAGCGGATTTTAAAAGAGTACAAGCCGGACCCGCTTTATCTATATTTTGTGATAAGGATCAACTTTGGGTAGGAACGAATCAGTTGAATGTATTCACCGCGAGTAAAAAGATAAAGCAGTATGTAATTAAGAATGAAAGCGGGCAAGGATTTATAACCGCCATTAAAAAGGATAGCAAGGGGAACATGTGGGTGCTTAGTGGGTTCACGCTGACAAGAATAGAGTCTCGCACCGGTAGAATGAAAAAATACACATTGACAGACGGATTACGCTATCCATACATCAATGATATAGAAATAGATAATAATGACAACATTTGGATTTGTTATAGGCTTGGCGCTCGGCTTGGTGTTGATTTGATAAAAACTTCAAAGCATGAAGTATTTAAAATGAATGACCAATTGTCTTCACCAATTGTAATTTCAGCGAAGTATATTCCCTATGGTAATAGGATGCTTCTTTTCACCAAGAATGGAGTAGATCAATATGTAGATAATAAAATCTCGAGATTAAGAATTTCGCGGTTTGATAAAACAGCTACTTATTGTGCAACTCCTTACAAAGTGAATTCAGCCATTATTGGATCTGAAGGAAGAGGGATTTGTATTTATAATTTTGATACGGATTCAGTCCGTTACTTTTCAAAAAAAGAAGGACTTATTTCCGGACTTATCTACTTCTTAAATGTAGATGAGAATGGGTATGTATGGATTGGAAGCAACAAAGGAATTGAGCGTGTTTTGTTTGATGAGGCTTTAAATATTAAGGAATACCTTTTATTCGGAGAAGCGAATGGATTAAAAGAGCCTGAGACAAATTTCAATGCATCCTGTTTTTATGGAACTGAAAAATACTTTGGTTTAATTGATGGCTTGTATTCATATGAGCACCCTAAAAGTGATTCAATAAATTTCCCACTACATTTTACAAATATTAGCCTGATAAATGCACAGGAGGATATTTCACTGTATGGAGAGCGGAGTGATGGATTCTTTGGCATTGTGACAAATGTTACGCTGCCCCACTATGAGAATTCCATACAATTCTCCTTTTCAAAGGTGTCTAAAAAGCACCCACGATCTGCAGAATATAAATTTATGTTGGCAGGTTTAGATACAAATTGGACCATTCAATCTGATGAGAATGTAAGTTATCGAAACCTTCCCTATGGAGATTATTCATTTAAAGTATTTGCCAGAAATGCAGACGGAAAATGGATGGATGCTCCTTTAAGCTACTCATTTGTAATTTATCCGCCATTTTATAAAAGGCCTCTATTTATATTTTTGGCGTTTTTGTTTTTGGGGCTATTGGGATTTCTGTCAGTTTATTATAGTGTGAAAAACAGAATCAACAAAGTGGTTCAAAGTGAGAAAGTAAGGCAAACAGAAAATATTAAATTAAGAAGAGAAATTGGAAGAGATTTTCACGATGAGATTGGCAATCAGTTAGCCAGAATAGTCAACTATGTGGGATTGATCAAACTAAATCAGGGAAATAATATCGAAACACTTACAAGGGTAGAGGAGTCTGCTCAGAACCTTATTGGAGGTACAAAAGATTTTATTTGGGCGTTAGATCACGCAAATGACTCATCGAATAGCTTATTTATTCATCTCAAGGATTTCGGAGATAGGTTATTTAGTGAAAAGGAAATACAATTTAGAGCATATTATGAAGTAGGTAGTGATTTAGCGTTGCCTATCGGTTATACACGTCAAATTAATTTAATTTTCAAAGAGGCAATGACAAATGCCTTCAAATATTCTAAATCAAATCAAGTAAGTCTATGGTTTTTAAAAGTAGAGAATGATTTGGAAATACTATTTGAAGATAATGGTGTCGGAATACCGGAAACAAAAATGAGAGTCAGTTCTGGCGGCTTGAATAACATTAGGGTAAGAGCTAACCGAATTCATGCAGAACTTACCATTCAATCTGATTTGTCAGGAACTCGCATTAAAATAAGAATTAAACCCAATTAGATATGATTATCAATACTGCATTTAAAAAAAGAGTAGTAGTCGTTGAAGACGATAAAATACTATTAGAAAGTTTTGCGCATATCGTAAATAGCTCGGACAAGTTTGTGGTAGTTGGCACTTACAGTAATGCGGAAGAAGCTCTTTCGGATATGGTAAGAAAGAAAGTAGAGATTGTCTTGATGGACATAGAATTACCATCTATGAGCGGAATTCAGGCCACCGAATTAATCAAAGAAAAGTACCCAAACATAGAAGTGGTTATAGTAACGATTTATGAAGATAATGAATTAGTTTTTAATGCCTTGAAGGCGGGGGCTTCTGGTTACATTACGAAAAGCGCAAATTATTTGGAGCTTTTAGCTGCGTTAGATGAAATTGTAAGGGGAGGCGCGCCTATGAGCACGAAGATAGCGCGAATGGTTATACATAATTTTCACATGAATCCAAACTCGCCATTAACGTCTCGTGAAAAAGAAGTATTGCATTTAATGGCTGAAGGTAAGACCTATTCCCAAATTTCGGATGCTTTAGTTATTGGAAGAGAAACAGCAAAAACTCATATCCGTAACATATATTCAAAACTTCAAGTTTCTAAAAAATCTGAAGCGATTGAAATTGCAAGCAAGAATCATTATATCTGACAAAAAGAGGGGAATTTATTTTCTGATAATGAAATCAAACACGAAGCGCATAAGCGATGGGGCAAGTCAATTGAGTGATGTTTCTTTTTTTTTGACGCAAGTCGCAGTAAATTCTTCATCTAATTCTCAAGCCGATTCCATTGACTATTCTAAATTATATGACAGCAAATTTGTGATTGTAAACAGATAAGGGTTATTAAATTACCCCTAAGTATGTTACGTATGGGCCTGCACCTACCGCATTATGAGTGGTTTAATATTCAACTTCTTCTATGAGATTTGATTGTAACATCTAGTTAATGTATTGTTAACATGATGGAGTTAAATCTTAATTTAAACTGAACTCTATGAAGAAGTTTTTACTAGTATGCTTCTCGCTTTGTTTTGTCTTTAGTGCTTGGGCGCAAGACAGAGTGATTACAGGTAAGGTCACATCAGCAGAAGATGGATCTACTTTACCTGGTGTAAATGTGGTTGTAAAAGGAACGACCAATGGAACGGTAACAGATACCAATGGTAACTTTACCATTTCAGTACCGCAATCATCAACATCTCTTATCTTTTCATTTATTGGTTTGGCTACACAAGAGGTAGTGATTGGAGAGCGAACAAATGTAGACATTCAAATGGTAGCCGATGTTACGCAATTGTCTGAAGTGGTAGTGACCGCACTTGGTATTAATTCTGAAAAGAGAGCGCTAGGTACATCTGTTGCTACATTGAAATCGGAAGCATTTGCTGATACCCGGCAAACAAATGTTATCAACTCATTAGCGGGTAAAATGGCAGGAGTTAGAATTTCCAGTAGTGGTGGTAACGTGGGTGCCTCTTCATCTATATTCATTAGGGGGTTTACCAGTTTTACACAAAGCAACCAACCATTATTTGTCGTTGACGGGATACCAATCGATAATAGTGGTGGTACCAATGCCTTGCAAACGGGTGTGTCAAATTCCAATAGAGCTATTGATCTTAATCCGGATGATATTGAAACTATGACGGTGTTGAAAGGGCCAGCCGCAGCGGTACTATATGGATCAAGAGCAGTATCTGGTGCTATCATTATTACCACTAAGAAAGGCGGTGCGGGTTCTGGAAAAAATACAGTGAATTTTACTTCTAATTACAATATCACAGAAGTAAACCGGCTGCCAGATTTTCAAAATACTTATGCCCAAGGTAGAGACGGTAGATTTAACGCGGCATCATTGGATAGCTGGGGTCCTAAAATTACAGGACAAACAGTGACCAACTATTTAGGTAATCAAGAAACGCTGAAAGCGTATCCGGATAACTTAAAAGATTTATTTAGACAAGGAAGTAATGCGCAGAATTCGGTTGATTTTAAAGGTGGTTCGGAAACATCGAATTATATTTTCTCTTATTCTAATTTGACTGAGAGCGGTGTGCTCAAAAATAATGAACTAGCTAGAAACACATTTAGAGTAAATGTAAATAGTCAACTCACAAAGAAATTGACTGCGGGAGCTTCTATTACTTATTTCAACACGCGTTCGCAAAGAACGCCCAATGGGAATCAACAATCGAACCCATTATTTAGAAGCTATATCATGCCAAGAACTTATAATTTGGCAAACTACCCTTACCAAAACCCCAATGGATCTCAATCATATTTTGATACTTCCACGGACAACCCTTTATGGTCAATTGAAAATAATACCTATAAGGATGAGCTGAATAGGATGCTGGCAAGCATCAATGTTGGATATGATTTTACCGATTGGCTAAATCTGAATTACAAAATAGGAACGGATGTATACTTGCTTAACATCAAAGCGATTGATGGCGTAGGAGCAATTGGAAATGCCTATACTGCGGCTGCTACAACAGGTGGAGTTCAAATAGAGAATATATTTAGTCAGCAAACGAACTCTTATTTAAACCTCACGGCTAAGAAGGACTTTGGAAAATTTAGCACCAATTTTCTTTTAGGCAATGAAATCAATTTTACTAAAATTTTGGATCAAGGCATTGCTGCAAATGGTGCGTCCGTGAATGGTTTCGGGGCAGTGGAGAGTTACACCACCTATTTTCCATTTGATGGAAGCGCCACTGGTGCAGGTCAACAAATAACCACAAAAAGGAATTTAGTGGGTTTATATGCACAAGCTACTGTGGGGTATAAGGGCTTTGCATACATAACTGTTACTGGTAGAAACGACTGGTCTTCTACATTTGCAGCGAATAATAATTCTTATTTCTACCCTTCCATTACAGGAAGTTTCATTTTTACAGATGCCTTTCCATCTTTAAAAAATGATATATTAACCTTTGGAAAAATAAGGGGAAACTTTGCGCAAGTAGGAAGAACAGCTACGCTATATGCTACTGACACCTATTTTGGTAGCGCAAATTCGAGTAGTGGTTTTGGGCCCAATGTTGCCTTCCCATTCAAAGGGCAGCAAGGATTTTCTCTTAGTAATATTTCGGGGAATCCAAACCTTAAACCGGAATTTACTACAACCAAAGAAATTGGGGCTGAGTTGAGATTTTGGCGTGATCGTGTTACGTTAGACGTGGGCTACTTCAGCACTCGTACAACGGATATCATTTTATCAGCACCAGTTTCCTCTTCATCTGGTTTTGCCAATCAGGTTAGAAATGCTGGAGAATTGGAAAGTAATGGTACAGAGATTAGCCTTGGAATTACTCCATTTAAAACCACTAATTTTTCTTGGGATGTAAGTGCAAACTGGTCGATGATTCGAAGTACAGTAGTTAAGATCGACCCACTAGTAACATCCATTTTCTTAGGCGGTTTCACCACACCTCAAACGCAGTTACGAGCAGGAGAACCTTATGGAGTAATTGTTGGAAACCCTTTTAATAGAGATGCGAAAGGTAATTTGTTAATTACTTCTGTGGGAGCCGGAGCGGGGCAGGTAAGCGCAAATACAGCAGTAGTTCAAAGAATAGGAAACCCTAATCCGGATTGGACGGGCGGAATTACTAATACATTTAGCTATAAAGGATTTGGCTTATCCTTTCTGTTTGATATTAGAAAAGGAGGAGATATTATTTCTAGAAACATTCGAGATATTAGATTCAGAGGCGTGGGTGCTGAAACGGCAGATCGTGAAAAAACCTATGTGATTGAAGGCGTTCTCCGCGATCCGGTGAATAATCCAGATGGAACCGCCAGGGCATTATTGGGTGGAGATGGTAATCCAATTAGAAATAATATTGCACTAAATGCACAAGCCTATTGGACTAGCTTGTATAATACTCAAGGTGAAGCAATTGTATTTGATGGTTCGTGGGTAAGATTGCGGGAAGCGTCAATAAGCTACACACTGCCGAAGAAGTTGCTGAGTAAAACACCCTTTGGTATGGCACAATTGGTTTTCACAGGTAGAAACTTGTGGTTATACGCACCTAATTACCCGCATTTAGACCCAGAAGTAAACTCGCAAGGCGTAAGCAACTCACAAGGTTTTGAATATAATAATTTGCCACAGACAAGGTCGTATGGCGTGCTATTAAGATTAACCTTCTAAAAACTATTACTATGAAAAATGGAAAGAAGAAATTCAGTTTATATACAAGTATCACTCTCACACTTTTAATAGCTGTGTCATGTGCTGACTTTTTAGATGTAAACACAGATCCAACTAGACTCAAATCAATACCTGTACCACTAGTATTGACTTCAGTCGAAGTAAGTACAGGTTTCCATCAAGGAAGCAACTTGTTTCAATACTCATCACTCTTTATGCAGCAAGCAACTGGTAATGGTGTCACCGGAAATCAAATGCGAACATACGATCAATACGTAGTCACCAATACTGATGTAAACAGCACATGGAGTAATTTTTACTCTGAAACACTTGCTGACCTCGCATACATTAGGCAAAAGACTTACAAAGAGGGAAACCCTCAATATGGTGGTATCGCTAAAATACTTCAGGCTTTTGCGTTTAGTACATTGGTTTCTGCCTGGGGCGATATCCCGTATAAGGAAGCTTTAAAAGGTGTTGCAAACCCGCAGCCTAAGTATGATAACAGCAAAGAAGTTTATGACTCGCTTTTTATTTTGATTGATTCAGGAATTGCAGACTTAAGCAAACCAAATGCACTTGCTGTTGGATCAGATGATTTTATTTATGGAGGAGATATGACTAAGTGGGAAAGATTTGCAAATACTTTGAAATTAAGACTTGCGCTTCATTATGCAAAAGAGGACGCTGGCGTAAAACTTAAAAATTTGATTTCGAGCAATCCTAAGTTTATGACTAGTAACCAGGATAATTTTCAATTGACTTTTGAAAATGCAACAAATCGGCAAAACCCCTATCAGCAATTTGAGGTGCTAAGGCAAGATCAATACTGGCCAGGAGAATTCATGGTAACAATGATGAATTCAAAAAACGACCCAAGAAGAACTACCTATTTTACCCCGACTCCGTACCCTGCTACCTTTCCTTATACACCTTCTGTAACAGACACCTATGTTGGTTTTGCGCCAGGAGCAAATCAATCCGTAGCTGCCTCTAGAATTGGTACTTATTTACGAGGCGCAGTTACTGCTGATAACTTGATAAGAACAGGTGGCAATTTAACAGCAGGCTCTCTTACCTACACAGGTACTGCTCCGGTAAAAATGTTAACCTTTGCAGAGTACAACTTTATCAGAGCAGAAGCAGCTTTGATTTATGGCGCAAACGGATCAGCAAATCAATTTTTTGCTGATGGAATTAATGCTTCTATGAGTGATGCCGGACTTACCGGGGCTGCCTTGGCCGCAGTGAGTGGTTATGTAACGGCTCAAACAACGCCCCCACTAACTTTGCAAGCTATCATTGAAGAGAAGTATATAGCTAACTATGGAGTTGCTATGGAACCTTGGACAGATTGGAGAAGAACTGGATTCCCAGCCATACCAGTCTCCCCAGCAGCGGTAACACAAGGAAATAATACTATACCTCGCATATTGATATACCCACTCAGCGAAACACAAACAAATGCTGCAAATCTCCCTAGTAGAGCTTCGTTGACGGTAAAGGGAGTCTTTTGGGACAAATAATCTAAAGAACTAAACAAATGAATATGAAAAACCACTTATACTTCCTTCTCCTATTTGTACTCATCAGTATTCAATCGTGCAAAGAGGATGAAAAGTTTGCTCCCAAGAAATTGTCTAATGGGACAATATTGTTTTCGGTTGATCCTGGTGCACTCACAGGCGGCACATTTGTTGGAGTTGTTCAACCAAGCTTTGATCTTTCTGCTGCAAGATTTTCGAAGAGTACGCCTACCATATCAGGTAGTCCAAACCCAAACTATTTTGCAGGGAATGCGGTGATTACAGTGAATCTATCGCCAGAGTTAACCAATCTTACTGTTAACTTGGTAATAACAGCCACGGGCGTTCGCCAACCAAGAGGTACGTATAGCGCAGGCGTGTGGTCTGCACCATTAAGTACACTTGGTTTGAATGGAACTGCCCCGGCAAATAATGCAAATCTAGTTCTTGAATTTACAGCTTCAAGTGCAGATGGTTCAAAGACCACTACAAGAATGTTTACCGTAACAGCCCTTCCATAATTCATTCCATTCAAATAGATATTTCAAGGAAAAAGGGAAGCATCATGCTTCCCTTTCTTTTGAAATTTAGTGAGTGTTCTTTTCTAATGATGTTCATAGTAGGTAGGGATTTAACCCTATTTACATTTCTTCAGGCAAGAAGTTACCGTTTTTTAGAGTAGTAGATTCTTAGCTACTTCTAGGAGATTTGTTATCGTCTTCATTTCAAATCGACATTTTGAATGATTGATAAGTCTTATTCTAAAACCTAAACAAAATTTTATGAGGAAAATTTTACTCTTGATTTTCTCCATGTCTGTTTCGCTGGTTCTTTCAGCTCAAACAAGGATTGTTACCGGAAAAGTTACATCAGTAGAAGATGGTTCCGTTTTACCGGGTGTTAATGTGTTGTTAAAAGGAACCACCAACGGAACTGTTACGGATGGCAATGGGAACTACTCATTGTCTGTTCCAAATTCTGGGGGGATTCTTATTTTTTCATTCATTGGAATGGAAACAAAAGAAGAATCAATTAACGAACGGAGTATTATTGATTTATCAATGGCATCAGATGTCAAGCAACTTACCGAGGTGGTCGTGACAGCCTTAGGCGAAAAGGTAGATAAGGACAAGTTTGCGTCATCTGTTTCTACAGTTCAGGGCTCTAATGTAGCTCGATCAGGTGAAACAGGGCTGCTTCAAGGCCTTGGTGGTAAAGCGGCCGGAGTACTGATAACGCGAAATGGAGGCGATCCGGGTGCTGGTGCATACATTCAGATTAGAGGCCAGAATACCATTAATGGAAATGCACAACCATTATTTGTAATAGACGGGATACCTCTTAGTAATTCAAGCGATAATTTTGGCGCTTCCGCAGGAAATAGCATCGTTCAACAATCTCGTATCAATGATATAAATCCGGAAGACATTGCTAGCATGGAAGTATTAAAAGGAGCTTCTGCGGCAGCGCTATGGGGCACGAGAGCTGCAAATGGTGTAATAGTCATTACCACCAAAAAGGGAAAAGATACTGGAGGCAAGGTGAATATCTCTTTGAAATCAACACTATCATTTGACGAGGTAAACAAACTCCATCCACTTCAAACAAGCTATGGGCAGGGCTCGGGAGGTTTTTATATTCAAGGAAATAAATTTGCTTTTGGGGACAGAATAGCTGACAGAACAGGCGGGGCAGATAATTTTATTACTGATTCCAACGATCCGAATTATAATGGATATGTCACATTTCCTGACGGGTCAAGAAGGTATGCCATAGCAAGTGGAGATGCATCTAATCCACACGGAGGAAAAAAGTCTAAAGATATTTTTGATCATGCTAAGGATGTTTTTCAAACAGGTCATTTTATTGATAATGCACTTACTATTAGCGGAGGTAACGCTAAAAGCAATTTTCTAATAAGCTATTCGAACCTTGCACAAGAAGGGGTTGTAAAAAAGTTTTCAACCTATGATCGTAACACCGCTCGGATAAACGCATCTTCTCAATTTACGGAATGGCTTCGTGTATCTGCCAATGTAGGTTATTCAAATGTTGTTTCTAATAGAATTCAGCAAGGTGACAACGTAGATGGAATCATTTTGGGTGGATTTAGAACTCCTCCTGATTTTGATAATTCAAAATTTACTGGTGTTTATACAGATGCAACCGGTGCGGTATTTCCGGATGCACATGTGAGCTATAGAAACCCGCTGGGAATAGATCAAAACACCATCTACTCAAACCCCGTGTGGAATATCAACAACAATAAAAATACGAGTGCCGTAGATCGGATTACGGGTAACATCGAATTATCGATCGATCCTTTATCATGGCTTAATATAACTGGAAGAGTTGGAATAGATAATTTTACAGACAATCGCCTAGAACGTTTTGCCAGAAATTCTGCTACTTGGTCAAGTGGATACCTTTCGAAGGATTGGATTTCTGAAAAACAGTTTAATGTTGATGCTTTCGTTAAAGTAAACAAAACATTTAACGGTAATTTCAGCTCAAATTTTTTAGTAGGAGTAAATTATAACAGCAGGAGAAAAGCCATTTTTCAAAATGCCTTGTCTGCATTGATTGTTCCAACTGCGCCAGATATCCTAACCAATGGACTTAATTCAAATCAAAGCCCAAGTAATTTCAATTCGTTAATCCGAACTTATGCCTATTATTTACAGGCTGACTTGCAGGCTTACGATATGCTATTCTTAACGCTCACAGGTAGAAGCGAGAGTGCTTCTACATTTGGCGTAAATACGAGCAGCAGTTTCTTTTTTCCTTCAGCAGCGCTTGCATGGCAATTCACCAAACTAGATGCCCTCAAGGACAATAATATAATCAGTTTTGGAAAGCTAAGAATGACTTGGGGGCAAGTGGGAATACAACCGCAACCCTATGTTAACTTTACCACCTTTTCACCAGCAGCATATGGAGATGCATATGCAAATGGGCTTTCTTCTTCTAGCTCATTATATGGCGGTGGGTACGTAAGGGGATTAAATCCAATTTTAGGACAATTTGTTGCGGGTAATGATTTCTTAAAACCAGAGAGGAAAACAGAAATTGAAGTAGGGATAGATTTAAGAATGCTTAAGAACAGATTGTCATTTTCAGCAACACTCTATGACAACAATACGAAAGATGTAATATTAACATTGAACACGCCTGAAGAAACAGGGTATTCAAACATCAATAAAAACGCTGCAGAGCTTTCTAATAAAGGTATAGAGGTTGAGCTAGGAGGAGATGTTATTAAGAAAGGAGATTTTACTTGGAATATAGCGGCTAATTTTTCAGCTAATCGTAACAAAGTAATTTCATTATCAGGTTCAGCAGCCCAACAACTGCCTGATAGTTATCAGCAAGGTGCTTCAATTATTGAAGGGCAACCATTTGGGGTTTTTTACTCTACGGATTTCCAAAGGACAAACGAGGGTAAGTACGTCCTAGATGCGAAAGGCTTCCCACGAGCCACTGTGCAAAATCAAATTATTGGAGACCCAAATCCACTGTGGAGAGCTGGCTTAGGGACTACGATAAGCTATAAAAATCTGTCACTCTATATACTACTTGATAAAGTGTATGGAAATAGTTTTTATAATGGTACCCGCGGGGCATTATACAATTTTGGGGTACACGCAGATCAGGGAGTTACTTCGGTTGCGCCTGCAGGAGGTCTTAAAACTTGGGGCAGTGGTTCGGATATCCCTGCCGGCACTTCCTTTCAAGGCTTGATCAAAGATTTCGGAGCAGGCCCAGTAGCTGTGGATCAAAATTGGTGGCAAGGACCGGGCACTGCCTTCAATGGACCGTGGGGGCAGTTTGTTGAAGATGGTGGCTCAACTCGAATAAGAGAAATTACTTTACGTTATACTCTTCGCAGTGCCGGTTTCAGACAACTCACAAAGTTATCGTCAGTTGACTTTAGTTTGACTGGTAGAAACGTTGCTCTCTGGACAAATTACACTGGAACAGATCCAGAGGTAAACATTACAGGTGCAGGTTTGTCCAGAGGACAAGATTGGTTTACTAATCCTAATACCAAGTCTATTCTTTTTTCTATCACCGTTACTTATTAAAAACTGAAATCGTATGAAAAGCCTATTTAGAAATAAAATTATTGTAACACTTCTTGCCATTGCATTCCTATGTTCTTGCCAAGACTTGTTCGATCATGAAGATATCAAATCTAATCCAAATGCAGTGACAGATGTTGATATCCCTACCTTGATGTCAGGAGCTTTGGTGGGAGTATCTCTACTGCATGAAGATACAGATACCCGAATAGCTTCAATGTGGGCAGGTGAACTGGCAGGCTTAAGTCGGCAGCATCAAGGGTTGGCACAGTATGTTGTTTTTGCAAGTACTTTTTCTTGGGGAACAATGTATCCGATTGCTGGGCAGTGCAGATTGATTCAGACAAAAGCTGATAAGTTGGGTGATAAGTGGACGAAAGGAGTTGGACAGGTAATGGAAGCATTAATTATTGCGAAAGCGACAGCATTATACGGTGATGTCCCATTTTCTCAAGCATTTGATGGGGACAAATTTCCAACACCTGCATTTGATTCTCAACTTAGCGTTTACAACGGATTGATTGCGAAACTTGATGATGCAATTGCCAACCTTTCAGCACCTACAGGGCTTCTATTTGCCGGTTCGGATTTTCTTTATTCGGGAGATGTTTCTCTTTGGAAAAAAGCTGCATATACATTAAAAGCAAGATTGTATTTGCACTTAGGCGATTATACAAGGGCAATCACTAGCGCAACGGCAGGTATTAGTAATACAGCAGGTGATATGTTAACACCGCACGGAACTGCCACCGGTGTTGACGATAATCAGAACTACGATTTTTTTGTAATTAATCGTAAAGGTGATACTGGTTTTGATGGAGCATATTTACCATTGTTAATGAGGAGTAGAATTGGTTCTAACAACACAAAAACCAATGAAACGGCTTTGTACAATCACTTTACTAAGGTGGGAATTTCAGCCACTGGGGCATTGGACCCCAACACGGTTGATGGTGCTTTTACTAAGAACTCCCCGCATCCAATTCTGACCTATTATGAAAATCAACTCATTTTAGCAGAAGCTTATGCGAGAAGTAATGACATCTCTAATTCATTAATTGCGCTCAATTCTGTGCGAAGTGAATTAAGCAATGGGTATATTAATGGCAAAACTTTTCCCATAGCGGGTAGGTTGTATACTCCTTATGTCCTTACGGACTTTGACATTGCTGGTCTTGCTAACCCTCAAGGATATTCAACAAGGCAAAAAGCGATTTTATACGAAATCATAAGCCAGAAGTATATTTTATTGCTTATGCAGTATGAGGCATTCAATGAATCAAGAAGGTTAGCTAAGGCAACTCCTATTATTCAGCTTGGCATAACGCCAGTAATTGGCACGGAATTACCGCAACGTTTTATTTATCCGCAAAACCAAATAAATACAAATCCCAACACACCAAACCCACCACCTAATCAATTTCAAAAACTACCTATTTTCCAATAGATCTTTGGTAAATAATAAAACCGCCTAAGATGGCGGTTTTTTTATTTAATCTATTTCCAACTCTTACTCATTCGTTCCATACGCCTCAATGATATCGCGCACGAGTTTGTGCCGCACTACATCTCGAGCACTGAGTTCTACGAAACCAATTCCTTTTACTTTATTCAAAATGCGCACAGCTTCCTTCAAGCCCGAGTTTTGATTTTTCGGTAAGTCGATTTGCGAAGTGTCGCCCGTTACAATCATTTTTGATTCCGGCCCCATGCGTGTCAAAAACATTTTCATTTGCATGGGTGTGGTGTTCTGCGCTTCATCCAACAAAATAAATGCATTGTTCAACGTGCGTCCGCGCATGTACGCAAGTGGAGCAATTTCTACAATCTCGCGCTCCATATAGTACTTCAGTTTTTCAAAAGGCACCATATCGTTCAGCGCATCGTAGATAGGACGCAAATAGGGATCAATCTTTTCTTTTAAATCGCCCGGCAAAAAACCTAGGTTCTCACCCGCTTCCACAGCGGGACGTGTGATGATGATTTTCTTGACAACTTTATTTTTGAGCGCGCGCACGGCCAGCGCCACCGAAATAAATGTCTTACCTGTTCCAGCAGGGCCAAGCGCAAAGACTAAATCGTTTTCCTTTACCGACTGCACCAACTTTTGTTGATTGACCGTCTTGGGTTTAATGGGTGCACCTTTCGTTCCGTACAAGATAACGCCATCAGCTTCGTCTGCCACGCCTTCGGGTTTTTCTTGCGCGATATAGGCCTTCACATTTTCTTCGGTAATCTTGCCGAACTGATGAAAATGTTCTTGCAAAGAATTGAGCACTTCGGTGATTTGCAACAGGTCGGGCGTTTCACCCTTCACCAGAATTTCGTTGCCACGCGAAATGATTTTGCTTTTCGGAAATGCCTGCGAAAGCTCGTTGATGTTTTTATTCTCAATGCCGAGGAACTCGAGCAGCGGAATGTTTTCCAGAGTGATGATTTTTTCGATCAAATGAAATGTGGTTGAAATGAAGTAATTTTAAGGCGTAAATTAAATAAATCCCGCCTTGCTACAACGCAGGCATCCTTAGAAAGTTCACGGATGGCAATCGTTACTCTCCTTACTGATAGTGGTGAAACGGATCATTATGTGGCCGCCATGAAGGCGAAGGTGCTCAGCGTGAACCCGGGACTTACCTTAGTGGACATCAGCCATCATATTGCGGCCTGCGATATTGCGCATGGGGCTTTTGTGTTAAAATCGGTATTCCGTGATTTTCCGGCCGGTACCGTGCATCTCGTAGCGGTAGATTCTGCCGGAGCCAAAGACGATGCCTATATCGCGTTGCAACTGGAAGATCATTTTTTTGTGGGTGTGGATAACGGTTTATTGGGCCTGATCAGCGAGAAGAATCACCAACAGGTGGTGCAACTTAACTCGGTTAATCCAATACAAACCACCTTCCCCGAAAGGGATATTTTTGCTGCCGCTGCCGCTAAATTGGCAAGTGGAGTCGGCATTACTACCTTAGGTAAACCGATGCCTACCTTTAAGAAAATGACGGACCGGTTTGTCAAAGCCAACAAGCGATTGATTGCCGGAAATGTGATTCGGGTGGATGGTTACGGAAACCTGATTACAAACATCCCCAAAGATGCATTTGAAATTTTGAGTGCCGGAAAAACATTTACCATTCAGTTTGGAGGTGAGAAATTCAGGCGCATTCACAAAAACTATTTTGAGGCCGATCCGGGCGATTGTTTTTTAATTTTTAACAGCTTGGGGTTGATGGAAATCGGTATGTACAAAGGCAACGCCAGCGAGTTGCTCGGATTAAAACACGACAGTCCTGTTAACATTACATTCGAAGAATAACTTGAAATAATCTCCGGCATGATTACCCGAATTGTAAAAATGTATTTCAGCGAAGAAACAGCTCCACTCTTCTTGGAAATATTTGAAAAACATAAAGTGGCAATTCGAAACTTTCCGGGTTGCTCGCACTTGCAATTGGTGAAAGAGATGGATGTGCCGAATTGCTATTGCACAGTCAGCCGTTGGGATCGTCAACAAAGCTTAGAAAACTACCGCGACTCTGAACTCTTTATTACCGTGTGGCGGCAAGTAAAGCCTCTGTTTGTGCGAAAGACGGATGCCTTCTCGCTGGAAGATTTTATTACCGTTGCCTAAATCGCTAGTCACATTGCATTTTCACCGATCGGCACATCGGCATTTTAAGTGATGGGTTTATTTCATAGATTTAGTTACCCATATTTAAATCTATGCATCGAATTCATTTATCCATTGTCTGCTTCTTTTTTGCGGCAACAACACTACTCGCTCAAAGTGGAATTAAAAAAGCCCCCGAAGTAAAAGAAGGTGAGGGGCCTTATCCGCAACTCATCATTCGTGGGGTAATGCTCATTGACGGAACTGGCGCACCACCGGTGGGCCCTGTTGATATTGTGGTCAAGCAAAACCGCATCGTCAATATTGTCAGCATCGGCTTACCTACTCCTGGCATGGCGAGTCAGGGCAATCGCCCGCAACTAGAGCCTGGAGGCAAAGAACTGAATTGCGAAGGTATGTACCTGATGCCGGGATTTGTAGATATGCACGGACACATTGGCGGAGGCCAGGCACCTATCGCTGAATATGTTTTTAAGCTTTGGATGGCACACGGAGTCACCACCATTCGCGATCCGGGATCAGGCAATGGATTGGAGTGGGTACTCGATCAGAAAAACAAAAGTGCGCAGAACCTCATTACCGCTCCGCGCATCAAAGCTTATGTTACTTTTGGCTCGGGAAGCAAAGAGCCTATCCGTACTCCGGAGCAGGCACGAGCTTGGGTGAATGACAATAAGTTGAAAGGCGCTGATGGTATTAAATTTTTTGGTGCTGCACCTGAAATCATGGATGCCGCTTTGCGCGAAAATAAGCGCCTCGGTTTACGTTCGGCCTGCCATCATGCACAGTTGGGTGTAGCGCGTTGGAATGTGGTAAACTCTGCGCATGCCGGACTTACCACTATGGAACATTGGTATGGGTTGCCGGAAGCCATGCTCCCCAACTCCACCATCCAAAACTATCCCCTCAACTACAATTACTCGAATGAGCAAAATCGATTTGAAGAAGCGGGCAGACTGTGGAAGCAAGCTGCGGCACCTTACACGCCCAAGTGGAATGCAGTGATGGATACGCTTTTGAAATTAGACTTCACACTCGATCCTACCTTTGATACGTATGAGGCAGCCCGTGATTTGCACAAAGCACGTAGACAAGAGTGGCATGAAACCTACACATTACCCCAACTATGGGCATTCTATCAACCGAGTCGGGTGGCACATGGTTCGTTTTGGTTCTCGTGGGGCACGGAGCAGGAAGTTGCTTGGCGCGAAAACTTCCGGTTGTGGATGACTTTTGTAAATGAATATAAAAACAGAGGAGGAAGAGTAACAGCTGGTTCAGACAATGCTTTTATATTTCAATTATATGGCTTCGGATATATTCGCGAGTTGGAATTGTTGCGCGAGGCCGGTTTCCATCCGCTGGAAGTGATTCGCTCGGCTACATTGTATGGAGCACAAGCGTTGGGTATGGAAAAAGAAATTGGCTCTGTTGAAATTGGTAAGCTGGCCGACTTCGCGATTGTAGATCAAAACCCATTAGAGAATTTACAAGTGCTGTATGGTGTTGGCGCGATTAAGTTGATGGACGATAATTCTGTGAAGCGCGTGGGAGGTATCAAATACACGATTAAGGATGGTATTATATATGATGCCAAGAAATTATTGATGGATGCTAAGAAGATTGTAGACGAAGAGAAAGCTAAATCCGGATTTAAATTAAAACAGCCGGGTATTGATTGATTCAAAACCTTGAATAGAATGAATGGGGAATGGTGTGTAATCATTCCCTTTTTTATTCTTCAATATTTATTTTGATTCAATTAATTTCTGAATGGCCATGTATTCATCGCGTAAGCGAGCAGCTTCCATAAATTCTAATTCCTTCGCAGCTTTCTCCATCGCCTTGCGTGTGCGATCGGCCATCTTCACTAATTCATCTTTGGTTAAGTAGGCCGTTACCGGATCAGCGGCCAGCGACTTCTCTTCTTCTTCGATGTAGTAGCGCTTCATCGTCTTCTTCGAATCCGCCACTTTGGTTTGACCCAGAATAGAGTCAATGGATTTGAGAACAGTTTTAGGCGTGATACCGTTGGCTTTGTTGTAATCCTGCTGAATTTTTCGTCTGCGATTCGTTTCGTCAATCGCTAACTGCATGGATTCTGTAATCGAATCGGCATACATGATCACGCGCCCGTTTTCATTTCGGGCCGCACGACCAATGGTTTGTACAAGCGATCGTTGATTGCGCAAGAATCCTTCTTTATCAGCATCTAAGATTGCAACCAATGAAACCTCCGGTAAATCCAATCCTTCGCGCAATAAGTTAACACCTACCAACACATCAAAAATTCCGAGTCGTAGTTCGCGTAAAATTTCTACGCGATCCAGCGTTTGCACTTCGCTATGAATATAGCGACACTTCACCGAGGCACGCTCTAAAAACTTGGTTAGTTCTTCGGCCATGCGTTTGGTGAGTGTAGTAACGAGCACACGCTCTTTCTTCTTCACGCGCTCATCAATTTCTTCCAGCAAGTCATCGATTTGATTTTTACTGGGTCGCACATCAATCAACGGGTCTAACAATCCGGTAGGTCTGATAATTTGTTCTACTACCACACCATCCGATTTGCGCAATTCATATTCAGAAGGCGTAGCACTAACAAAAACTACTTGTGGCAATAAAGCTTCAAATTCATTGAACGTAAGCGGGCGGTTGTCCAAAGCTGATGGCAAACGAAAACCATAATCAACCAGATTTACTTTGCGTGATCGATCGCCACCCCACATCGCTCTCACTTGTGGCACCGTAACGTGACTTTCATCAATCACCATTAAAAAGTCATCCGGAAAATAGTCGATCAAACAGAAAGGACGTGCCCCCACATTGCGTCTGTCAAAGTAGCGTGAGTAGTTTTCAATACCGCTACAATAACCGAGTTCGCGCATCATCTCTAAATCAAACTCGGTGCGCTCTTTCAGGCGTTTCGCTTCGAGATGTTTTCGCTCACCTTCAAACATTTGTACTTGCAGCACCATGTCGTCTTGAATTTCGCGAATGGCAGTGTTGAGCAACTCTTTTCCGGTTACAAACAAATTGGCAGGAAAGATCACTGCTTGTTTTTCATCTGTGATTTTTTTTCCGGTAGACGGGTCAATCAGCTGAATGTTTTCTATTTCATCACCAAAGAAATAAATACGCAACGCATAATCCGCGTAAGCGAGAAAAATATCTACCGTATCACCTTTCACACGGAAAGTGCCGCGTTTAAATTCCGCTTCAGTTCGATTGTACAAAATGTCAACTAATGCAAACAGCAAGCGATTGCGCGGAATCATTTCGCCAACCTTTAATTGGATTCTGTTTTTTCCAAACTCTTCCGGATTACCAATACCATAAATACAAGACACCGAAGCGACCACAATTACATCTCTTCTTCCGGAAAGGAGCGAAGAGGTAGCACTTAGTCGCAACTTTTCAATTTCCTGATTGATCGAAAGATCCTTTTCAATATATAGATTCGATGAAGGAATGAAAGCCTCGGGCTGGTAATAATCGTAATACGAGATGAAATACTCTACTGCGTTATTCGGAAAAAACTGTTTGAACTCTCCGTATAGCTGAGCTGCCAAGGTTTTGTTATGGCTCAGAATTAATGTAGGCTTGTTGGTTTTGGCAATAACATTGGCAATGGTAAACGTTTTACCAGAGCCTGTTACACCTAGTAAGGTTTGATGTTGATCACCTTCATGAATCCCCTTCACCAGTTGTTCGATGGCCCTGGGTTGATCGCCCGTAGGAACGTATTCACTGGTTAGTTGAAAATCCATATTTTGTTTTGAGTGAGGACTTGAATCGTCCTCACTTTAATGATGATTAATTATTCCAAATGGCCCAGGCTTTTTCGGCCTGAATGTGCAGCATTTCTAATCCGTTTTTAATCGTTGCTCCGCGCATTTCTGCTTTTTGTAAAAACAAGGTGCGAGCTGGATTGTAAATCAGATCGTACACATAATGGCTCGAGTTTAAAAACTCAAAATTGATTGGAGGAATTGCATTTGTCTCGGGTGACATACCCAGAGGAGTTGTGTTAATGATCAATGCAGATTCCGCGAATACCTTGCTGTTTTTCTCCAACTCTTCATAGGTGAAATCACCTTTTCCTTTATCACGAGAAACGGTTTTGAATGGGATGGCCAGTTTTCGTAATGCTTGCTGCACGGCTTTAGAAGACCCTCCGGTGCCTAGTACCAATGCCTGAGCATTTTCAACTTTCGGGAACCAACGTTCCAGTGTTTCATAAAATGCATCGCTGTCGGTGTTGAAACCTTTCAGTTTTCCGTTTTGGATTTTAATCACATTGACAGCGCCAATTTTTTTTGCTTCGCTATCTATTTCTGAAAGAAATTTTAATACTTGTTCTTTGTAAGGTACAGTTACATTTAAACCTGTCAGCTCCGGGTTTTCTTCGAGCAATTTTTTTAGTTCATCTACTTTACCCAATGGATAAAGATCGTAGTGATAGTCGCGCAACCCTTCTCTAAAAAATTTCTCATCAAAATACGATTTTGAAAATGAATGAGAGACAGTTGAGCCGATTAAGCCAAATTTCTTTTCCATACGTGTAGATTATAAATTGAGAGAATTTATTTTTTTACCCTTCTTTCGGGTTAAATACCCGATTACCATTGGTAATACAGAGATCAGGATAATGGCAATGATTACTTTTTCAAAATTTTCTTTAATGATTGGGATGTTCCCAAACAAGTAGCCCAGCATGGATAATCCAATGACCCAAAGGGCACCACCTAAAATGCAATTCAAAATATAGTTTCGATACTTCATGCTGCCGGCTCCGGCTACGAATGGAGCAATCGTGCGAACGATTGGAACGAAGCGTGCCATGATGATCGTTTTGGCGCCATGCTTTTCGTAGAATGCTTCTGTCTGTTCAATATATTCTCGCTTGAAGAATAAAATTCGTTCTTTGCTTTTGATAAACGACCCGGCAAAGCGTCCTACAAAATAATTGACGTTATCACCTAAGAGTGCAGCACCAATTAATAATGGTATGAGAAGAGCGATGTTAAGTGCCGAATTGGGCAACGCAGAAAGCGCCCCTGCTGCAAACAACAATGAATCGCCCGGAAGAAAGGGCATTACAATCAGGCCCGTCTCGGTAAATACGATCAGAAAAAGAATCACATACGTAAGCGTTCCGTATTCGTTTACGAGGGCAATCAAATGTTGATCAAGATGAAGAATAAAATCAATTAAGAATTCCATTCGTACTTAGTCCGCTTCAAAAGCAGGTGTCGAGTTGTCTTTTTTTCTTTCTAATCCCAGAAAATGTAAAAACGTATCTCCGCGCAATCCCAGACGAATGGTTTCGAGAGGAATTACTTCGTTAGGTGCAATGTTGCCTAAGTTTACATTGGCACCTAGTAGTTTGATAAACCAAACTTGCTGCGCTTTCTGAGGCGCTTCCCAAATAATTTTTTCAAACGGAATTTTGGTGAGAATTTCTTGCACCAATCCGGAACGTACTTCGCCACTGGAACGGAACAACCCAACGTTGCCACCTTCACGCGCTTCTCCAATTACTTTCCATGCACCCGCATCCAACTCTTTTTGCATGAGATCAATCCATTGATAGGGAGGGATGATCTTGTCCGCATCTTTCGAACCCACTTCGGAAAGCACCGTAACTTGCGTAGCGAGTTTAGAGATATAATCTAATTTTTTATCGTGATCTAAGTCAATGGAACCATCGGAGACTTCCGCAAAAGACATATTGAATTTGTCGAGCACTTTGCGATAGTCGTCAAATTGATCGCGAATGATAAAAGCTTCGAATAGTGTCCCACCAAAGTAACAAGGCACTCCGGCATCTTTGTACACTTTCAATTTGTCTTTTAAGTGGGGAGTTACAAAAGAGGTAGCCCAGCCCAGTTTAACAATATCCACATGGTCTGAGGCAATGCTCATAAAGTCTTCGGCTTCGCGTACGCTCAAGCCTTTGTCCATCGCCATGGTAAAACCCATTTGCCTGGGCTTCTGTGTGCGCTCAGGTAAATTTTTAAGA